>DAOMPL010000018.1:0-58212 GCA_035444785.1 Edaphocola sp. | reverse complement strand
ACACTTTATGCCAAAGCTTATTGCCGGCAGTGTCTATTTTTATTACTAAACCGGAAGCGGTAGTTGATACAGGAACCCCATAACCTCCAGTTCTACCATATAAAAGTAAATTTCCATCATTAGCAAGAATAATTTCTTTAATACTATTATTTTCATTAATGTCGATAGCTTTTTTCCATATAATATTTCCGATTGTATCTAATTTCCATATCCATGCGAAAACATTTTTTATTTTTCCTGGAATATTTTGATCAATAATTCCGGCGTTTAAACTGACATAAATACTATTTTTATTAACAGGCTGAACAGAGGTATATCTGACAAATGTATCTTGACCTAAAGGGTATTCTTTTATCCAATTCAAATTTAAACTCGTATCTCTATTTTCTAATATTACAGAGTTTATATAATTTGTAGCATCATCTTTCCATCCACTAACAAAAAATCGACTTTCATTATTAAAATTATATTTAATATCATTTATATAATAATTCAATACATTATTGATACTATCTGTTATTTCCTGAATAATATTTCCATTTTTATCTGTCTTAAACCATTGAGTGAGGTGTTTAAATTGGCTTGCGGTTATAGAAGTATTTGTAAAAATTAAATTTTCTGAATTTTTTAGATAGAGTATTTTAGAAAAGTTTCCGCCAAATCTCCTTAAGCTATCTCCTTTATAAACATAAGATTTTGAATAGCCATAGGGCTGTTTCGATTGTGCATTAACAGAAATAAATAAAAGACAAAAACTCAATATGGCTACACAAAAATAAATTAACTTTCTCATTATTATAAAATTTAAGCCTTATGCTTGTGTTAACAAGCATAAGGCTGATGAATTTAGATTATTTTTGAAGCACTAATTTTTTTGTTGCTTTATTTTTTCCATTGATATTAAGACTATATAAATATAGTCCATTATTATATTGGCTTAAATCAAAAGCAAGGCTTTGGTATCCTTTTTGTAAAGATTTGCTGATTATTAACCTACCTGTCAAATCATATATGTTAAGTGTTGCATATTGGGCATCTTTTTCTAAAATATTTACATTAATCCTAACTTTTCCGGTATTGGGGTTAGGAGTGGCATTACCTAAACTACTTTGGTTTTTAGGAGTGTCATTTTCATATTTTGCCATTTGGCTTTCCTGTGGCAATCTTTCTTGGTAATGTTCCCATTCTTGCATAAATACAAACTCAAGCATGGCTTTGGCATAATTGCTCACTTCAAAGTCTTGGGTAGCTATTGTCTCCAAGAGTTCTTTTTCGGTTAAATTTAATTGGAACAATGTTCTGTTTTCTTGTGAAAGCGTTTTTAAGAAATTATTATAATCTTTAAAAGCTAATGTTTCGTCACCATTACTAAAACTTATACTTTCTAAAAGATTATCAAAAGCCGTATAATTACCTTGCTCCAAATACAATGAGAGTAATAATTTTTGGCTCTCCAAATTGTTTACGTTTTCCAAGAAACTAATGATAGAATCAGTACTTCCTCTTTCGCTTAAACGCTGCATTATGAAAGCTAATTGCATTTGTCCTGAAATGGTCGTTTGACCTAAAATATTTTCAGGCCAAGAGGTATAAGCCTCATCAAATAAGGAATCTATCCATGATTCTGTATTGGAAGGTAAATTACATTGTGAGTTAGGATCTGTTGCATCAGTTAAGTTTGTACAACCATCTGGATTTACGGAGACACCAAATGTATTGGTTGGGATTTGACTTATATCATTAGAGAAATAAAAATAATTCCAAGTAGGATAAAGGTTAGAATAAATATGATAAGTAGCACTACCTTCAAAAGTATTACCGGCTCTGTAATCAAAATATCCACAGCCATTCCCTTGGTCTTTTAAGGTAAAGAAAGGGTGGTTACTTTCCGGATTGCCCCAAATATTATAATAACCATTGGTAAAATGATTACATAAAATATCTAATTGGGGGTTTCTTCTTTGGGTGATAACGCCTGCATAAATATTGTTTATTGTATTGTCCACCACTTTAGAGCCAAAATATCTAGAATCATTCACGGTTATCCCTCTAATAGAATTACCATAAGTAGCATTTATGGTATTTTTATTGATTAATAATCCATTGGGATTATGAGCATAAATGGCTTGTCCAAATTGGGCATAATCTTTAATGCCATCAAAATAGCCCAACAAATGGTCAAAAGTATTATTTTGAGCCATAGAGAAATTATCTGCAAACATTATTCCGGTAAAAAGGGAATCAAAAGTACAATTAAGTATTTTGGTAGAGCGTGAAGGGTTATTGTTAACAGTCATAGTAGTAACACCAACTTTATATCCTTTGAAAATACTATTTGTTATTCTAAATCCTGCATCATTGGTATAAACGGCATAATTGCTATTTTCAATTGGAATAGTGCCGTTTAATGCCAATTTGTTTTTAAAAGTACTGTTTGCGATAAGTACTCCTTTTTCGTTATAAGAAGTAAACACCCCTACACCTGTCAAGTTTTGATTGGTAATAGCATTAGCATCTTCATTAATAAAGTTTACATTAAAAAAGCTACAACTCGTACCTCTGGCATAGTTTGGATAATCGTTTAAAGCAACTGCTCTACGGCAATCTTTAAAAGTACTGTTATAGACATTAATAATTCCTCCACCATTCCATACATTAGTGATAAAATCTTGAACGCCTAATTCGGCATATTCGATTAAAGAATTGTTTTTCATTTCTAGTCTTCCTTGGTTTGTAGGTATGGGTTGAGCATTTTTATCTCCATAAAGTTCTATGCCTTTCCAAGAAGCTTTAGGATGATAAGAGGTAATTGTTCCAGCATCCAAAACAAGTTTTGCACCTTTTTCCACAATTATTTTTCCTCCCGGAGGCATTTGTACCTCACAAGTAATGGTTAGGGTTTTACCTGCTTTTACAATAATGTCCTGATACATACGAATGCCAAAGTCCCAAGTTTGGTTACTGGTAATCTCCATAGGGTGTACATCCGGAGCTTCGGTAGGATAAATAAACTGTGAAACAGAACCTAAATAAGAATTCCTATGCATTCGACCTAATTGTTTAGGGGATAAAAATTCAATTCTATTAGGTTTGCCACCCATTAAATTATTAGAACATAAATATTTATTTGCCGGTAAATCAGGATTACAATTAGTATCTTTATCATTTGGGAAATGGCAAAAACTTGGATTAGTACCAAAAACATCATCAAGGAAAAACTCCATAGGTATGTAAGGAGGACACTCAGTCTTGTCAAAAGTATGCCATAACCCAAAATTATGTCCGAATTCGAGAATTAAAGTTTGGTATTTAGACCATTCGTCACCTTTAGCTTTATATAATATTACCCCATGATTAGCCTTTCTCAAACTATAATGAAAACCAATTTGACCCAAACCGCCATAACTATCATTAGAATCAACTATGGGGTACCCATTCATTTTATAGTTTACCATAAAAATATTTAATATTGAATCTTGATCCCCATCAGAAAAATTAGAGATGTGATAGTTTATATCCCTTGCCTTGGTAGTTGTTTGCAAATTTTCATTTGTTGTTACAAATTTTATACCTGTTAATTCAACTTGAAATTTAGAGTCAGATATATGACAACTGCCACAAACAGCAGTTTGAGGATTTGTTGGAGTTCCTATACTGCTCAAACTAATATTTAATCCATTTGATGGATCTGCATAATTACACAAGTTTTGAATGAAATGAGTAATAGTTGCAGTATCATTTATTGTAAAATGTGCAGGATATTCTGTTGTAGGAGGATAAAAGGAATTTGTTACAACAATAACCTTGACTTTTATTTTTTTTGGTGTTGTTGTAACTGTGTTTTGATTTGGGTAAGGAATATAATTATTGACTTTTGTAAAGAAATTAGAATAAATACTTGAAACTCTCGTACAAGTTGCTCCTTTTAGCAAACTCTGCTGCCCTGATTGGACAGAATCCATAAAACAAAAGCCCTGTGCATTTATATCCAAAGCATTTAATCCCAATAACAGCATAAATAAGTACTTAAAAAAGTTTAGGCTTTTGCGGGGGGGGGGGTAGATGTTTGTGTTTCATAATTAATTATTTAATTGGTGAATGACAATTTTGGTTAAAGGTATATTAAAAAATTTAAAAAAGCAAATAAATTTGGATTTATACCAACAAAACACTTTTTTCTTTCTTCCTCGCAGCTTGCATTTAACTTTTAAGCTATTGTGAAAGCAAAGCTTCTATATCAAGAACTATTGATAATTATCCAAAACCTATATGCCTACCTGGTTTATAGTTTTTCCACATAGATTGATAGACAATTTTTGAGAAAGAAAATGAAAAAAGATGTCATAGAAAATAAATCTTTACAAATTTTTTTACAAATCCCTATATTGCCTTTTCATAAACTCATTTTAATATTTTATCTTTGCAAGTATTTTAAAAAAATTGCATTCAAAAAAACCAATAATGAATATCAAGAAAATATTAACGGATTTAGGAATCGAAAAAATCAATGAAGGCACTTCCACAGGAAGTAAATGGTTAAAAAGCACCGGAACGGAAATTGAATCCTACTCTCCGGTTGACGGAAAACTAATTGCAACAGTAAAACAAACTTCAGCTAAGGAATATGCAAAAGTTGCAGAAAAAGCCAATGAGGCTTTCTATACTTGGCGATTGATGCCTGCACCTAAACGTGGCGAAATAGTACGTCAGTTTGGAGATGCTTTAAGAGCAAAGAAAGACAGTTTAGGAGCTTTAGTTTCTTATGAAATGGGAAAAAGTCTTCAAGAAGGTTTGGGCGAAGTTCAAGAAATGATAGACATCTGCGATTTTGCAGTAGGATTATCGCGCCAACTTTACGGGATGACTACCCATAGCGAAAGAGCACATCACAGGATGTATGAACAATATCACCCATTAGGCATCGTTGGTATTATTTCTGCATTCAACTTCCCAGTTGCCGTTTGGAGCTGGAACACCGCACTGGCTTGGATTTGTGGTGATACTACCATTTGGAAGCCTTCTGAAAAAGTGCCTGTCTCTGCTATTGCCTGCCAAAATATCATAGCGGCAATATTAAAGAAAAACAACCTGCCTGAAGGGATTAGCAATTTGGTAATTGGTGGTCCGGATATAGGCGAATTGCTTACTCATGATGAAAGAGTGGCTTTGGTATCTGCCACAGGATCTACCAGAATGGGTAAAGCCGTTGCTGCAGCAGTTTCCGGACGCTTAGGACGTTATCTTTTAGAATTAGGAGGTAATAATGCCATCATCGTTACAGAAAGTGCCGATATCCAAACAACTGTAGTAGGAGCTGTCTTCGGTGCGGTAGGCACTGCGGGTCAAAGATGTACCACCACAAGAAGATTAATCGTGCATGAAAGCAGATACGAGGAAGTGAAAAAAAGATTAATTGCTGCCTATAAGCAAATCAAAATTGGTGATCCATTGGACAGCAAAAACCACATGGGGCCACTGATAGACAAGGATGCCGTGGATATGTATGTTAATGCTATTAAAGAAGCAGAAGCAGAAGGCGGTAAAATCATCGTTAAAGGTGGCGTACTTTCAGGAGAAGGTTACGAAAGTGGATGCTATGTAAAACCATGTATTATTGAGGCCGAAAACAATTTTAAAATTGTAAAGCACGAAACCTTTGCCCCTATCCTTTATTTAATAAAATACAGCACCATAAATGAGGCCATAGCTATGCAAAACGATGTACCTCAAGGACTATCTTCTGCTATTATGACTACCAACTTAAGGGAAGCAGAACAGTTTTTAAGTGTAGCTGGTAGCGATTGCGGTATTGCTAATGTCAATATAGGAACAAGTGGTGCCGAAATCGGGGGTGCTTTTGGTGGCGAAAAAGAAACCGGCGGTGGCCGTGAGAGCGGCTCTGACTCCTGGAAAGTTTATATGCGTCGTCAAACTAATACAATTAACTATAGTACCGACGTGCCTTTGGCTCAAGGTATAAAATTTGATTTATAATAATTAATTTAAAATTTTAAATGGGCGTAGGAGCAACATTATTAGAAATTGCAAAATACATTATACCTGCAATTATCGTTTTAATTGCCACATCAATGATAGTGGGCAAATTTCTAACAGGAGAATTTAAAAGGAAACAATTAGCCGTTTTCCAAGAAGGGCAAGGTATTACCCTTAGACTTAGACTACAGGCCTATGAGCGACTTACCGTATTTTTAGAACGCTCTCATCCCAGAGAGCTCATTCCAAGAGTTTATATCCCGGGAATGACGGTGAGAGATTTGCAAACTATGGCTGTAAATGCTATCAATTCTGAATTTGAGCATAATCTTTCACAACAAATTTATGTTTCAAGTAACGTTTGGAATACTGTAATGGCGGCCAAAGAGCAAGAAGTAGCTATGATTAATCAAATAGCACTCACCCTAAAACCGGAAGATGAGGCCAAAGAACTCAATAGTAAAATTGCAGCTTATATGATATCTCAAGAAAGAGAAACTCCTTCTGAGATAGCATTGGAAACAATTAATAACGAAGCTAAAATGGTGATGTACCAGCAAGCATAACTTTAATTATGTATTTAGAAATAATGCCGAGGTAATTAACCTCGGCATTATTCTTTTCAATTCGGAATCAATTCTAATTTAATAATTGATATTTTTTGCAAAATGTCATAATTTTGTAAATTAATTATTCAATAATGGTGGCTATAGAAGATATTTTAATCAGTGATGATATTTTTGAAAAACAATTTGTTTGCGATTTAAACAAATGCAAAGGTGCTTGTTGTGAAGTAGGCGACTGTGGTGCCCCAATAACGATGGAGGAAGCAAATATTATAGAAGACCTCTACCCTATCATAAAAGACGATTTACTGCCTGAGGCAAGAAGAATTATTGAAGAAGAAGGGGCTTATACTTTTGATGATGAACATGACATCGTTACTCCAACAATTGGCAATGGCATTTGTGTCTATGGTTTTAAAGACGAAAAGGGACAAATAAAATGTGCCATTGAAAAAGCCTTCTATGAGGGAAAAACCAATTTTAAAAAGCCAATTAGTTGCCATTTATTCCCCATCAGGGTAATTGAAAATGAGAATTTTCACGCATTAAACTACGAACCCAATATGGATATATGCCAACCGGGATGCGATTTGGGAGAGCAACTAAAAGTTCCGGTTTATAAATTCTTAAAAGAACCCTTAATCAGAAAATATGGTGAAGAGTTTTATGAGGACTTGGAATATACCGCAGAAGAGTACCACAAAAACAAAAAAATTAATTAAACTGACATATTTTCAGTAATTTCAATCTTAAATCAGCCATAATTTATTTACATAAAATTAAATAACATTAATGGCAAGGATTTTTATGAAAAAACAATCAGGAATAGTTTTTGAGATAGAAATAATAAATATTATTATTAAAAAACAAAAACTATAATATCATGATGGACAAATTTAATGAGTTGGTAAATGACGACAAACCGGTATTAATTGATTTTTATGCAACTTGGTGTGGTCCATGTCAAACAATGGCTCCTATACTTGAAAATGTGAAAGATCAAATTGGCGACCAAGCCAGAGTAGTAAAAATAGATGTGGACAAATTTCAAGAAATTGCAGCAAAATTTGAAGTACGCTCTATCCCTACTTTAATGATGTTTAAACAAGGAAAAATTATTTGGAGACATACCGGAATAGCCTCTACTAATGAATTGATGAAGCAATTGAAAAACAATATTTAAGCTTTCAAAAAAGATAAAAAAATCCGAACATAATCCTTTAATTTGTGTTCGGATTTTTTTATGAAAAATCCTACATAGCAATTTTAGAATCTAATACCTGTGAATGTTGGAATCCTAAAAAAATTTAACTCAATATAATTTTAAAATCTTTATTCAGACAATATTCTCCATACCTTTGCTTCATGGATTTTAAAAAATTTGACACCCTCATTCTCAATGGAAAAACGCTTAAAGGAAAAGAGATATTTGAATATACAGATAAAGCAAAAGCATCAAACGTTAGAGCCATAGGAGCTTTCTTTCAAGAATGGTTGGCAGATGAACCCTATTTGAATTTACACACCAGTGGTTCCACCGGTACACCCAAAACCATAAAATTTAGAAAGGAACAATTATTGGAAAGTGCATTGATGACCGCTACATTTTTCAATTTCAAGAAAAACCAAAACGTATTACTCTGCCTTCCGGTAGAATATATTGCAGCAAAAATGATGATAGTGAGAGCCCTATTGGCACAACAAAACATCATTACCATTGAACCCGGATTGCAAGCCTTAAAAGATTTCAATACTAAACAACAAATAGATTTTGTCTCTTTAATTCCCTCTCAAATAAAAGATATAAACCCTGACTTAAAAATTGATAAAATTCTTTTAGGTGGTGCTCCTGTATCTGAAATTTTAGAAAAACAGCTCCAAAATCTACCCTACGCTATTTATCACAGTTATGGCATGACAGAAACCTTGAGCCATATTGCCATTAGAAAAATTAACGGTGAAAACGCAAGCACTACCTACCAAGCTTTAGAAGGAATTGAAATTGGAATAGATAATAGAGATTGCCTTTGGATAAAAGTTCCTTTTATAGAGGAAGAGATTCAAACCAATGATGTGGTAGAACTGGTGGGTAATAATAATTTTTTATGGAAAGGCAGATACGACAATGTCATCATCAGTGGAGGTTTAAAATTTTTCCCGGAATCTATAGAAGAAAAAATATCAGATATCCTCTCAGAAGTCTATTATATTACCGGAATACCAGATGAAAGATTAGGTGAAAAAATTGTTTTATTTATCGAATCATCAAAAGAGGATGCTCAACAGCAATCCATTTTAAAAGAACAACTAAAACAGAAATTAAGCCATTATGAAGTGCCAAAAGAAATTATTTATTTGCAAAAATTTGCTAGAACAGCATCCGGGAAAATCATAAGAACGAAAACCGGCAAGGATTAAACACCCTTTACCGGTTTTATTTAATTCTGAATTCAATCTAAAGAAACAAACAACCTCAATTATGTTTATGGAAATTTTGGAAATTTTTTAAACTCGGGTTCCCTTTTTTCTAAGAAAGCATTTTTACCTTCTTCGGCTTCTTGGGTACCATAAATCAACCGGGTGGCTTCACCTGCATACACCTGCTGGCCTACCAATCCATCATCAATTAAGTTGAATGCAAACTTTGCCATTTTTATTGCTGTAGGGCTTTTAGTTAATATTTCTTGAGCCCATTCAAAGGCACGCCCTTCCAACGCTTCATGAGGTACCACTTCGTTCACCATTCCCATTTCAAAAGCTTCTTGGGCAGAATAAGAACGACCTAAGAAGAAAATTTCTCTAGCTCTTTTTTGCCCCACCTGACGGGCTAAATAGGCAGAACCAAAACCACCATCTACACTGGCAACATTAACATCAGTTTGTTTGAAAACGGCATGCTCTTTACTCGCCAAAGTCAAGTCACAAACCACATGGAGGCTGTGACCACCACCTACTGCCCAACCCGGCACAACGGCTATCACCACTTTATTCATAAACCGAATTTCTCTTTGAACATCCAAGATATTGAACCGGTTAATGCCATCACCTCCTTTATAACCTGTTCCTGCCCGCACTCTTTGGTCGCCACCAGAACAAAAAGCCCAACCGCCATCTTTTTCAGAAGGACCTTCACCACTGATTAATACCACACCAATATCCTGTGACTCATGTGCTATTCTCAAAGCTTCCAACATCTCTGAAACAGTTTCCGGACGAAAAGCATTTCTTACTTCCGGGCGATTAATGGCTATTCTAGCCACACCTTCACAATATTTAAAAGTAATATCTTGATACTCCTTTATTACTTCCCAAGTAATTTCCTTTTGTAAATTCATAAAAATTATATGATAGTATTTTATAAAAATTTTAAGATGACCCACAAAAGTAAGCATAAAGGCATAAAAAATTTAGCCATTCCTAATTATTATTCAAACAATAAGATGTTCTCAGTTGCATTCAAGTAATAAAAAACAACACCTTTAAAAAAACATTAAGGGATAGCTTTTATAATAATTTTTTTATCAGAATAGGACGAATTCCTTTTGGGTATTATGCAAACAACGTAAGAATAATAGCTTACCTTTGTAAAAACAAATTAAATGAAAAAAATTAGAACAATCCAAATGATTCTTGGATATAGTTTTGTGGTTTTACTAATTTCTTGCTCTAAAACTACTAAAAATACAGATCCCAAAAATAACGACCCATATATTGATACTTCATTTTGGGCGACTAATGATGTTAAAATATATTACGGCATTTTCCATAGAGTTGACTCTTCATTTGATTTTAATGCAAATGGTTATCCTTATGGAATCGAACAGGTGGCAGAATATAATGACCCAAGAACCTATAGAACAAAGACAATTGGAGATACAACCTTTTTGACCTTTAATCCAGAAGCACTTTATACCACATGCTATTGGGTTCAGAGCGGGTTGGACACAAATGGTTATTATCCTTATAGCGAATTTGATAGTATAAAATTTATAGGAGACACCTTAATCATAAAAGGTGGATTTTTGTTTACTGATAAAAAAGACCCTGTACCTTTAAAAATGGTAAAAACCAAGTATGTTGGACTGTTGCAACACTAAAAATAAATAAGACCCTGAAAATATTACTTGCAGGGTCTTTTTTTAAATATTACTTGTTTAAACAAACGCTATCACTGAAATCTCAGGGAAAATGCTCCAGCTACCATGAGCAATAAAAATTTTTTAAAAGCTACTTTTTTTAATAGGTATGTTTTGTTTTTTATTGATTACTTTTGTTTCCATTTTTATAAAAATTGCTTAACCTTAAAATAAATTTATTTTGAAAAAAGAATTAAAAGTTGAAATTACCCATTCAGGATTATTTTTAGATAATGACATTAGCTATACACAAGTTCCCGGCTGGTTAGGACAAGCTACCAGAGACCTTAAACTATCTGTTATCAGACATCAGGATACCAGTAAAAAACTACCCGTACTTTTCTGGTTTGCCGGTGGTGGCTGGATGGACACTCATCACAATATCCATTTACCCAATCTAATACATTTAGCTCATAAGGGTTACGTTATTGTGGGTGTAGAATACCGTGATAGTAACAAAATAAACTTCCCGGGTCAATTGCAAGATGCCAAAGCAGCCATCCGTTATATCAAAGCAAATGCCGATAAATTTGGTGTAGATGTCCACAAAGTAATCGTAATGGGCGAGTCTGCTGGAGGGCACTTGGCTAGCATGTTGGGTGTTACCAACGGTTTAGATCAATTTGAAATCGGAAATAATAAGGAGCAAAACAGCAATGTAAATATTGCCGTTCCACTTTATGGTGTAGTAAGTCCATTATCTGCTAAGCAAGGAAGTGCTATCCGTGATTTTGATTTTGTTTATAGAAACCTTTTAGGTGCTGAACCTGAAAATGCTCCTGAATTAAATGAAGCAGCCAACCCTTTAAGTTATATTAACAACAATACGGTTCCATTCTTAATTTTTCATGGTACCAAAGATGTAATCGTACCTGCAAAAGACAGCCAAACATTATACGATGCTTTACAAGCTCAAAATATCCCTTCAGACTTTTATGAGCTTCCTGATGCGGAACACATGGATCCTAAATTCTTACAACCGGAAATTATGGATTTGGTAGATGAGTTTGTCCAACAGCATATTTAATTATGGCACAGACCAATAAACAAATTAAACAAGCAAATTTTTCTCAAAGCCCACTTTGTAATAGTGGGCTAAATTTTTATTAAAAAAACCAGAAGTAGCAGGATTTATTTTGGGGCTGTCAACTTTTAAAAAAGATGGTACAACAGTCCCGGCTATTCGTTGCTATCTCCCGTCAAAGACGGGAGGATATCCACTGCTATCCGGCAGCCAATGAGCTAAAGAAAAAGAATTAAACTTTTTTAGATGTTCCTCTTTGTATAAGTAAATCCAATACATCAAGTTAGAAATTTTCAGCAGCCTCTTTTTTAAAATTTAAAATGGCAAACTGATGCTTTCCGGATTAATATATTCATAAGTAAACTCATTTTGCAAAAAACTGATGGGTGAATTTGGAAAATCGTGAATTTGAGTCTTTTGCAATCCCCAAGGTGTCCAATAATCGGTTAATACTTTAGCAAAAACATCATCCTTCCAGAGGCCATACATGGGTCTGCCGGCGTCTTCTACCATCGGCAATGCTTCGATAGTAATTTTTTCATCTGAGCGATCAATATTATATTTCGGCTTATATTGTAAGAGAAAATTATAGTATAAAAATCTGGCACAAAGCTCTTCAAATTGAATCGGGTGCATTACTGTTTGACCAATCTTATCTAAAATATCCTTTTGATCATCGGCTACTACTCCATTATTTTGAAGACAGGCCAAAATACCAAAACCATTCATACCCAAAGAGAACATCAAATGAATAGTATTATCACGATAATGGAAAATATCTTTTGAATACTTTAAACGTACTATTGAAATACTCCAAGGACAACGACCTTTAAATTCAACAGGTGCAATCAAAGATTGTAGCATCAAATGAAACAAACCAAAACGCTCTTTCAGTGCGGCTGAAATATTAAATTTTTGATTCATTTTTTCCTGCTTCTGACGCTCTTGCATCATATCTCTATAATACACTCCATAAACAATTCTGGCTATCCATACAAAAAGTTTTTCTTCAGGCAAGGCAACAACGGCATCGTAACCTTTATCGAATGCAGCCTTAATTTTTTGATCTAATTCTTCAAAAGCAGTCTTCACTTTGGAGGAGCATGGTATTAATAAATCTTCATACAGCACATGGGTGATATTATCCATCATAGTAAAGGTCTTTCCCCGATAGCCATATTGATCTAAAACCCAATCTGGAAAAACTTGTAACACTTCCCCACTTTCAATTTGCTCTCCGGAAAGAAAACAAACCGTATCATTAAAAATCAATTCTTCAAAAGGATTAAACAATTCCAATGCCATATTAACTATAAAAAATTTAAAATTATGAGTTTGCAAAGCTAACCATTAAGTTTTACTTCAATGGTAAGGGAATGTAAAAAAATGGTCAGCTAAAAATCGATAAAAAAAATGGGCTTTCTTAATTGAAGAAAGCCCAAAATATTTTCCCTAATGGTTATATTAAAACTTCACCATTACCTTAGTTTCCTTACCGGCTCTTTTGTAAATCAAAGGAACCTCATCACCAGACTTTAATTCTGAAAGACATTCCATATAAGATTGTACATTTTTCACGGTGCAAGAACCAATTTTCAAAATTACATCACCTTGTTCCAAACCGGCTTTTGAAGCTGGTCTATCATCCATAACCCCATCAATATGCAAGCCATCTTCACTATCTGCATAGCTTGGCATGATGCCTAAAGTAACTTTATACTTTGGAGCCGCCTTCCCTTGCTGCATTTTGGTTTTGGTAAAAGGTATTTCTTTTTCATTAGATAGTGCATTTGAAAGATTAAATACATATTCTGTAATCAACTTCATACCCTCATAATTAATCTTATTTTCATCATCGCTTGGTTTATGGTAATCGGTATGTGTGCCAGAAAACATAAACATAACCGGGATATCTTTCAAGTAAAAGCTGGTATGATCTGAAGGACCCACTCCGGAACTATCCAATGCCACATTCATTCCTGCTGGTTTGTATTGCTCAATTAATTTTGGAAAAATTGGTGAAGTGCCCACACCACCCACTGTTAATTCTTTATCTTTATTGAGGCGACCAACCATATCTAAGTTAAACATAGCAGACACGTTAGGATATTGACTTTTGATTCCTTCTGCAAACTCTTTAGAACCCATCAAACCATCTTCTTCACCAGCAAAGAAAGCAAATACATAGTTTGCAGGCTCTATTGATTTATTTTGAGAAAACATTCTTGCTAATTCTAATACAGCAGCTACACCAGAAGCATTATCATCGGCACCGTTATGAATTTGACCCTTTGAATTAGGCAAAGTAGAATTGTTATGTTGGTTTAAACCTAAATGATCATAGTGTGCTCCAATCACAATAGCCTGAGCAGCTTTATTATCCAAATAAGCAATAACATTTTTACCAAAAACTGTGGTGGATGAAGATTTTGGATCATGGGAGTTTAATTTCACAGGATATTTAAAAGCTTGAATTTTTGTATTTAAACCATAAGTTTTTAAAGCATTGCTCAAATATTTAACTGTTAATTCTGCACCTTTACTACCTGTCAATCTGCCTTCCAATTTGTCAGATGCCAAATAAGAAACAGATTTTTTCAAGTTTTTCATATTTACATTTTCTGTAGCATCCCCATCAACCCAGTCGGCAATAAAAACATTAGTTTCGTGGCCTACACCATCTCTATTACTGGAGAAAACTAATTTTTTACCATCCGGTGAAAACATAGGGAAGGCATTAAACTCACTTTCATAAGTAATTTGTTTTAAATTAGTACCATCTGTATCAATAGAATATATTTGGAAATCGTAACCTTTAGTGGAGTGGTGGTTACTAGAGAAAAGGATTTTCTTTCCGGAAGGGTGAAAATAAGGAGACCAGTTAGCTTTTCCTAAATGGGTAATTTGCTTCAAATCACTACCATCAATATTCATGGTATAAATTTCCATATTTGTAGGAGCTACCAAACCTTGATTCAACAAATCTTTATATTCTTTTATTTCTTCAGCAGTTTTGGGGCGTGAAGAACGGAAAACTAACTTTTTAGAATCCGGAGAAAAGAATGCTCCACCATCATATCCCAACTGGGTAGTCAATTGCTTTACATTAGAGCCATCGACATCCATACGATACAATTCCAAATCACCACTTCTGGTTGAGGTAAATACAATATATTTACCATCCGGAGACAATACGGCTTCGGCGTCATAGCCCACTTCATTGGTCAATTGCTTAACAATATTACCCTTTAAGTCTGCTACAAAAATATCAAATTCAGGATAAATAGGCCAAAGGTATTTGCCATCTTTTCTTGGCTCCGGTTTTGGAGGACAAGCCTTATCTGCCAAATGAGTAGAGGCATAAATAACATGCTGTCCATCAGGCATAAAGAAAGAACAAGTGGTACGGCCTAAACCCGTAGATACCAATTCTAAATTTTTTTGTGAAGGCTGTTTCATCAAATCGTAAATATAGATTTGGTCACAATGTGCACCCAAAGCCGGATTGGTTACCTGCATGGTGAGCATTTTACCATTTGGAGAAAAATAAGCTTCAGCATTATCACCACCAAAAGTAAGCTGGGTAATGTTTTTCAAATTTTGCTCCTGTGCATCTGCATGATTAGCCAAAGCCAAAAGGCAAATAGCTGTTGTGGAAAAGAGTTTATTATTCAATTTCATTGACAAAAAAATTAAGTTGCAAAGTAAGTTCATTTTAAAATACATTAAAAGCAAGAACATTTTTTTGACAGAATTATGATAATATGAAAACTATAGGAATTAAATTTAAGATGCTTTTCGAAAGCTAAACAAAAATTTGATTTTCTATTTTTTAACATCCGGCAAATGACAAAAAATAGATTAATATTTTAAAATCGCTTACTTTTGAAAGTTAAAAGAAAACGAAAAAGTTATTAATAGAAAAATGATGTTAGATAAAATTAAAGATATTGTTCAAAATTCTATTTCTGTAAAGAATGATATTTTAAATAATGAATCGATATTAAAAGATTTAGAACACTTGGTGCACCTCATCACCGACACCTTTAAGAATGGAGGCAAAGTTTTGTTCTGTGGAAACGGTGGCAGTGCAGCAGATGCCCAACATTTAGCAGCAGAGTTTAGCGGTCGTTTTTATACCGATAGAAATCCTTTACCGAGTGAGGCCTTACATTGCAATACTTCTTACCTGACTGCTGTTGCCAATGATTATGGTTATGATTTTGTTTATAGCAGACTTTTAAAAGGTGTAGGCAAGGCCGGAGATATCATTATAGGGCTAAGCACTTCCGGCAACTCTACCAATATCATAAAAGCGTTTGAAGTGGCAAAAGAATTAGGTATTACCACAGTGGCTTTTACCGGAGTTACCGGCGGAAAGATGAAGGAGCTTTCAGATATATTGATTAATGTTCCATCAACTGATACTCCAAGAATTCAGGAAAGCCATATTATGCTGGGCCATATTGCTTGTGAATTGGTAGAAAAAAACCTATTTTAATTTTTGATCATGGAATGTATTATTTTAGCCGGAGGCAAAGGAACCCGCTTACAACATATCTTAGAGGACACTCCCAAGTGTCTGGCTCCGGTGAATGGTCGCCCATTTATAGAGTATTTAATGGAATATTTAGAACGTCAATATTTTGACCATGTAATACTCTCTCTAGGTGTTGGAGCCCCCCAAGTTTTAGATTGGTTGAAGGACAAAGCTTTTACTTTTAAAGTAAGCTGGGTAATAGAAAAAGAGCCTTTAGATACCGGAGGAGCCATCAAAAAAGCCTTCGGAAAATGTAAAGAAGAAGATTGCTTTGTAATAAATGGCGATACACTATTCAATGTACCATTAAATGACATGTGGGATGCCAGAACCATGACCAGTAAAGCCATTGTAGCCTTAAAACCTATGGAAAACTTTGACCGTTATGGAAGTGTGCGTACTGATGAAAATGGATGGATAGAGCAGTTTGAGGAAAAAAAATTCTGTGAATCTGGTGCAATAAACGGTGGAGTATATTTATTTCAAAATGTATTCACAATTTTCCAAGATTATCCGGAGAAATTCTCATTGGAAAAAGATTTTTTTGAAAAGGAAGCAGGCAAAGAAACCTTAAAAAGTTTTTATTGCGACAACTATTTTATAGATATTGGTGTAGAAGAGGATTACAATAGAGCTCAAGACGAGATAGGAGCATTTTCTTAAACTCAAAACTCAAATTCTGAATATTTTAAAAAGGTTCAAACATATTCGTAACTATAGATAAAAAATTCTCCGAAAAAGAAATTGTAATTTTAGTTTTCAATATACCTTAGTATATTTTTTTATGAACAGAATTATTATAACTGCAGTGGCTATTCTTCTTTTATCCTCTTGTGGCAAAAAAAATATAAAACAATACTCCTACTGGAAAGTAAATGGAGTAGAATACAGCTCTAATAATTGTACTTTAGAAACAAATAATCGTGATATAGTTCAGTTTTCATTAGATAATAAAGAGTTTCGAGTTTTTTTAGAATTTTATTTACCAGCTCTGCCAAAAGAAGGTAAATTTTTACTTGTTAGGACAAATGCATTTCAAGAACATATTAAAAGTATATTAAGTTTTGGGATTAATTCTAAATGGTATAGAGTTTCAGAATTAAGTATGAATTATATTGAGGCAGATATTATTAATGGTAAATCTCAAATAAAACTACCACCAACTTGGTACTTTAACAATAATGACCAAAATGATAGCGTGTTAATAGAAGCCGTATTAAATGAACCATAAAACATATTTTTATGAACAGAATTATTATTACTGCAGTGGCTATTATCCTTTTAGCCTCTTGTGGCAAAAAAAATAGAAAACCATACTCCTACTGGAAAGTAAACGGGGTTGAATATAAGTCGAATAATGTAATTACATCAAGGATTCCCAAAGCTACAATTAGTTCAATTTCCAGCAAAGATAAAATTCGATTCGGTATATCATTCAACCTTCCGAATTTTCCTAAAGCGGGAGAATTTACAATCAATTACGAAAATCATAATCCAAATACTGTATCATGTGTATTTTATTTTGATACCATTGCTTATGTTCCAAAAGAAGGAAATAAAGGTAAATTGTATGCATTTGAACAGAAAGGTAAGGCACAATTTACTTTACCACAAGCTTGGTTTATTAAATATAATAGCCCTTTAGATAGTGTTTTGATAGAAGGTACTTTTTATGAACCCTAATTTTTAAATTAAACAAAATAAAAAAGCAATATTACTTATTAATAGCACTATGGCTGTTATTTTGCAGGACTGCTTTTTAATATATTTCAAAATGAAAGCATTATTTTTAGACCGGGACGGTGTTATCAATCAGGAAAAAAGAGACAGCTATATTTTTCATAAAGACGAAATGCAATTTTATGATGGAGCACTAGAAGCAATAACACAAGCACAAAAATACTTTGATCTTATCCTCGTGGTTACCAACCAAAGAGGTATAGGAAGAGGATTGATGACAGAAACAGATTTGATGGCTATCCATGATTACCTTCAAGAAAAACTAAAAGCAAAAGGAGGAAAAATAGACGCTTTCTACTTTGCCACTGCTACCGACAACAACCATCCAATGCGTAAACCCAATACTGGCATGGCTCTTCAAGCTAAAGAAGATTTTCCGGAGATCGATTTCTCAGCTTCTGTGATGATAGGTAACAATATTAGCGATATGGAATTTGGGAAGAAAATGGGCATGAAAACAGTTTTTTTACATACTACCCAAGAAGAAATACCTTTGCCACATCATTTGATTGATACTCAATTTGACAGTCTGATTAGTTGGATACAAAGTATTTCAAAATGATTATTATATCTTTGTTTTAACAAACTTATTTTTAATAATTTTCAAATATTGAGCAATCACTATAACTCCTTATTTGGAGTAATGAAGTAAAAGTAACAACATGAAAGTATTAATACCGGAAGAAGGATGGAAAAGAAAGGTGTTTAATGTGATTTACCGGGCAGATTCACCTGCTGGAAGGTTTTTTGACATCTCACTGCTAATAGCTATTTTGCTTAGTACCATTTTGGTTATTTGGGAATCTGTACCAGTGGCTATTTTGGAGTACAATGCTTACTTTCTGATTTCAGAATCTATATTAGCATTTTTATTTTCGGTGGAGTATTATTTAAGAATAGCATCTATAAAAAATAAAAAAGCCTATATTTTTAGCACTTTTGGCATCATTGATTTTTTAAGTATCATTTCCTTTTTTATTAGTTTACTTTTTCCGCAGATGCACTTTCTGATTGCGTTACGGCTATTGAGACTATTGAGGATTTTTAGAATTTTAAGACTCATCCCCTATTTAGAAGAAACAATTTACATTTTAAAAGCCTTACAAAACAGCTATCGAAAAATACTGATATTCTTGTTATTTGTATTTATTCTTTCAGTAATTGTGGGTTCGGTGATGTATGTAATAGAAGGAGGTAGAGAAGGCTTCCATAACATCCCTCAAAGTATCTATTGGGCGGTTGTAACTATTACTACTGTTGGCTATGGAGACGTAGCACCTATAACAGCTGGAGGAAAGTTTATCTCCATTATCCTCATGCTTTGTGGTTATGGTATCATTGCCGTTCCTACCGGGATTATGGTGAGAGAGACAACTCGTTTAAGAAGAACTCAAAAGATTTGTAAACGTTGCGGATGTACCGACCATGATGGCGATGCTCGCTATTGCAAAAAATGTGGCGAAAGGATAATTCCTGAACTTTCTTAACTTTAACTTTTATTATATTATCAAAATGATTTTTTTTTTGAAATAGCATTATGAATACAGAGCAGTTTAAAAGTGCATTACTTGAAGTGATAAAAGAAGCAGGTGCCATTGTTCAAAAAGGCTTCAATAACGAATTTAGCATTAGTCATAAAGATGGCATCAATAATCTGGTAACAGAAGTAGATAAAGCCGTTGAACAATACATCATTCAATATTTAAAAACGAGTTTCCCGGAACATGGCTATATTGGTGAGGAGTTTGGAAATCACAACGAAGATGCAGATTACAAATGGGTAATAGATCCTATTGATGGCACAGTAAACTTTGCACATCATGTGCCTTTATGCTGTGTCAGCATTGCTTTAGTATATAAAAATCAACCTATCTTAGGAGCTGTCTTTAATCCCATGATGAACGAACTTTTCTTTGCTGAAAAAGGAAAAGGTGCCTTCTTGAACGATAAGCCTATAAAGGTTTCTCAAAAAAAAGACATACAAAAAGCTTTTTTAGTAACAGGTTTCCCATACCAGTTTCCGGAAGTAAAAATACACCCTTTGGAAATTTTTACTAAGGTAGTAGGGAAAGGGCTTCCGGTAAGGCGTTTGGGCTCTGCCGCATTAGATTTATGTTGGGTAGCCTGTGGGCGTTTTGATGCTTTTTGGGAATACAATTTACAAGCCTGGGATATTGCTGCCGGATATTTAATCGTAGAAGAAGCAGGCGGCAAAGTAAGCGATTTCAACCTTAATCCTTATACTATATGGGACAAGGAAACGCTTGCAAGCAACACCATTTTACATAACGATATGGTAAAACTATTATTTTCATAGGTAAAAACCCTTCTCTTTCATTTTGTTAAATTATCAATTCAACCTAATTTTAACCTTAAATACATTATATATATTATGACTGCTAAAATCATCAATAAGTCCAACCATCCTTTACCCCAATACCAAACTTCTGGTTCTGCCGGAATGGATTTAACTGCTTTCCTCGACCAAGCTATCCAACTACAGCCTCTTGAAAGAACCCTTGTCCCTACAGGTCTTTATATGGAATTACCCTTGGGTTTTGAAGCCCAAATACGCCCCAGAAGTGGCATGGCAGTAAAAAAAGGTATTACCGTAATCAATGCACCTGGAACAATTGACAGTGATTATAGAGGAGAGATAAAAGTACCTTTAATTAACCTTTCCAATGAAATCCAGACTATTGAAAATGGAGAACGTATTGCACAAATGGTCATAGCCAAACACGAAATAGTCACTTGGCAAGAGGTGGAGATATTAGAAGAAAGCCAAAGAGGAACCGGAGGATTTGGACATACCGGAACGAAATAAAAAAAAGAACATGAAAAAAATTGCCGTCTTAACCTCGGGAGGTGATGCTCCCGGAATGAATGCAGCCATCAGAGCAGTTGTGCGAACAGCTTTATACCATAAACTTCAAATTTATGGCATTAAATATGGCTACAAAGGACTTATCGACAATGACATTTTTGAAATGTGCTCTAGAGATGTTGCCAATATCCTGCAATTAGGAGGCACCATCTTAAAAACCTCCAGAAGTAAAGATTTTACAACTAAAGAAGGTCGGGAAAAAGCAGCTCAAAACCTTAAAAATTTTGAGATAGAAGATTTAATTGTAATTGGTGGTGACGGCAGCTTTAAGGGAGCCTTAGCATTAAAAAAAGAACATAATATTAATGTAATCTGCATTCCCGGCACAATAGACAGAGATATCTATGGCACAGAATATACAATAGGTTTTGACACAGCAGTGAACACAGCTATGGAAGCCATTGATAAAATTCGAGACACAGCAGCTGCTCATGAACGTTTATTCGTGGTTGAAGTCATGGGTAGAGACGCCGGATACATTGCCCTCAATAGTGGTATTGCCACCGGAGCAGAAGAAATCTTGGTACCCGAAAGAATTACAAATGTTGAGCGGGTAATCCAAATGATCAACTATGACAAAGTCAGGAAAAAGAATGTACATCTTATTGTGGTGGCAGAAGGTGATGGCTTTGGTGCAGACACGCTCACCTCCATCCTTTCTAAAAAATATCCGGAATTAGACGTTAAGCTTTGTGTCTTGGGCCATATTCAAAGAGGAGGTTCTCCTACCTATTATGACAGAGTTCAAGCCGCAATAATGGGCTATCATGCTGTTTTAGGACTTCTAGAAGGTCAAAATAATGCAATGGTAGGTCTTCAAAATAATAAAATTGTCTTTTGTGATTTGGAACAATCTTGTCAAAAATGTTTGACATTAAGTCAACAAATGCTGGATATGGTAAGAATCCTATCACAATAAAAAATATCTTTAAAAACAAGTATTTTCTTTTTGGAGATTAAAAATACTTGTTTTACCTTTGCATCCGGCAAGTCTTATACGACCAGCTCCTATTGAACCTCCCCAGGGCAGGAATGCAGCAAGGATAGATGGTTGAGCGGTGCGATATAAGTAACTTGCCATTTTTTTTGCCTATTTGAAAAGCAATACAGCCGTTATTCCACAAATTCCTTTTAAAAACATCAACCCATCGATTATTGCCAAATAATAAAAAATAGATTTGGGTCTTTTTAACCGATAAGCAACTATCAATAACAACAAAAAGGGTATTAAATTAAATAAAAATTGCCCCCAACCAAAATCAGAAGCATAGGCAAAAATACTGAATGCCAAAAGCCCAAAAAGCGTTAATGGAAGGATAATAAAATAGATGGTTTTTTTCAACCCTATACGTACAACAAAAGTTTTTAATCCCTGATTGGCATCATCCACATAATCTTTTATATCAAACATAATAGCCAAGACAGAGATATACATAAAGTTTTTGAAGAAAAGCCAAAAGGAAAGAAAATCAGGGTGGTAATGCCGGTGCATCTCCCACTCATGAAACATAATAGGATAAATACTCACAGTCATAGCCCATACAAAACCAATAACAAAGGGCTTGAGCCATCCGGTTTTTCTAAGGTCAAATTTTAATTTCGGCAAAAAACCTTTTCCATAATACATTCCTGCAACAACCGGAGTAGAAAAAAGCAACAACCACTCATAAAATTTCAAAGAAAAAATATCTTCAAACTTGAAAATTATTAATATCAGCGCCGAAGCCAATAACAATAAAGTAAAAATACTCTGAGAGATATGAATAAATCGTTTATGCTCATGGTACCACGCTGTTCTTGGATTGCTATATTTATAATCCTTGGGCAATAATGGAATAGAAGGGTTTTTAAAGAAAAACAAATGCAATCGACCTTCATAAGCATAAGTATAATAAGCTATGGTAGCAGAGCCTAGAAATATATAAAAATAAAAATTATTCAATTCAACAGACTGTTGCATCGAAGCCTCGATAGCTAAGGAAACCACACAAAGTGCATAGAAATAATTTCCAAAAAAGATTAGTTCTCCTAACTTAACCTTAATACTTTTCCTTTGATTCATAGTCAAAAGTAAGAATAAACAAATAAAAATTATTACACAAAGATTTTTTATGCTATATAATTACATTTTTTTATAATATCCTGAAAACTACACCCATACTTTTATATGCAATTTACTTTAAGTTCAATAGAATAGATACAAATGGTCTCCTAAGGAAAAAAATACATTTAGATAAGTTCTATATTTTTAATTTTTATTACGCAAAAATTAAAATATCAATAGAAGTAAACCCTCCTAATTGACATGGTTCTCAAATTTACATTTTACACCTTTCAGGAAAAAAGCAAGCACTAATAACAAATTATTACATGTTCATTTAACAAACATTTGATTTATAACAAATATTGAACTATATTGCAATATTAAACAACCATTCTATTATGAAAAAAGCACACAATAACTTACTGGCCAAACTATTTTCTTTACTCAACAAAGAAGTTAAAAAACATCAATTCCAACAAAGTTCTTCTTCAGCACCACCCTTCAGCCGAAGAGCTTTCATTAGTCAATCTACCAAAGCTACAGCCGCTTTAGCTATTGGAATAAGTATGCCGGGAATACTAAACTCCTGCAAAAGCTCTGAAGGGGATAGTCAATCTACCAAAACTAAAGGAAACAGTGAAAATATACTGGACGTAGCCATCTTAGGAGCCGGTATGGCTGGCTTAAATTGTGCCAATCATCTCTTGTCCAGTGGTTTGAATTTCAAAATTTTTGAAGGTAGCAAACGTTATGGTGGCAGAATTTTGACACATTACAATGATGCCATGCAATTAGGTATTTTTCCCGAATTTGGTGGTGACTTTGTCGATAGCGACCATGAAGACATGCTGTCATTAGCAAAAGAATTTAATTTGGAATTAATCGACTTAATTAAAGAACAAGAAGAAAACCATTGGGAAAAAGATATTTTCTTTTTTGATAATAGAAAAATTACAGAAAAGGAAATCATTAAAGAGTTTAAAAAAATAGCACCTGGCATAGCCAAAGACATTTCTTCATTAGGTGAAGACTACAATACAGAAGCTGCAAAAAAGCTGGACAATACCCCACTTTCAGATTATATCAATCAACTAAAATGTGCCAAATGGTTAAAAGATTTATTTATTGCAGCTTGGATAGCAGAATATGGCTTAGACTGCAAAGAACAATCAACCCTTAACATGTTGGATATGGTGGATACTGATACCACTAAAGGTTTTTATGTTTTTGGCAGCAGTGATGAAAGGTACAGAATTAAAGGTGGAAATTCAAAAGTGATAGAAGGATTAGTAGATAAAATTGGCAAAAACAATATTGTCTCTCACTTTGAAGTCACCAGGGTGGAAGAGTTGGAAGATGGCTCTTATAAAATCTCTTTTAAGAACGAAGAGCCCGTTATTGCAATATCAGTTGTCTGCACCATACCCTTCACCATATTGAGAAAACTGGAATTAAAACTCAAAAACATGCCTGCCGAAAAAAGAAAATGTATTGATGAGTTAGGTTACGGCAACAATACAAAAATAATTTTGGGTTATGAAGGTCAACCTTGGAGAAGCAAAGAGAATAATGCTATGGGCTATTTATTCACAAATGACATGACTAACGGTTGGGATGCAACAGTAAACAAAACAGAAAACAATACTAACGGAGCCTATGTGGCATATTTTGGTGGAGCATTTTCACAAAAACTTTGTGATCAATCTTCAAAAAGTCCAATGGCACCTCCGGATCATGAATGGCGGACAGCATTACCAGAAGAAAGGGTAAATGGTTTTGTAACAGAACTGGATAAGATTTTCAAGCATTCAAAAGAAAAATTTTTAGGTAAACATGTTTTTGTAAACTGGATAGAGTTTCCATGGGTGAAGGCCAGTTATAGTTGCTATAAAGTTGGGCAATGGACAACTATTAGTGGTTGGGAAATGAAGCCGGTTGGAAATTTCTTTTTTGCAGGAGAACATTGTAGCGAGATGTTTCAAGGTTTTATGAATGGAGCTGCTGAAACCGGAAGACGAGTAGCTACACTCATTCAAGAAACCTTAAAAGAAAAAGCAAAAATATAATTTTGAAAAAAATATTTTTAAAATATTGGAAGTAATACAAAATAAAACTTGGTTGATTAAAAAATAATATATACTTTTGCAAACCGAAAAAACAAGAGCCTTCTTTTAGCAATCTAAAAGATGACCAAAATTGCCGCCCTTGACTCATTCGGAATATTATTAACCAATTAATTGTTTTTATGGCAACAACAAACATCCAAAACTATGAGTTGATGGTCATTTTCACACCGATTCTTTCGGAAGAAGACTACAAAACAACTCAAAAGAAGTTTACTTCTTTAATCACTGAAAATGGTGGTGAATTAGTTAACGAAAACGCTTGGGGATTACGCTCTTTAGCTTACCCTATTCAAAAGAAAACTACAGGTTTATACTCTGTAATTGAGTTTAAAGCTCCTACAGACGTAAACGGAAAATTGGAAATCCAATTGAACCGTGATGAGAATGTAATGCGTTTTCTTTTAACAAAATTAGACAAATACGCAGTTGAATACAACGAACGTAAACGTAATAAATAATTTTAAACGTATTTGTTAATTAATTTTTTACCCTTTAATAAAATAAAAAATGGCTAGAAATAACGATATTAAATATTTGAGTACAACTCGAATTGAAAACCGCCAAAAAAAATACAGTCGTTTCGAAAAATTAGGAATTAAATATATCGATTATAAAGATCCTGAATTTTTGAAAAAATTCTTAAACGAGCAAGGTAAAATCCTTCCTCGTCGTATCACAGGAACGTCCTTGAAGTATCAGCGTAAATTAGGTCACGCTATTAAGAAAGCCCGTCAAATGGCTATTTTACCTTATGTTACTGATTTAATGAAGTAATCAAAAACAAAAAAATTTAAGCAATGAAAGTAATCTTAATAAAAGAAGTAGATAATTTAGGCGGTGCTCACGAAATCGTAGATGTACGCCCGGGATACGCTAGAAATTTCTTAATCCCTCAAAAATATGCAGTTGAGGCTTCTTCTTCTAATATAAAAATGCAAGAAGAGCGTCAAAGATTTTTGGCTAAAAAAGAAGCTAAATTATTAGAAAATATAGCTGCCGTACGTGAAGCTTTAACTACTGCAATCAAATTAACTGCTAAAGTAGGAGAAAACGGAAGAATCTTTGGTTCTATCACTTCTGTACAATTAGCTAAAGCAATCCGCGAACAAAGACAATATGAAATCGACCGTCGTCGTATTTCTATCTTAGACGAAGTTAAAACTCCAGGAACTTACAAAGCCCAAATCGACTTTGGTAAAGAGCAATTGGTGGAACTAACTTTCGACGTAGTAGCAGAAACTGCCCAATAATTCAAAAAGAATAAAATTAAAAATCTCCAACACTAAGTGTTGGAGATTTTTTTTGAGAGATTGAAGGGAAACCCCTACTCCATCTTTAGTCCATAAATATTACCTAATCTCTCTAAACAAACTTCTTTATGAATCATTGGAATGCCAATAATATAATCACAAAATAAGGCCATTTCTTGCTTAATAATATTAACTTCAAACTGCTTTAACACCATTATTACATCATTCATAATAGTATAGTCAAAGCTTAGCTTTATTATATACTCAATATTTTTTACCACCTTTTCTGCCAAGGACAAAGCTTCTGCTGTTGCGGTTTTATAGGCATTTATCAATCCAGGAACTCCTAATAACACCCCTCCAAAATAGCGTACTACCACAACTAAAACATTAGTATATCCCAAACTATCTATCTGCCCTAATATAGGTTTCCCGGCACTTCCGGAAGGCTCTCCATCATCATTAGCTCGAAATAGCAATCCATCGGTTCCAAAACGATAGGCATAACAATGGTGCACAGCCTTAGAATGTAGTTTTTTTAACTCTTGAATATACAGTTTCACCTCATCTGTACTATTTAATGGATAGGCAAAAGCCAAAAATTTTGATCCTCTGTCTTTAAATTCGGAAGTAGTGGCCGATAAAATAGTATTATAAGTATTCATCATCTTTTCCTAAATTTCTCTATGCTATTATCTTTTAAAGTAAGGCAATTTTCAAACACTTTTTCCAATAAAACCGGTGCAGGTACTCCCTGCCCTAATACAACAGGAGTTTTAATAAGAAAGGCTTCATCCCAAAGTCCAGATTGGATAAAGTGTTGCAAGGTTTTGCTTCCACCTTCTACAATAAGACTATCCACCCCTCTTTGAAATAAATCATCAACAATTTGTCTAATATAATCTTGTGTATTCGTTAATTTTACATAAGTACAATTGCCTTCAACGCCTTGTTTTTCTATATTAAAAATCAAGCTTTTTTCACCATCATTGATAATATTCAAATTTTCAGGGAAAGGTGTTTCCTTTTGATTGATAGTAATTCTTAAAGGTTGATGCACTCCAAAAAAGCGATTTGTCAAAGAAGGATTATCAAGAATAGCTGTGCTATAACCCACTAAAATTGCAGCTTCTTCTGATCGCATTTTATGTACAAACCGTTGAACCAAAGCATTACTCAGCATTACTTTTTGACCATTTACCGGAGCGATAAAACCATCTAAACTTTCGGCCCATTTAAGAATAACAAAAGGTCTCTTTTTTTGATGAAAAGTGAAAAATCTTTTATTAAGCGCTTTGGCTTCTTCATCTAAAATTCCAACTTGAACCTCAACTCCTGCCTCTTTCAATATAGTAATCCCTTTTCCTGCCACTTGCGGATTGGGGTCTGTACAGGCAATGACTATTTTTGAAATTTTATATTCAATAATTATATTGGCACATGGAGGCGTTTTACCATAATGGCTACAAGGCTCTAGGGTAACATACAAGGTGGACTGGGATATCAGGTGTCTATCAGAGGTTTTTACATTGTTAATACAATTAGGCTCGGCATGAGCAGTTCCAAATTTCTGATGCCATCCTTCGCCTATTATTCTATTTTCAAATACCAAAACAGCACCTACCATAGGATTGGGGGCAGTTTGTCCTGCACCATTTTTTGCAAGGTGCAAAGCCCTATACATAAAATACTTGTCCTTTGTCATTTTGAAAAAAAATCAAAAGCATTACAAAAATTATTTTACTGCAAATTTAGAAGGATCTGCATCGTATTGCTCTTTACATAATGGGCTACAAAACCAAACGGTATCAGAACCATTGGCAGTGAACTCTGTCCAGTCATCAGTTTTGGTCATCTTACACACAGGATCCATTGGACCACTATTTGCTTCACCAGCAACTGCATGATCGTGTCCTTCATGGTCATGTCCATCGTGATCGTGTCCTTCATGGCTATGGGTTTCATGGTCGTGAGATGCATCTGTTTTAGCATCATTATTTCCACAAGACATTAAACCAAACATAACAGCTGCAACAAAAATGATTTGTTTTTTCATAAAATAAAATATTAAATTGATTTGATTAATTCTGAAACTAATTTCTCTAATTTAGGAGCTGCATTATTTGCAGCTTCTAACACTTCTTCATGGCTAATGGTATTCATTTCTTCCCGAATGCCGATATCGGTAATAATACTGGCAGCAAACACTTTCATACCACCATGTAAAGCAACTATTACTTCAGGAACGGTACTCATCCCTACAGCAGATCCACCAATATTATATAGATATTGATATTCTGCTCTTGTCTCAAATGTTGGACCTTGAAGACCAACATAAACGCCTTCTTTAATTGCAATATTTTGTTGTTGTGCAATAGCTTTGGCTTTTGCTATCATTTCCAAATTATAAGGCTCGCTCATATCCAAAAACCGAACGCCTAAACGTTCATCATTTTTTCCACGCAATGGATGTTCAGGAAAAAGGTTAATATGGTCTTTAATTATCATAATATCGCCTACCTCAAAACCGGGCTGCATGCCACCGGCCGCATTACTTAATATTAAGGTATGCACTCCTAATGCTCTCATGACCCGGATTGGAAAAGTAACTTCCTGCATGGAATAGCCCTCATAATAATGAAAGCGACCTGCCATCATCATGACCTGCTTGTTGCCTATTTTTCCAAAAATCAATTTGCCGGCATGGCCTTCAACAGTAGATTGAGGAAAGTTCGGAATTTCGTTATAGGATAATTCTTGTTCAATATTTACAGAGTTTGTCAATCCACCTAAACCAGAGCCCAGCACAATTGCATATTGGGGCAATACATTGATTTTAGATATAATAAAATTGCTAGTTTCTTCTATCTGTTCAAAAAACATATTGATTTTTTTTCAAATTTTATAATAAAGTATCCCCTTTATTTTCATCATCTCCCAATAACTGTACACCATCTATTTCTACATCAGTATTGGGTAGGGTCATCACGTGTCTTTGTTCTAAATTTTCAATCACCGATTTACGTTCCAACAATTGACCGGAAATCACTTTCATATCTTTTCCCACTTGGCTAATTACCGAATTTTTTCTTCTAATATTAGACAACATTCTTCCAATTACAAAAAATAAAAATGCTAATAATATGAACATTGCAATGATAGTCCATTGAAAATTTTTCATATCAGTTTTGCCTACATTAAACAGGATAGGATCTACAGCTGCCTTACTCATCACAAAAAAAGGCCCTAAATTGTCCATGAAAAATATATAAGCAACACTCCCAATTGCCAATATATACATAAATATTTCCATCAGAACATTAAAAGTCACATTCAGAAACCGAGTCGCCATTGACTTTCTTAACGAAGTAGCTATAGGATCAATTATTTTAACTTGCTCCTTTACCATTTCCTTTTGGATATGCCAATCTTTAATTAAATCATTATACAGACTGTTATTTTCCATCATTATTTTTTAATTGGTTAGCTTTAAAAAATGAGAACAAAGTGGTTCCATAACTTTTACACTTGAAAAAATTAGGGTGATTTTCGTAATTATTTCTTGGAGTATGCTCTAAAACAAAGATACCATCTTGAGCAATTAAATTTCTTTCACAAACAATTTTTGGTAAATCATCAATTTCTATTAAAGCATAGGGAGGGCCGGCAAAAATAAAATCATACGACTCATTACAATTATTGATAAATTTAAACACCTCACCAAAAATCAAATTAAAATTTTCGATTTTAAAATCTTTTGCAGTGTTTTTTATAAAGCTTGCTTGGTTTTTATCACGCTCTACAATGGTTAGGTCTGTAGCACCTCTTGATGCCAGCTCATAACTGATACTGCCAGTACCTCCAAATAAATCTAACGTTTTAGCACCTTCAAAATCTATCATATTTTGCAAGGTATTAAATAATCCCTCTTTCGCAATATCTGTCGTGGGTCTGGTATGTGGCATTTTTGAAGGAGGTTGAAATTTCCTTCCACCCAAAGTTCCTCCTATTATTCGCATACTATAATTTGTTTTAATAATTCCCAAATAGGTCCTTGATCACCATTCAATATTTGAACATCTGAAAAATAACTTCTTAAATCTAAAGCTAATTCCTCGACTGAATCAATTATTCCGGCAACATTAAATTGTACCATCATAGGGTCAAAGTCATTTTTTTCTGCAATGAGTGCTATTTTATATACAATATTCTCAACAGTCTCAAATTCAAAAGTCTGATGTGCTAAGAGTTTCCCGGCATTGGTAATACTAAGCAAAGCCATATTTTGAAATAATATTAAGCTCGCAATACTTGCCTCACTTTGAAATTGTTTTAGGTTACTCAATGAAAATTTCGACAAAGAAGACACCTCCAAATGATTAAAATATTTTTTCATCAAAGTGGCTATCACCCTATTGTAAGCGTAAACGATATAGATGTCGATTTCTGGAATTTCATTTGCAAAAATTTCATCCTCAGTTTCAATATGATGCAAACGTTTTAACCACAATTTTGATTCTTCTCCCAAATACAACTTCTTAGGAATAATAACAGAACGCTCATCAGCAATCCAAACTCTTTTTATCTTTCCACTATGGATGCCCATAGCCTCATTCAAAAATATTTTTTCAAAAAAAACAGCATCCCATTTTTTTTCAGATTGGTAAACTTGAGCTTCTAAAACACCATTTTCACCATAAGTATAAATACAACAGCCACAATTCCAAATAACAAGTTCTTCACCAATTATTTGTTGACCAGCTGCATTTTCAGTAGCATAAGTCCAAAAAGGGTTTAGGGTTTCAACCATAATTTTTTTATCCTAATTGTAATGTAATCTTGCAAAGATAATAAATACAATACTAAATTTGACTTTCAATCTTACCTTTAATAAATGCCTGCACCAAATAGCTTAATAATTTTCCAATAAAGGGATATTTTAAACCATCATTTCTTATAGAAATTGCCTCTGGTAGATGAAGATAGGCACTATTTTTCTGCTTACCGCATTGATTCAAATACTTACAAGCTTCAATTCTACTAAACCCTAATGGGCTTTGAGCACTGCTCAATGTATCCTGAATACTATCTATATCCAATTCTACACCAAAATCATTTTCAGCAACAAAAGCTAAAGAATCGGCTAAGCCTTTTTCAAAATCAACCTTATTTCTTAAATAAATATCCTCCATCCATAAAGCAAATAAGTCGTTATTTTGATTAAACCTTTCAACCATTTCAGCATTGTTATAGGCCTCATGTAAGCCAAAAGCTGCATACTTCTTTAAAAAATGTTGGTGGTAAGCATAACTAAATCCATTTCCGGAATGCCGCCCTTCTAAAGCCCTGAAATCAGCATGAGCATCCATATTAATGACATTTACGGCTTTATCTTTAGCCAAGCTCAAACCCTTTAAAATGGGGAATGCATTATTATGCCCTCCACCAATGACTATTGGAATTTTTCCATTAATTATTATCTTTTCAATTACAGGAAATACTCTTTCGTCAATATTTTCAACGGAACTTTTTAAATGTTCAATTGGGGCATCTAGGGTATTTTGCTCCATAAGATCTTGTACAAAAACATTTCCTAGAATCCCGATATTGGAGCCTGAAAAAAAGGCATTATCCTGAATATTTATAAATGCTTTCAAAAAGGATTCCCAAGCTGTGAAGGTTCCACCAATACCACCATTAGCCCGAACTCCTATATCTTCCGGAATACCTAAAATAATAAATCGGGCTGTTGTTTGCTGTAACCACGCCTCCCAATTTTCAGTATTCGGGCACAAAACTGTATTGCCCAGTTTTTGTTCTCCGATTCGGAAATTTAAAAATCGGTCAATATCTGTATTTAAAAAGCTGGAAAATATATTCATTATTTCTATTGTTAAAAGGAACACAAATCTACTAAATAGACATCGAAATAAAGTTAGTATAATGATAAAATATTGCAAAGTGCTACATTAATTAATACCTTTGCTCAAAATATTAAATCTTTTATAGTAATATGTATCCAGCAGAATTAGTAAATCCGATGAAAGCTCAATTAACCACTAATGGTTTTAAAGAGTTATTAACCGCTGAAGAAGCGAATTCCGAATTAGAAAAAGAAGGTACTACCTTATTATTCATCAACTCTGTATGTGGTTGTGCCGCAGGCACAGCACGTCCGGGAGTAATTGCCTCTTTGCAAGGCGAAGGTCCTAAACCTAACAATTTAGTTACCTCTTTTGCAGGTTTCGACTATGAAGGTGTACAAGAGGCCCGTAAGCATTTATTGCCTTACCCTCCATCTTCTCCATCTATTGCATTATTAAAAAATGGTCAGGTGGTTCACATGGTAGAGCGTCACAGAATCGAAGGCCGTACCGTTGAGATGGTAGCTGCAGATTTAAAGCAAGCTTTTGAAATGTATTGCTAAGCAATAATTCATAATAAAAGAGGCTGATAATAATTATCAGCCTCTTTTATTTTATTTATTTCCTTTAAAACGTTTATCAGGAGTTCCATCTTTTTTTAGATGTTTATTCGCTTTGTATCGTTTGTCAGGAGTACCATCCTTTTTCACATGTTTAGTTTGGTGCGACACTACTTCTTTGGACTCTTTTTTTTCTTTTTTTACAGCATCTTTTTTAGCCGACTCAGTTTTTACCATTTCAGTTTTTGCAACATTTGAATGGCTTTGTTGAGATTTTTTAACTGCCTGTGCAGATACGTTTAATGACAAGAATATTAAAAATGCCATTAAAGCAGATGATAATCTTTTCATCTTTTTTAGAATTAATTGTTTTTTGCAAAATTGCAATATAAAGGTACACCCATAAACATCTCATTAATAAATATTTATTGTTAAAAGATAGTTATTGTGTTATTAATAAAAATAAAAAAGGTATCCACATTAACAGTTGATACCTTTTTTAATAATCTCTTTATTTGATTAGTAAGAAATCTCTCTTTGTACTATCCCTAAGACCTCATCTAAATGCACTCTTTCTTGTTGCATATTATCCCTGTAACGAATAGTAACGGTTCCATCTTCTTTAGTTTGATGATCAATGGTGACACAGAAAGGCGTACCAATGGCATCCATTCTTCTGTAACGTTTTCCAATAGCATCTTTTTCCTCGTAAAAACATTTAAAATGCTTACGGCATTTTGCCATTAATTCAGAAGCTATTTCAGGCAACCCATCTTTTTTCATCAGCGGAAGAATAGCTAATTTAATAGGTGCAATCTTAGGAGAAAACTTAAGCACTACCCTACTATCTTGCTTCTCGTCTGTACTTAAATCTTCTTCCTGATAGGCTTCACTCAATATCGCTAAAAAGGCACGGTCTAATCCTATAGAAGTTTCTACCACATAAGGAATATAATTGCCATAAGCCTTCCCCGTATCAGGATTTATGTCAGCATCAAAATATTGCAATTTCTTTTTACTGAGTTCCTGATGGTTTTTCAAATCAAAATCAGTACGGGAATGGATACCTTCCAATTCTTTAAAGCCCATAGGAAAATCAAACTCTATATCACAAGCCGCATCGGCATAGTGGGCCAACTTAATATGGTCGTGGTATCGATATTTAGAGGCATCTATCCCTAGCTCTAAATGCCATTTTAAGCGTTCTGCTTTCCAGTATTCGTACCATTGTTTTTGAGAGCCGGGTCTGATAAAGAATTGCATTTCCATTTGTTCAAACTCCCGCATACGGAAAATAAAACCCCTTGCTACAATTTCATTACGGAAAGCTTTTCCTATCTGTGCTATACCAAAAGGAATTTTCATCCTTGCTGTTTTTTGAACATTCAAAAAATTTACAAATATTCCTTGTGCAGTTTCAGGACGTAAATAAATTTTGCTGGACTCCTCAGCTACCGAACCTACTTCTGTAGAAAACATCAAATTAAATTGGCGAACATCAGTCCAATTAAGAGTTTTGCTGACAGCGCAAGTAATTTTATATTCTTCAATCAATGATTTAAGTCCTGCAAAATCATCTTTTGCCAACAAAGCATCCATCTTTGCCAATAAGACATTTTTGTCTTCTTCATTTAATGTTTCTGCATGACCTTCGATAAGATGATCAACACGATAGCGTTTTTTACTATCTTTATTGTCTATCATCGGATCGCTAAAATTGTCAACGTGGCCACTGGCTTTCCAAACTTGAGGGTGCATAAATATTGCAGCATCAATCCCAACAATATTTTGCTCATTGGTTTGTGTCATCCATCGCCACCAATAGTCTTTTAAATTTTTCTTTAATTCTGCACCCCATTGACCATAATCATAAACGGCACCTAGACCATCATATATTTCACTAGAAGGGAATACAAAACCATATTCTTTAGCATGTGCTATTATTGCCTGTAATTTATTTTCGTTTGCCATAGTGTGCAAAGATATTCCTTAATTAATAATTTGGCTGAATAAGCCAAAGTAATTTTAAAATAAAAAAATTAAATCAAAAATTGAATATTTATTTAACAATTAACTGAATCGTTCTTCTAGTCTTTTGGGTTAATAAGACCTTTTTGTCTTTTGTTAATTTTTCAATAGTATTCTCATCATAATGCCTAATAGTCAACAAAGTAGCTCCTTCATTCCTTCTCACTTCATAATTTTTTGATAAATCTTCTATTAAAGGAAATATTTTATCTTTTCTATTGTCAACAGCAGCCACCATGCTAATTGCTGCATTTTGCATGATATTTATTTTTACATGATGCTTGGCAAAAATCTCATAAATATCGCTCAAAACATCTTCGGTAACAAAAGAATAATCCTTACTAATCACTTGAATCAATGCCTGATTGGGTTTTAATACAATTATTGGAGGATATATTGCCTTCACTTTATTTTTTATAATAGTACCTGGCAAATCCTTATCCAAAAAGCATTTTACATATAGTGGAATATTCTTGTTGTGCAGTGGTTTAATGGTTTTTGGGTGAATTACCTGAGCACCATAATAAGCCATTTCTATCACTTCATTGAAACTTATTTCAGAAATTCTGACCGCATCAGGAAACAATCGGGGATCGGCATTCAATAAGCCCTCCACATCTTTCCAAATGCTCACACCGTTAGCGTTTAAAAAACCGCCCAATAAAGCAGCGGTATAATCGGATCCTTCCCGACCCAAAGTTGTAGAATTCCCTTCTTTTGTTTTTCCAATAAATCCTTGAGTAACTATGACCTCTTTGTGGTCTAATAAGGGTAATACAGCTGCTTGAACAGCCTTTTCAGAGGCTTGCTCCTCCACCTGAGCATCTCTATAAATAGCATTTGTACAGATTAATTGTCTTGCATCCAACCATTGTGACTTTAAACCTTCTGATTTCAAATATGCGTCTAATATTAAAGTAGATAACAATTCACCTTGACATACGATTTGATCATATAAATAATCAAACTGCATAAGATTATCTTTTTGCACTATTAATCTCATTTCATCAAAAACAGATTTCAGTTTATCATGTAATGGTTTATAGTCTTCATCCGACAATCCTAAAGATTTGGAATATTCAAAGTGTTGAATTTCTAAATCTTTAATCTGTTTTTCAGTGTTTTCAAAATCTTGAATATTGGCACCCTCTACAACTTTCTCTAATGCGTTAGTAGTTTTACCTAATGCCGAAACCACCATTATCAAAGGTTTAGAAGCTGATTGTAAGATAGGCATTAATGCCTTCATTCTGTCGGGAGTTGCTATAGAAGCACCACCAAATTTATATATTTGCAATGTTTTTTGATTTATGATTGATTATTGTTATTTGACGTTTTTGGATGCTTAGCATCATTTCTATTGTTTCTATTTTTATAAAATTTCGGCTTTTGAGATCGCTGATTCGATTGCTCTCCAGAATAAATATGCTGTTGGGCTTTTGCAGGTCTAGACTCTTGCAAAACTCTTTCAGAAGGCTTTTGAGCATTTGAATCAGTAGGATTTTTTTGCTGTTGAGCTTTTCTCTCCTGATTTTTCTGTAAATTTCCTTCCGGGTTTTGTTTCACATTTGATTGATTCTTATTTACTGTTTTAAATTCACCGTTTCTATTCTTAGAAGCAGTTGCTGAAGGCTTAGTATTTTTCTTTTTCTTATTTCCTCTAAGAGAAGACAATTGAATTTGACCCACATCATTTACAAAGCCCATATCAATAGTTGCGGCTACATTAGGTCTGTTTATCTTAATTTCTGCTGCCTCAAATTCTTCTGGTTTTTCACCTTTGGCATTCAACTCCTGAACTTCTTTTACCTTTTCAATCGTCAATGGATATTGCTTAGAACTCCCTTCAAAGCTATACCACATAAGGTTTTTGAAGATATCTTTCTTTTGAAGACTTGCTTTACCTCTAGAAAACAACAAAGTTTCTGCATTTTTCGGGAAGTGCTTTAAAGCATCCAAATAGGTATCCAACTCAAAATTCAAACAACATTTCAATCGACCGCATTGGCCAGAAAGCTTGGATTGATTAATAGAAAGATTTTGATATCTTGCTGCACTGGTACTTACTGCTTTAAAATCAGTCAACCAAGTGCTGCAACAAAGCTCTCTACCACAAGATCCGATACCACCCAGCTTAGCACTCTCTTGCCTAGCACCTATTTGACGCATCTCTACTTTTGTCTTAAATTCGGAAGCTAAAACCTTGATTAATTCTCTAAAATCAACCCGTGTTTCCGCAGTATAGAAAACCGTCATTTTCTTTCCATCAGCTTGCCATTCAATGTGAGACACCTTCATGTCCAATCCCACCTCTTTAACTATTGCTCTGGAACGAACCAGAGTTTCTTTTTCTTTTCCTTTATATTGATGGTAGCTGCTTAAATCGTTTTCAGAAGCCAATCTTAAAATTTTCTTATCGACAGTTTCTTCTTTAATTTTATATTTTTTTAATTGAAATTTCACCAATTCACCTTGAAGGCTAATTTCTCCTACATCATATCCTCCTGAACCTTCAACAGCAACAAAATCGCCCTTGAAATAGGTATGATAAGAGGTGTTTAAAAAATAATCTTTACGACTACCATTATCAAAGCTTACTTCAATAATATTAAAAGGTTTTCCAAAATCACTAGCCGGAATATCTGCCAACCAGTTAAATACATTAAATTTATTACATCCTCCTGTACTACATCCTCCACTGTTTCCAGAGTTTGAACTACTATAAGTTCCTCTAATCATAAGTCAAAATATATTAAAATACCATAGTCTTTCAATAACAAATATCTATAGTATCCGTTTAATAAAAGTTATTTAATCTACAAATTTACTGAAAATTATGCTATTGGAATTATAAAATAAAAAATAAAATCAGTAAAAGTTTGCATTGTGAATATTTTTTAAAAAAACAAAAACTCCCAAATCCTTTACAAAGTAACAATTTGGGAGTTAATAATTTTAAAAAACAATATTAGTTACTCTAAATATTACATTAGCTATTTTTCTTACTATGTTTTAACCATAAAAAACTAATAGTTCCAACAAATGCAATTGGAATAGCTGCCAAATATAGAATACCCGTATTGAGTTGTTGTGCTCCTGAAGTGCCTAAACTCTCTGCTGTTTTTGAACACATCACACAACCCTGAGCCCAAATATGGGCAGTTGAAAACAAGGAAAGAATAAAAAATACTATTGCTTTTTTCATAAAATTAATTAAAAAGGACAAGGCAAAGGTAATAAAATTCTTAATAGTTTTATTAAAAAAAAGCCGAAACAAAAGGCTTCGGCTTTAATCTCTTCTATGATTCTTTTTCCTTTTGATATTTAGCTTGATTAAAGTTAAACAACAAGGAGAACCTTAAAGTATTGCTTAAAGGGTTTCTAGCAATACCTGAGCCTGAAGGCACTAAGTAAGAAGCATCCAAACCAAACATACTATAACGAACACCTGCACCAATAGCAAAATATTGCCGATTTCCTAAATCTTTATCTTCGTGAAAATATCCCCCACGTAATGCAAATTGGTCTTGATACCAATATTCGGCACCTATTCCAATGGTGGTACCATACATACCTGGAGCATCTGTGAAAGAACTTAAAATTCCTGAAACAACAGTCTTCTCTCTTGGAATTCTATAATATGTATCTACAGGAGGACCAGTCTCAATAACTCTTTCGGCGGCAGGCACCAATAATTTAACCAAATCAACAGCACCGGTAATTTTATTATGTTCATCAATGAAATAAGTATAAGCCGCTCCCAATGCCAACTGGGCAGGAAGAAAATCTTTTTGTACTTGAGAATAAGTTACTCTGCTACCAATATTTCTTAAGGCAACACCCACATTAATTTCCGAACCTTGTTCATCGCTTGTCATTACCCTTTTGGTATAAAACAAACCTAAATCTGCAGCAACAGCATTTGCGGCTTTATAGCCTAAATTACCTGAAGATGTTGACTTCACACCGGCAGCAATATTTGAATTGATATAGCGGATACCAGCACCTAAGGCTAAATTTTCTGACAATTTACGGGAATAAGCAATATCCAAAGCTAATTCGTAAGGATTACCATTACCCTCATCATCATTCATTTCACTTCTATAGTTTATTTCACCAAGATTAAAATACCTTAAAGAGCCACTTATAGCTTGGTCATTATCCTTTCCAAACTTTGCAAATCCCGAAACATAATATAGTGCCACATCGGGTGATATATCTCTCAACCAAGGAGAAGCATTGATACCAATTCCGCCTTCATCCTCACTCATAACTGCCTTACTTACATTATAGGCATGTCCATAAGCATTAGGAGACAATGCTACACCTACATCGCCCATAGCACCTGAACGGGCATCGGGAGCAATGGTTAAGAAAGGTACGGCATAAGATATAGGTCCTACTTTTTTATAAGTTTGTCCTATCACATTATTTAATGGTGATACGGTTAATAATATGGCACTCGACCATAAGATTTGTTTCCTATTCATTCTATATAATTTGAGATTTTCCAAAGCGAACATGAATAATTATATTATCCTGTTTATTATTAATAAAATTGTTAGATAGAGATATGTCTATAATTTTTCGCTTTTTATGAGTAGGCAAAAATAGTGTATTTTTTTAAAAAAAATCATATTTTCAAAAAATAACTTCTTATTATCATTTACCTATTAACGGTTAATCATCAATTTTTGATATAAAGTTTTCGAAATATTTTTTCCAGCATTTAAGGTTATTTGAAAAAAATACAATCCTCCGGAAAGTTTTGTCCCATCTGTGGCTGTTCCATCCCATTCCCATGTGGAAAAGCTACCTTCTGGTTTAATATTTTTAGAATCAGAAAACACCATCTGCCCCTGAGTATTAAAAACCTTCAAGCCCACTTCCATATCCACTGCCGGTTGGTTATGCTGAAATACAATCGTTGTCCCTTCTTTAAAAGGATTAGGAAAGTTGTATAATTCAAAATCTAAAGAATCTTTTCCTTTAACATAAAAATCAATAGAGCCTTCCCCTGAATTATTATAAACGTCCCAAGCTCTTACAGTAATCGTGTGTTTGCCGGGCGACAATTTATTTATTTGATAATATAAACTACCTTTAGAATAATCATTCGAAGCGGTTTTATAAAATGAATTCAAAACATAAGGGTTTTCAAAATCGCCATCCACCACAGCAATCAGGTCGTGCCCCACTGATGAACCCGAAACATTGATGCCATTATTATCTGAAAGCTCAACAAATAATAAAGGATTACTGCTAACGATATCACCATTTCGGAACTTATTATCATCAATATAAGGTTTTACAATAGGACCATCATTGTCGGTACCTGCAAAAGGACTAAAACTACCCACAATAAAATCATCTTTAAAACCTGAAGCATCTTCCAGACTATCATAGGCATATAAGGTTAATTTACCATTTCCTAAATCATAATTAATATCCTTTGGAATAATAATATTAATGCGAAACTGACCATTTTCAACTGTTGCATTTCCTTTGTACAAAATATTATTTTGCAAACTATAGGTTTTTTGTTCTGCATTAGATGCCGCCACCAGTGAAGGATTAGAGGCCATCACTGTTTTCATTTTGTCGAAAACTGTTAAATAAACCTGACCGTTAAAATTAGATTTTAAATTTCCGTTTACATCACTGACATGACCCTCCAAAATATATTTACCTAAAGCTTTAAAAGTATCGGTTTCAATCAATGTATTGTTAATTCCTAATTCGAATATTTTGTCTGTAACTACATTATTTACGGGGAGAGAAGGCCTCAATGCCGGATCTCCAAGAATTACAAATTTTCGGGAGTTCAATTGATTACCAACACCACCACTTATATTTGCAAAATTCTTTGCAACTCTAAAAGCATCTCCAAATGTACGATATTTCCCATCTGGTTTTTTACCAAATTGATATTGGATATATACTTTATTCAAGAGTTCGTTAGGACTGGGATATACTTGTTCTGTAGTAGTCAATGCAGCAATTGCACCTCCGTCTCTTTTCATAACTATATCCATACCTAAGGATTGTTTTGTGGGATTATCAAACCGACCAAAGTCACATGTAGCTGTGATAAAGATAGGAAGTTTATTTTTATTGGCCCATTGATTGACATCACCATCATATAATAATTCTTCTACTGCCCATCTTTCCGGGCTTCCATGACCAATATAATCCATCAAAAAAGTACCATTCAATATTTGGTTATTAATACCTCTGGTAACTGATGGAAACTTAACGCCACCGGCAGTAGCCACTCTTGGAGCAGCATCAGAATATAATTTATTACTCAAAAATATTTTATTAGCAGTTTCTAATTCGCCACTCATTATTTCTGCACTTTTCAAAAAGCCCATAAAAGGCTCATAATCATCTGTTACGAATGTAGCATTATTTTTCCATTCTCCAAAGCTCTCTTTCCCTGCATATCTTTTCACTTTTGCCACATAGTCTTGTGCCTCTGTTAGGTTTCTTGCAGGTATTCTTCCTATGCCTATATCTATATAATTTCCTGGATTCATTGCATCCATACTTTCCCCATCATCCAACAATGTAAAATACTCATCAGAAAGATAAGTGCTGGCATTTCCTACTGATGAAAGCGATTGGTAGGTAGGTACTACATTAGTATTATTGGCAATTCTTTCCTTATAATCAAAGGAGGCTGCACCAAAAAGCAAAACATCTTCTAAAGGATTAGTGGAGGTGCTTCTATCATAAACCATTTTAATAAAATTTCTTATTCCTCCAATATCTTGACCTCCTGAAGAAAACTCATTATAAATCTGATCCACTGTTGCTATTTGAACCGTTGTTCCATTATTATTATGAAACTGTGCCAATTCTTGTGCTGCAGGTAAAAGATCCTTTCTAGTAATTATTAAATATTGTGCTACCGGCATTCCATGTAAATCTTGATTTTCGATTTTAGAAATAAAAGTTGGAGTAGCATAACTGTTAGGGTCAAAAATAATATATTCTTTTAACACTTGAGCAGAGTCTTTAAAGCTAAGAACATTGCCATTTAGTTGGAAGTTTATAGATTTAGGTTCCAACAGATTAGAAATATCCCAAACTTTTAGGTTATTACTTACGCCATTCCATTCAAAATTTACCAGAGAACCTGCGGTGGCATTCAACTGTTCAAAGCTCCTAAAGTTCATAGCTCTTCCTGGAATATAGTTGGTAGTTCTTTTAAAATTCAATCTCAAATAATCCAAATAGGTTCTAGTGTTGATAGAACCAGCCTGTACATTAATTTTAAAAAAATTATTGGAAGCACTAGAGGGAAAACTTCCGGAGGCTGTCGCTAAAGAAAATTTATTTTGACCATTAGGCGTTATTTGACTAGAATAAATATTAGTGTTATTTGCATCGGAAAGACTGTAATTAATATTGCCAACATCCACCACTCCGGCTAGTTGCAAATTAAAATTTACATTTCCTGTCAAATTTGAAAAATCAACCGGAATATTTATTGAATTATTTCGGGCTATATAATGCCCAAACCATAACTTTCCAATATTACTTAAGCTGATAGAATCTTTTTCGATAACGGAATAGTCGTCAAAGGAATTAATGGTTAAGCTAGGTGTAGCTGACAAAGGGTTTTGGGGCAATATCCTACTCCCTTGGCTTCCATCAAAATTTAAAAAATAATAACTTTTATCTTCATAAAAATTTTGAGTATGTTCAAATGTTTGATTCAAAGTATTGGCTTTCCATTTCAAAGGACCATTGGCATAAAAAAGGATATAATCATTCGGACCAAAACTACTACCGGTAGCATGTACTTCAATTGCATTCTCTATTAAATCATCAGGATACCCGTCGGAAACATCTTCATTCATTACCGTCCCTCCATTTCCAAATAATTTTATATTATTAGGGTTAATCGTACTTGGATTGATTCCCAAGGATTGCAAAAAAGCATAATCAATTTTAAAAATTCCTCTTTTGTCAACGGCGATTTTATACCAATTGCCATTACTTAAAACGGAATGGCTGACATAATTTTTTTCCAAAGGCAAAATTTCACTATGGGAATTCCTATTTATTTTGAAGGAACTTATTCTATAAATTTGGTCTCCTTGGCTAAACAACACCGGAATACTCAATCCGGCAGTTTTCTGTTTTGCAGCTATTCCGTAGGAAAAGCTAGCTTTTGGAAGACCTTCAGCAATAATTAAATTTGTAGGAAAAGGAATCGTCACTGGATCAAAGATAAAATTAACGGCATTCATCCCTACCGTATCTTCCCAAGAACTTAAAGGAATAAACTCATGAAACAAGCCATTAGGATCAACTTTAAAAGACTCCACAGTAAAAGTAATTTGTTTATTTCCTTTTGACTCCTGACCAAAAACAAATCCATTTCCAATACAGGCAAAAAAGAATAAATAATATTTCAAAAATTTCATAAATATATTAAATGTTATGATTCCACAATTAAAAAAGTATTAACACCAAAACGTAAATTTTGGCTTTTTAATATCCTCCAAAGATAAATATTTATTTTTTGCACAAAAGTTAAAAAATTAATATCGGAATCCATCTTATTTTTTGAAATTAAGGAGATTAGAAAAAGAAACATTAATTCTTGAGATTCAAATAACCATATTACAACAATATTTGATTAACAAACAGTTAAGTCTAAACCATTGGTATTATACTTAACTTTGCCTGATATTTAGGTATTTATTAAAAACAAAAAAAATGAAGAAAAGTTTATTCTTTAGCCCAATAGTTTTAGGTTTAATAGCCTTACAGGCAAAAGCTCAGATTTCTGATGTTAGTGTGGTAGTAGCCCCCACCCTTGGTTACAATTGGTTTGACAATAAATCTACCATAGAAAATGGTCTAATGTATGGTATCCAAGCCGGATTCAGTTTTGGAAAAGTGGTTGAACTTAAAGGAATATTTGAACGTTCGTCCAACTTAAAACAAAATTTTGGTCAATATGAAGATGATATTAAAGTAGTCATTCCGGGTTTCGGAGGTTTTCAAGACAGAAATATCAGAGTAACTAGAATAGGAGGAGAGTTTAAGACTAACATTCCAGTTGGCTCATTCTCACCTTATATTCTTTTAGGAACCGGTATCCAAAGTTTCGAAAGAGAGATGACCAATAACAGTACTTATAAAAACGAAAATCTATACGGTTCTGCCGGCTTAGGCTTTAAGGTTAATATGGGCAAAAGGGTTACATTAAACCTTGAAGGGCGTGGTTTAGTTTACAATATGGACCCAACCAGCTTATTGTATAACCCGGGTGGATCTAATGATTTTGACAATTGGATTAACAGCCAAAATAACAACAGAATGTACAATTGGAGTGCAACCGCCGGACTTCAATTTTACTTGGGAGGAACAGATAACAGCAATTTGACCGAAATGGAAAAAGCATATTATAGACGTTTCAGTAGTGGTATGAAAGGCATCAAAGTCACCCTTGCCCCTGAAGGTGCCTATATGGATTTTAACAGAAATTCTCCTTTCAGAAACACTTATTTATTAGGAGGTAAGTTAGGTATAGACTTTACGGATTACGTTGGAATCAATGCTTACTATTATCAGGCAACTGCCGACCAAAACCCTTCTTTTAATTTTGATAAAATGTCAATGTTTGGTGCGGACTTTGTGGGTCGCTTAAATGTTCCTAGAGGAATAGTTCCTTATATCACTATTGGAGGTGGTATGATTAATGTTCAGGATGGATATAATGGCAAAAGAATAGGCAATATCCTTCCTCCTGTTTATCAAACTGCTGCATCAACCTATTATGCAAAAGGAGGATTAGGTTTAGAAATACCTTTGGGTAAATATGTTGGAGTTTATGGTGGAGCAAATTTAATTTATACTTTAGATAATCAAAATACAGATATTACCAACATCAATTCTACCAATCAATTGCAACAAAGTACTATGTACAATGTCGGAATCAAGTTAAAATTAGGTAAGAATGCACGTACCGAATATGCAGTGAACCAAGACTATAGCCAACGTTTTGAAGCCTCAAGAATTGCTTATAACCAAAAAATCAAAAGTTTAGAAAAAGAATTAAAAGAGGCTTATGAGAAAAATGATTTGGAAAAAATGAATAAAATCGTTGGCGAGAAAAAACAAATTGAAATAGAACAACAAAAAATTGAGACTCAACAAAATACAGAATCAACCGTATTACCTACCGAACAGCAATACATAAAAATGACCCCTGCCGAGTTAAACGAATTAATTGACAAGGTGATAAAAGGTGTTGAAACTAATGATACAGAAAGCGTAGAAAAGAGAATAGAAAGATTAGAAATTTTGTTAAACAGAAACAATGTTAACCCTCAAAGCACAAGCTATATTGCAGAACCTGCAACGCTTACTGACAACAAAGCAATCAATGATAAATTGCTTGCCGAAATAGAAAGACTCAATGGTACAATAAACAGCCAAAACAAAACTATTGATACCTTAAAAGCAAAAGCAATCCCGTCAAAAGAGCAAGGAATAATAGTAAAGCCCCTAATACCGGCAACAGAAAACACAGAACCTAAAAGTTCAAATTTAGACGGTTTGGGGATTTATTTAGGCCCGTCTTTTGATGGTAATACCAATTTTAATATAGGCATCAGAAGTTTTACTACTTTTAATAATACAAAAATCCTTTTTATGCCGGAGGCTTATGTTGCATTGGGAAAAGGCACTACAGGTTTCGGAGTGAGTGCCAATGCCATAATTCCTATTTTAAACAAATATACAAATAATTTTTCCCCATATTTAGGTGTGGGCGTAGGTTTAAATTATGCAAATGAAAATTTCCATTTTAATCCAAATTTCATTGCAGGAACAGGCTACAAATTAGGAAAAGGAAATTTATTTGCGGACTATACCGTAAGAGGAAATTTTAAATATAACCAATTAGCTTTAGGCTATAGATTCGTACTATAAAAATAAATCAATATGTACCCAATAATAAAATATATTGCAATCCCTTTATTGATTTCAGGTAGCATTAATTATAGCTCTTATTCTCAAAGTAATAATAGCGAAATTGTTATGACGAAAACAGAATTGGAAGCTTTATTAACAAAAATTGCTAAGGCAAAGAAAGAACAACTCTTAAAAAAACAAAATATCCTTAACCGTAATAATGCCATAGATGACTCCTTAATTAGTTTGATTCAATCTAGCGAAAAACAATCGAATAATGACCAACAAATTCTCGATGAAATTAATCGGCTACATCTTCGAATCGATCAGTTAGTTTTACTTCAAGGTAAAACTAATCAAGGGCAACCTATTACTCCGGTATCGATTAGACCAATTAACAAAACACAAACTCAAGAGCAAGCTAAATCTACGGATAAGACTGAAATCACCAAAACCCCAACGATCCCTACAAACACAAAAGAGCAACCTTCAACTATTATCAACAACTATTATCAGACCAAAGAAAAAAGCAATCAGCCCCCACAAACAACAATCATAAAACAAACAACAAATCCAGACGAACTTAAAGCGTTTGAACAGCGACAAGCCAAAGAATTAAGTAACCTTCAATCTCAGATTGAAAATTTAAACGAGCAAATTCGCGTTTTAACTGCATTAAACCAATCACAAAAGTCTAATGATAATGTTCAAGAAATTTTATTGTTACAATCAAAAATTGAGGCCTTAAAAAGCACAATAGATAACAATTCTAAAAGAGTGGATACGGTCATAAAAATCGTAGAAGTTCAAAAAGAAACTCCTGTTGTTACAACAATAAAAGAGCAAGTTAAAGAGGAGACACAAGCTCAACAATTGAAACTTACCCTTTATTTTGCCAATAACTCTTCAACAATCGATAAAAAAGATTATCCTGAATTAGCAAATATTGCAAAGTCGGTTAAAGATTCAAAAAAAACAGTAGTATTAAGAGCTTTTGCCAGCAATACCGGTTCTGCCATCTACAACCAAAAACTTTCTTTCAACAGAGCAAATACCGTAAAGAAAGTATTAATGCAAAACGGTTTAAAAGCCAACCAAATCATCATATTAAATCACGGTATTGACAACAGTACGGATGCGGTAAATGCAAGAAGAGTAGAAATTAGTCTGCTCCTATATTAGCAGGACTTTTATGCTTAGAGACAGGAAGCCTTCCAATCAAGGCTTCCTGTTTTTTTATAACATTAAAAAATCGGTCCAAATTAGTTTGTTCTGAATGGTTTTTTAAAACTTCTCCTACTTCAACAACAACCAAAAAATCAAAATTTGACAAAATTTTCTAGTCAAAAAACAATAATTGATTTTAAAAATAGCGGTATGTTAAAATTTAATTTTCTGAAATAGAATCTGTGATAAAATTTTCAAGACCATGAACTTTTTCAATAATAAAATTGTTTCTACCTTCTCCCACCAATAGTTTAAGTACGTTTTGTTGTGCCATTTCCAAAAGAGCCAAGAAAGTAAATATGGCTTGTATCCTTTCTTCAAAAATTCCAAAAAGTTCTTCAAAATTAGCTCTTGTTTTTTCTTCAAAGAATTGCACCAGAAATACCCTTTGGCTCTCCATAGAGTAATTGTACTTTATTACAACATGCTGTGGTTTATTCTGTCGCTCCTGAAATTTTTTCATCACTCTTTCAAAAGTATTTACCAGGCGATACACGCTCACGGTCTGAATTTCAGAACCTTCTGCCAGCTGATTTCCTATCAATTCCATCTCTGCTTTAACATTCCCTCTTTTAGCGTGCAATAAGCGTTCTGCTTCCATAGCGGCTAATTGGTCGGCAGCTTCTTTATAGCGTTTATACTCTAATAACTTATCTACCAATTCTTGACGAGGGTCTATAGTATTTCCACTAGCATCAATTTCTCTTCTTGGCAAGAGCATTTTGGCTTTAATCCTCATCAGGGTAGAAACAAAAAGAATAAACTCACTAGCCATTTCAATATTTAATTGCTCCATCTTTTGGATATACGCCAAAAACTCTTGGGTAATATTTTGAATCGGTATATTATAAATATCCAATTCATCTCTTTCAATAAAAAAAAGTAATAAATCGAAAGGCCCTTCAAATTGGGGTATTTTTATTAAATATTGCTCAGACATCTTACATTTCTAATTATTATTTGCCGGAAATGATTTTTATATTAGGATTACTTTTTAGTGCTTGAAATCCTCCAAGTATATTTCTAATATTTTGAAAACCCTCTTTTTTCATAATAGAACAAGCAATTGCACTTTTGTAACCTTCCTCACAATACACATAAATATTACTATCTTCATCTAACTGGGCTATTTGAAGTGGATCAACGATAGCATGTAATGGGAAATTCTCGGCATTTTCTACATGACTATTTTCAAAAGCTACAGGTTCTCTCACATCCACCAAAAGGATTTTTTTGTCAAATTTAAAATCCAAAGCAGCTTCTTCTTCTGTCACATCAACAATCAAATCAAAGGCTTTGTCGGCATTACGCCAAGCTTGAATTCCACCTGAAAGATGCCCCATAATATTCTTATACCCAAGACCATCTAAAACAGAATAAGTATCGGCTACATCTTGCTCGTCGGCTACTATTGACAATGGAGTCTCTTTGGGTAACAACCTTTGTACCCACTCCATAAAATGATCACCCAGCCCAATATTTATCGACCTTGGAATGAATTCTAAAATAAAAACATCCGGTTGCCGTGTGTCCAAAATAAGGGTATTCTTACTTAAAACTTCAAAATTTTCAACATCCAAAGCATTCATCACAATATTTGTTTTTTTTAAGGCACAAAGATAATATAAAAACAATAGGAATAACTCATTTTAAAAAGCATCAATTTCTCAAATCAAAAATATAAAGTACATTTGCAAACAATAAAAAAAATAATGAACACTTTAATTGATTTTATTCTTCATATCGACCAACACCTTATAGAACTTGTTGCAAATTATCACCATTGGATATATTTAATATTATTCTTAATTATTTTTGTTGAAACAGGATTAGTTATCATGCCTTTCCTGCCTGGAGATTCCTTATTGTTTGCAACAGGAATGTTAGCGGCACAAGGTGCAGGCATCAATGTAGTAACAGCTATTGTTATATTATTAGTAGCTGCCATTTTAGGAGATGCTTGTAATTATTTTATTGGTAGATTTGCCGGAGAGCGATTTATCAAGCTCAAGCTCTTTGGCAAACAATTGGTAAAGCCTGAATACATTCAAAAAACTCATGATTTTTATGATAAACATGGACCACAAACTATTATTATTGCTCGTTTTGTTCCCATAGTAAGAACATTTGCTCCATTTGTTGCCGGAATTGGTCACATGAAGTATAAGGTTTTTGCTTTGTATAACGTAGTAGGAGGGCTTATTTGGGTGATAGGAATAACTTTATTAGGCTACTTTTTGGGTGAAATTCCAATAATAAAAAATAATTTTGAAAAGGTAGTTTTTGGTATTATTTTTATTTCTATACTTCCTATCATTATTGGATTTATTAAAAATAAAAAAAACAAAGTAGTTGCCAATAATTCTTAAAAGAAACTTTAAGAAAAATAAATAAATTTACTTCAATTTTCTTATAACATATTTAGTACCTTTGTATAACACAAACCCGTGCTATCGCTGGTTTGCTTAGCAAACGAGAGGAAAGTCCGGACAGCACAGTGCAGTGCACCACCTAACGGGTGGGATTTTCGAAAGAAAATACAGCAAGTGCCACAGAAAATAACCGCCAGACATTTATGTTGGGTAAGGGTGAAAATGTACGGTAAGAGCGTACGTTATTTGCAGGCAACTGTAAATAAGGGTAAACCTTGCACGCTGAAATGCCCAATAGGTAAGCATTTGAGGGCTGCACGTCCAAAGCTTATGGGTAGGCAGATGCAGTCTTGTAGTGATATAAGGCGTAGATAAATGATAGCAACTTTCTACAGGAAAGTACAGAATCCGGCTTATAGGGTTTGTGTTTAATGTGAGAATATTCTATTTTTTTAATTGTTAAAACTTAGAAGCCCTATGAAAACGTCAAACAATATTTTAAGTAAAACTATCACCTTAGTCACCTTTGGGGGATTGATGCTCTTTAGCTTTTTTATTAAGGGCAATCACTTATTTTATTTTTACGAGCAAAATATATTTCTACCCTATCAAAAATTTCGAGCAATATTATTAAGTCATATTTCCTTCAGTTTAGGCGATATATTATATATTTCCATAATAATTGGAATATTAATTTTTATTGTTTATTGTATTATCTATTTCAAAAGATGCCTTCAAAAAAAAGCTAATTGGAGTGGATTTATTTTTCCTACCATAATAACAATTCTATCAATTTATCTGATTTATTTTTTCAGTTGGGGAGCCAATTATAACAGACAATCAATATGGAAACCACAAGAAGAACACCAGTGGAGTAAAGACAAGCTGGTTTTATTAAACAATTTTTTAATTGATAAGCTTAATTCTTTAGAAGAAATTCCCGGCACCTATGATTTATCAACGATAAATCAAGAAATCAGAACCGTATATCAAAATGAATATGGCAATAAAATACCATATTTAGAGGTAAAGCCTTCCTTATTCAGTAACCTAATTTTTCATTTGGGCATTCAGGGGTATTATAATCCAATTAGTGGCGAAGCTCAATTTGCTAAACAGTTGCCTTCATTCATGTGGGGTTTTGTAATAGCTCATGAAATGGCACATCAAGCAGGTATTGCAGCAGAAGGAGATGCCAACATGATGGCTTATGTCATTTGTATGAAAAGTAAGATTGACCATTTGAAATATTCAGCATATTTCAACCTGTTCCTTTATGCCAATAAAGAGTTGTCAAAAATGGATAGCACTTTAGCATTTCAAAAGAAAGAATTGTTAACTATCAGCAACAAAAACAATATTGAGTATTTGAAAAATTTAAGGTTACAATATAAAAGTATTTTCAGAGGAACTGTTTTGGATATTTACGACTGGGCTTTGAAAATTCAAGGACAAAAACAAGGATTAAATAGCTACAACGATATTTCCAGGCTTATCTATTTTTGGGAGATGGAAGGAAATCCTAAAATGAAACTCTATTAAAATCAGATAAAAACAAACTTCATCTATTTAAAAATAATTTTAGAAAGAATTATTGTAATTACATTGTAAATAATTAACATAAAATCATAATATATTTAAGCTAAATGTCTAATTCATGAAAATATTTATGTAATTTCGCACTTTATTTTTCATTACAATTCAATAGTGTGGCAAAAAATATTTCTTTTGTAAACAGCATCAATGCCAACTTCGTTAAGGATGTAAAAAGCCGTGTCAACGAATATTTCAAAAACAACCATCAAAAACAAACCGGTGACTGGCGAATTTTCCACAAAGGAATCGTTTTAGTAGCTGTATTAATAACACTTTATGTATTATTAATTTTTGGAAGTTTACCCATTTGGGCTAACATTTTAATGTGTATAGTAATGGGCTTTGTATTCGCATTTATTGGTTTCAACGTCATGCACGATGGTGCCCATGGTAGTTATTCCGAAAAAAAATGGGTCAACACACTTACTGGCTATTCACTCAATATTATGGGTGCAAGTACCTATATTTGGAAGTTTAAACATAATATTATGCATCATACCTATACGAATATTGAAGGTCATGATGAAGATATTGATATTAAACCTTTCATTAGGACAAACAAAGAACAGAAACAATATTTTCTCCATAGATACCAACACTATTATGCCCTTTTCCTTTATACAATCACTTATTGCTTCTGGTGGGCTTATAAAGATTTTCAAAAATATTTTTCAGGAAAAATATTAGATAAAAAAATCCCCGCAATGGCCATCAAGGAACATATAGGGTTTTGGTTAACTAAGATTGCACATATCTGTTTGTTTATCGTAGTTCCAATTTATTTTGTTGGCTGGCAACATGCTTTAATTGGTTATCTCATCATGGCAGCAGTAACAGGGGTTTCCATAAGTATAATATTTCAATTGGCACATGTGGTAGAAGATGCCGACTTCCCCATGCCGGATCCAGAAACCTTAAAGATTGAGGAAAATTGGTTTGTACATCAACTTCAAACCACTGCAAATTTTTCTACTAGAAGTAAATTTATATCTTGGATGTGTGGTGGCTTAAATTTTCAAGTAGAACACCATTTATTTCCTCGAATCAGTCATGTCCATTACCCAGCCATCAATAAAATAGTGATGAAGGCATGTGAAGAATACAATATACCCTATCATGAATATCCAACCTTATTAAAAGCCTTAGGTTCTCATCTCCATTTATTAAAAGTTGTAGGCAGAGAAGCTTAAATCATATAAAAATATTTTATCAAGTGCTTTTCGTTTATTCGAAAAGCACTTTTTTCATTTTTAAATTTTGTATCCTAAAAAAGAAGAAAAAGAAATCCTATTATTCTAGTCTTTTACTATCTTTGGAAATTAAAATTAGGTTCAAACTTTTTTTAAAAAAACAATCACAAAATATATAAAATGAAAAAAAATATAGCCTTGGTTGCCGGAGGATATAGCGGAGAATATGTTATCTCTATAAACTCTGCAAATACTATTGAAAAACACTTAGATAAGGAGAAATATAATGTCTATAAAATTATCATTACCCAAGACAGCTGGTACCATGAACACAATGGGAATAAAATTGAAGTGGACAAAAATGATTTTTCTTTATTAATAAACAATTCCAAAATAAATTTTGAAGGTGTATTTATAGCCATCCATGGCACACCCGGAGAGGACGGAAAGCTTCAAAGTTATTTCGACATGCAACAACTGCCCTATACCACTTGTAATGCAATTGTATCTGCACTTACATTCAACAAAGGCTTTTGCAATAAAGTAGTGAATAGTTTTAATATTGTAAAAATAGCACGCTCTTTAGCCATATACAAGGATAATAATAATACTTTGGAAAAAATATTAAGCCAAGTAAATTTGCCAGTTTTCGTAAAGCCTAACGAAGGAGGCTCCAGCATTGCCACTACAAAAGTAACTCGGGTAGAAGATTTACAAAATGCAATTGATGCTGTATTCGAGGTGGATAGTCAGGCATTAATTGAAGAGTTTATCGAAGGGAGAGAACTTACCATAGGAGTATATAGGATAGGTCAAGAGATATTTGCATTACCATCAACAGAGATTATTTCTAAAAATGATTTTTTTGATTATGCCGCCAAATATAATAATGAAAGTGATGAGATTACTCCAGCCCAAATTCCTGATAGTCTAAGAATAGAGTTAGAAGAAAAAGCAAAACAAATTTTCTTTGCACTTAACTGCAAAGGATTTGTAAGAATAGATTTTATTTGGCATAAAACTAGTGGCAATCTATATTTTTTAGAAGTAAACACCATGCCTGGACAAAGCGAACAAAGCCTAATTCCACAACAATTAAGAGCCGCTGGAATTTCTTTGGCAACATTTTATAATCAAATGTTGGAAGAATGTTTAAGGTCAAATAAAAATTAATTATTACCTTAGCACCTTAATTTTGCTACTGATTTATAGCTTATGGGTAATCTTTTAAAAAGTTTCTGGTTCAATGTATTACTAATTTTAGTTATTTGCTTTGGAATTTATTTTGTTTTTGTAGGCTCTTTAAGCCGTATTACAAGACATGGAGAAGAAGTATTGGTGCCAAAAGTTCTAAATACTCAAGCAGGATCTTCCATTGATGAATTGACAAAATTAGGTTTTGACATTCAAGTAGATTCAGTATATGACACTTTATATCAACCTTTAATGATTTTGGATGTTCAACCGGATGGAGGTTCTTTAGTAAAGAAAGGAAGAACAATTTATCTGAAAATCAATAAGGTAAACCCTCCTGAATTAAGTATGCCCAACTTACTTAACCTGTCTTTAAGAAGTGCGGTGCTGTTGCTCAATACGAGCAACTTGATTATGGGTGACACTACTTACAAACCTGATATGGCTGAGGGAGCAGTATTACAAATGTTATATAATGGGCAACCAATCAGTGCGGGAACAAAAATATTTCAAGGCTCTAAAATAGATTTGGTGGTAGGCTCAGGCTATGGTCAGACAAACATTCAAGTGCCCGATTTAATAAATATTCCTTATCTTGAAGCTATCCAGATTTTACAAACCATGAATCTTTTTTATACAGAAGTTTGGGATGGTAGAATAAGTGATACTGCTACGGCTGTTGTATATTTTCAATTTCCAACTTCAAAAAATGAACAAGGTTATCCCAATCATATATTAGAAGGAGAAAATATGGATATTAGAATAAGGCAAGAACCTTTAGTAATAGACAGTGTGGGTTTAGGTTTAATCAGTAGCGATCCTGACCCTGAAGCTTCAACCAGTAATCATGACAGTATAAAAAACAAAAAAAATGAGCATTCCGAAAAAAGGGATGCCAAAAAATTAGGTAATAATTAAAATGTTTATTACATTTGAAACCTAGAAATTATTAATTAATTACTATAGTAAAAAAAGAAAATATTAAAATGAAGAAAATTATATTTGGAGCAATAGCCATCTGTACCTTTTATACTTCTTGTGACACAAAAGACATTCCTAAAGTTGACGTTTCTGTGGAAAAAGCACTAATGGATCAAAAATGGAAGGTAATGAAAATTCAGCTAAACCCTGATATCAACCAAACCGGAGGCAGCTATACAGATATTACAGCTTCAACCGACCCTTGCATCTTAGATAATCGTTTGATTTTCACCTCAAAAGTAGATGTTTCTATGGATGAGCATTACCGTAAATGTACCACATCGGCACCTCAAACACAAGCTTATAAATATATCATTAAAAATGATAACTATATAAAAATTGCCAACGATCCTAATAATGATAACGACCCTGGATTCTTATCAGGAGATTTTCAATTAATAGATATCAACACCTTTAAGGTAGATGTAAAAGTTGCTACTCCTTCTAATCCGAATGTAGTAACTAGTACTATTTATACCTTTGTCAAAACTAAAAACTAAAGTATAATACTAATATAATTACACTGAAGGTTTACCTATGAAAATGGGTAAGCCTTTATTGTTAAAAAACAAAAAAACATGAATTCATTCTCATTTTATCCTCAAGCCTTATTCAAGAAAACAGTACTGAAAGAAACTGTTGAAATAGCCTATTCCGATCAAGGCGACAAGGAAGCTCCGGTTATTCTTTTCATTCATGGATTGGCCAACTGTCTATTGTCTTGGACTTATAATGTGGAAGAACTCAGCAAACAATACAGATGTATTGCTGTGGATTTGCCAGGAAATGGTCTTTCTTCTTTTAGCAAAGAATATCCTTATTCCATGGATTTTTTTGCAAACTGTTTGAATGATTTTATTAATAATTTAAACTTAAAAAATGTTTTTCTTTGTGGTCATTCTATGGGTGGTCAAATAGCTATGACCATGGCGATTAAAGGTAATCCAAATATTAAAGGTTTAATTTTATGCGCACCGGCAGGTATAGAAAGGTTTCAAAGTTTTGATAAACTTTTTTATAAAAACACGATGTCTTTTTTAGGTTTTATCAGCTCAGAAGAAACCAGTTTAAGAAAAGCAATTTACAACAGCTTTTTTATTGTACCTGACAATGCCAAATCTCATATAGAGCATTTAATTGAATTAATGGATGTCCAACCCAGAAATGAATATAAAAGAATGGTTGAATTATGTATCAACGGCATGTTAGAAGAGCCGGTATTTCAAGACTTTTCGAAAATAAAAATTCCTGTTAATATTATTTTTGGGGCCAATGACTTACTGATACCTAATAAATTAATTCATCATTATTCTTTAAAAGAAATGCTTTTAGAGGCTTGTGTTATGCTAGATGATGCGAGCTTTGAAATCATTCCTAGATGTGGTCATTTAGTACATTGGGAAAAACCGGAAGAAGTGAATCATTTTATTAAGATCTTTGTAAAAGAGTATAGCAATTCTAAAAGCAAAATGGCCTAAGCATAATACCGTAAAAATTTTCTTGAAAAAACATGGGAACTGAAGAAGGAAAAGGAATCAAAAAGACCTCCATACATCTAAAAAAGCCTGAATTTAGAGGGCTCACTTTGGGTTGGATATTGAGGGACATCTTTTACAATTTGGAACGTTATCGTCTTTTTGAAAGAGCGGCGGCTATTACTTTTAATTGGATTTTGGCTGTCCCGCCTGCATTAATATTTTTGGTTTCCTTAGTTCCTTTTTTTCCAATTGACAATTTGGAAAGTGGCATAATAAATACAATAAATACATACTTCCCGGAGCAACATATTGGCGGAAAAATGACGGAAGTAGTTTCAGATTTTCTGCATACCAGAAGAAAAGACTTGCTTTCTTTTAGCTTATTAGTCTCTATGATTTATGCTTCGAATGGACTGATGGGCGTTATGCGGGCATTTGATAGAAATTCAGATGCTACCAAATTTAGAACAGCCTTTAGCCGCAGACTCAAAGCTATTTGGCTCACCATAGTGCTCACCATATTTTCGATAATCATCATTGCTCTATTTATATTACAAAGCGAACTAATCAACCAAATTATCAATCAATTTTTACTCAGTAAATCTTTAATAAAAATAAGTTCAATTGCTAGTTTAATAATAATTCTGCTGCTTATGGTAGCTATTATTTATCGTTACTGCCCTAGCCTATACACAAAAGTACGGTTTTTTAACTTAGGAGTTTTTCTTGCAACAGCTTTAATATTATTAATCTCCTATACTTTTATCTACCTTTCTACCAACATTGTGCATTATGACAAAGTTTATGGTTCTTTAGGTACTTTATTTATGTTTTTAGTTTGGGTTAATTTAATTGCATTGATTATTCTTTTGGGTTTTGAGGTGAATATGACCATGCTGCTAAAAGGAAATAGAACCGAGGAGTTAAAAGAAGCCATCATCAATAATCCTAAAAGTGAAGCATTAAAAAAAGCGAAAAGGTTATAATTTTCGCTTTTTTCTAAAAAAGATTAGATAAAAGCAAAAATAAGCAAAACGATTAAAACCGTTGCTATACAATGCTTTATAAAATAGTAGTCTTAAATTGGAAGTCCGTGTCTGTATGATTTTAGGCTTAAATTGACAAGGTTAGGTTACTAAATCGTTACCGATTTAGGTCAGTAACGATACTATCTAACAGGTTATATTTCAGTGTTTTGCACCCCTTTTTATATTCCCTTGTAACTCAATGTAATTTAATTTTAAACATTAAAGATTTGAGTTATGGAGCAGACAAAAAAATCCACTTACAAACTCCTTTTCTACCTTAAAAAGAACGAGCCTAAAAAGAATGGTAACGTACCGATTATGGCACGTATTACCATTGACGGCACGCCCAAAACAATGGGTACAAAGTTAGAAATTGACCCCAATATTTGGGATTTAAAATTCGGAAGAGTTGAGGGCAAGAGTGCCAAAGCATTGAGCATTAACCAAAAATTGGACAACATACGTGGGCGTATCGACAAAATTTATGAAGATATGCTCAAACACGAGGGCTTTGCAACTGCACAGAAAGTAAAGATTAAATTTCTCGGTGTAGGCGTAATGGACGAAGCTGTACTAAAGGTTTTCAACGACCAAAATAAGGAATTTAAAAAAATGGTCGCTAAGGGAAAACGCTCCCAAAGCACTTACAGCAAGTATAACACGGTTTACAACCACCTTAGCGAATTTATAAGGGAGCGTTACCATAGGGACGATATGGCTTTCCGTGAGCTTACTTCTGATTTTATCTGGGAGTTTGATTTTTTTCTTCGCATTGATAAGGAATGTACCCATAACACGGTTTGGGTTTACACAATGCCCGTTATTGCTTTGGCAGAACTGGCTATCAAAAAAGGGTTGATACGTGAAAATCCGTTTGAGGATTACGAAATCAGTATGGAGGAAACCGACCGGAGCTATCTTTTAAAAGAGGATGTAGAAACCTTATTGCTACTGAAGCCGTCAAAGCCCCGATATGAACTTGTAAAAGACCTCTTTATTTTCAGTTGCTTTACAGGGCTTTCCTACATTGATATTAAGAAGCTGAAATGGGGAAATATCCAATCGTTCTTTGACGGACACGAATGGATAATCAGCAGGAGGAAAAAATCTGATGTGGCTTCCAATGTCCGTCTTTTGGAAATCCCTAAACGCATTATTGAGAAATATCGGGGCGTTAGGAAAGATGATTTTGTGTTCCCGATGCCGTCCAATGCAACCTGTAATAAGCATATAACTAAACTTATTGAGGAAGCGGGCATTGTTACCGAACAGAAAGTTACATTCCACACCGCCCGTCATACTTTCGCTACTATGTTCTTGACCGAGGGAGTGCCACTTGAAAGCCTTAGCAAAATGATGGGACATAAAAATATTTCCACTACACAGATTTATGCTAATACCAATTCCAATAAATAAATAGTCCAATATTTGGAGTTAGATTTTTTTTTC
>DAOMPL010000017.1:0-58992 GCA_035444785.1 Edaphocola sp. | reverse complement strand
ATACCAAAGAATGCAGCAACACCCATTACTAAGTGGAAGTGAGCGATTACAAAATAGGTATCATGTTGATGAATATCCAAAGCAGAGTTACCTAACCAGATACCAGTCAATCCACCAGAAATAAACACAGATACAAAGCCAATACCAAATAACATTGGCACAGAGAAATGAATACTACCTCTCCATAAAGTAGTCAACCAGTTAAATGTTTTTATGGATGACGGAATTGCAATCATTAATGTTAATAATACAAATACGGAACCAAGGAAAGGACTCATCCCTGAGACAAACATATGGTGTGCCCAAACCAATAAGGATAAAGAGGTAATACCTACAAATGAAATAACCATCGCAGAATATCCAAATATAGGTTTTCTTGAATAAATTGAAAGGATTTCAGAAGCGATACCCATAGAAGGCATTACAACGATATAAACTTCGGGGTGTCCTAAGAACCAGAATAAGTGTTGATACAAAACAGGAGAACCACCCATATTTGGTAAAGCTTTACCAGCAATATAAATCTCAGACAAGAAGAAACTTGTTCCCATGTGACGATCAAACAATAACAATACCACAGCAGAAACCAATACCGGGAAAGCCAACAAACCTAAAATTGCAGTAAATAAAAATGACCAAACTGTCAATGGAAGACGGGACATTTTCATACCATTAGTTCTCATATTTAATATGGTAGAAACATAATTCAAACCTCCCAAAATTTGAGAAACAATAAATAATATCATTGCAATCAACCATAAGTCCATACCTAAACCGGAACCTTGAGTAGCTTCTTTCAAGGCACTTAATGGAGGATAAACAGTCCAACCACCAGAAGCAGGTCCGGTAGAGATAAATATAGAAGTAAACATGATTACACTAGAGATAAAAAATATCCAGAAGGAAAGCATATTCATAAATGGAGAGGCCATATCCCTAGCACCAACTTGCAATGGAATCAAAAAATTACTAAAAGTACCACTCATACCGGCAGTCAATACAAAGAATACCAAAATGGTACCATGCATTGTTACTAATGCATAATAAAATTCGGAGGATAGTTTACCACCTTTCGCCCATTCTCCTAGTAAGGTCTCCATAATAGGAAACTTAGTATCGGGAAACCCAAGTTGCAATCTAAAAAAAACTGAAAATAAGGCTCCAATTATCGCCCAAAGAATCCCCATGATTAAGAATTGTTTCCCAATCATTTTGTGATCCATACTAAAAATATACTTACTAAAGAAATGTTGCTTATGTTCATGATGCTCATGACTTTCATGATGCCCATGTGCAGAATTATCTAATACTAAAGTAGCTTCGTTACTCATTTTTCTTATTTTTAAAGCCTATTCGCTAATAATTTTTTAAATACTTATTTAATTGCCACCGATTTTGCTGTACTATCTGTAACGGCAGGAGTAGGTGTGGCGGTTTTACTTGCACCTTCTATATCATCTTTATGTAAAGTATAATAAGGTTTTTGTTGGGCTAACCATCTATTAAATTCACCTTTAGTTTCAACTACAACAGTACCTTTCATTGAATAGTGACCATTACCACATAACTCAGAACAAGGAATTTCATAAACAAAATCAGGGTTCTTGGTAATGTCTGCCATTTCTTTAGTGGTTATTGTAGGAGTCACCCATAAAGTAGTGGTAATTCCAGGAACAGCGTCCATTTTCATCCTAAAATGCGGGAAAAATAAATTATGGATAACGTCTCTGGAGTTAATAATAAATTGAACAGGTTGTTCTTTAATAACATGAACTTCCCCATTTTCTACAATGATATCGTCCTTAGAAGCTGGATCATTCCAATCTAAGCCTAAAACATTATTCCCATCATTAATATTACGGAAATTTGTCTTACCAAACACACCATCTTTACCCGGATAACGGATAATAAAGTTAAATTGTTTACCCACAACTTGAACCTTCATGGCATCCACAGGTGGCTTACCGGTCATATTAGTCCAAGCTTTTAAACCAAAAGCAATCAAAACCATTAAAGTTAAAGCAGGAACAGTAGTCCATACTACTTCCAATTTATTGTTATGTGCATAGAATAATGGTTTTTTACCATCTTTAGCTTGATATCTGAATGCAAACCAAAACAATAAAAATTCAGTAATGAAAAATACAGCACCAGTAATAACAATGGTTGTCATCAACATTTTTTCATATTCTACACCTTGCGTAGAAGCTGCTTGTGGCAAATATAAAGGTGCTAATAATCTATGGGTTTCATAAACACCATACATTCCCAAAATAAAAACTATAAGTAGAACCCAAGCTAAAACCTTGTTATTCTTCTTACTAACCTCAACTTCGTCTCCACGAATAAGATTAACATACTCAACAGCTCTTGCAATCTGATAAATAACAATAAAAATCAGAATAGTCAAAGCAGATAATAATAATAAAGACATTGTAAATTAAATTAAAAAATTAAGCAAAATATTCTATCAAAAATTAGCTCAGGTGAACAATAGACTCTTTTAAAAGAATATGATTATGCGGAATCAAATCTTCACTGGCCAAAGTTTTAGAAACTGTAGTAATCATTATACCTGCAAATCCAATAAATAAACCAAATTCATACCATCCCATACTCCAATTATTACCGGTTGGTCCTGGGTACATTAATAAATATAAGTTCAACCATTGACCAAAGATAATAATAATTGCCATAAAAATTACGGTAAAGAAATTTCTTTTACTTGGACGAGACATTAAAATTAATATAGGTCCAACAAAATTGATTACCAAATTCAAATAGAATGGCAAACTATAAGCTCCATTTTGGCGAACATTATAATAAACTGTTTCTTCCGGAATATTACCGTACCATATTAACATATATTGGGAAAACCAAGTATAGGTCCAGAAAATTGAAAAAGCAAACATTAATTTACCCAAATCGTGTATATGTTCTTTATTAACTAAAATTAAGTTTCCTTGATTTTTTAAGTAAACAGTCCATAAAAGTATTAAAGACATCCCTGCAACAAAAGCACCAGCAAAAACGTGCCAACTAAATAATGTAGAAAACCAGTGAGCATCTATACTCATAATCCAAAACCAAGGAGTGGTACTCATCATGGACAACCCATACACCACCATAAAAGCTCCAGAAACGGTAATGGCTCCCCAATATAATTTAGTTGAATTTTTAGGACTGTTTTGTTGTTCAATAGACAAGCTTCTGAATTTTTTTCCGAAATAACCCCATAAGCCTATGGTAACAACAGAAAATCCAAGAAACATCCATTTATTTAAAAAAGTGCTTTTCCCCTCTAAAATTTTATCACCATGTGGATTTACCCAATGATAGATAGGGTTATGATCTCCTAAGCCAAAAACAACTGCAATTAATATCAATAAAGTTAACACACCAAATACCCAAACATTAGCACCAATGGCTTCCGGTACTCTTTTATAGGCAACTATCCATCCTCCCTGTGCCAATGAGGCAGCTGCTTGAATAAAAATGGAAGATACTGCAATAATTAGGAAATATATACTATTATGCATTAATCCCATCCAAAAACGTACAATTCCACCATCAGTTTTACCGCCTAAAAAAGCTATTCCACCTCCAATAACAGTAAGGATACCAATGATTGTAAGAATCAAACCGGTTTTCTTTAAACTCGCAGGGACTTCAAAACGATCGGTCATAATTATTTATTTTTAAAAGTTTTATTTATTAATTAAATTCTATTTTTTAACTACAGAGCTATCGGTAGTTGAAGCTGCTTTAGCAGTATCACTTACTGGTGCAGTAGTATTTGTATTCGTGCCATCTGCAGACAAAGTAAACGCATCACCCCCGTTTTCAGATTGGAATTTCTTAATATACGCCAATACTTGCCAACGATGTTTGGTATCTAATTGACTGGCATAAGATCCCATCATATTTTTTCCATAAACCACTGCGTGATACATTTTACCAATCGGCATATGCAAATAATTGTCCCCTTTAAAGTTAGGAGGAGCTGCTGCAAAAGGACCTTCTCCACCTTTATACAAAGGACCATTACCATCTAATTTTTGTCCATGACAAATACCACAATATATATCATACAATCTTTGTCCTTCGGCAATTTCACCTTCGGTAAATTTATAAGGAGATTGCAAGGCATACCAAGCTGTAGTATCGCTCTCTGCAATATGCTCCGGTAATTCCATTCCACGTGCAATAGTTCCTGCTTCTGGAATTCTGGAAGTCAAAGAATCTTTAAAGTTAGGATTAGAAGTATAAGGATCGTAGGCACGAGAATACGTCATATCCGGTCCATAAACCTTACCGGGGTTTCTTCTTTCTCCTCCGCTATTACAAGCTGTAAGTGCTAAAGCACTTCCAATTGCCAGTGTAATTAAAAATCGTTTGTTCATAAATATTAATATATATATTGACTCAAAGTCAATTTTATGATGCAAAATTAATTGAATAATCTTCTTCTTTTGAAAAATCGCCATACCACCATCCTTCTTCGGCTACTTGTACATCTGTCTCAACAGGATTAGTTGCTTTAAGGAAATTCATCAATTCAGCTTCGTCAGTACCATCAGTCACTTCAACAGCCACAACAAACAAATCATCAGTTTGTCTTGGGTGAAACACATGCTTCTTAACCCCCGGCATAATCTGATTTAAATAACAATAAGTCAAAACCATACCTACAGCTGAAAACAAAACTGTTAATTCAAAAGTAATAGGTATCATTGCCGGTAAAGAAAAATGCGGCTTTCCACCATAGTTGATGGGCCAATCTGAAGTAAATATCCAAGACATGAAGCCCAAAGCTGTTGCTGTACCAGTAATACCAAATATAAAACCAGCTATATGCAAATCGGTTTCTTTCAATCCCATAGCCTCATCTAGACCATGAACCGGAAACGGTGTATATACATCGTGCAATTTATAACCACTATGTCGTACTTTATGTACAGCATCAAATAATGGTGCCTCATTATCGTAACAAGCTATTGCAAATTTTTTAACTGCCATTCTATCTATTTTTTGCTGATTGCTATAATCTTTTATTTATTAATGACCCGCATGGGCTATTTCTACAAACTCTTCAACAGATTTATCTTCTAATTTCAAGTTTTCTTTGTGTGCATTTTCACCGGTTGTTTTCAATACAAACTTAATCTCGGCAATTGCAATCACAGGGAAATATTTAGAGAATAAGAAGAAACAAGTAAAGAATAATCCAAATGTTCCTAAGTAGAATCCTAATTCTGACCAAGTAGGAGAATAATAAGCCCATTTAGCAGGAATATAATCACGAGCCAATGTAGTTGCAATGATTACAAAACGCTCAAACCACATACCTATATTCACAACGATAGACAATACAAAAGAGAACACTATATTTCTACGAAGCTTTTTGAACCAGAAGAACTGTGGAGATACCACGTTACAGGTCATCATAGCCCAGTAAGCCCACCAGTAAGGTCCCATTACACGCCATTTGAATGCTTCTTGCTCATACTGAACTTGAGAGTACCAAGACATAAATAATTCTGTCAAATATGCAATACCTACAATAGAACCCGTCAATACGATAACCTTGTTCATTGCCTCGATATGGCCCATGGTAATATATTCTTCTAACCTATATAATTTTCTAGTTAAAATCAAAAGAGTATTTACCATTGCAAATCCAGAGAAAATCGCACCAGCCACAAAGTAAGGAGGGAAGATCGTAGCATGCCATCCAGGAATTACGGAAGTGGCAAAGTCAAAAGATACGATAGTGTGTACAGAAAGTACCAATGGAGTGGCTAAACCTGCCAATACTAAAGACAAAGCTTCAAAACGTTGCCAGTTTTTAGCAGTTCCAGTCCAACCAAAAGAAGCTAAACCATATAAACGTTTGCGTAATTTTGTTTTTGCTCTATCACGAATGGTTGCGAAGTCAGGAATCAAACCGGAATACCAGAATAACAACGAAACGGTAAAGTAAGTCGAAATCGCAAATACATCCCAAAGTAGGGCAGAGTTAAAGTTAGGCCATAAAGGACCACGGGTGTTTGGTAAAGGCAATACATACATCGCATCCCATACACGTCCCATGTGAAAGATAGGGAACATACCGGCACACATTACCGCAAAGATAGTCATGGCTTCTGCTGCACGGTTTACACCCGTTCTCCAATGCTGACGGAAAAGCAAAAGGATGGCAGAAATCAAAGTTCCGGCGTGACCAATACCTACCCACCATACAAAGTTGGTAATATCCCATCCCCAACCAATAGTTCTATTGATACCCCAAGTACCCAGACCCCAATAAACGGCCCAAGCTACCGAAAATACTCCAAAGGATAAAAATATTATTGACACAAATAAACCAAAATACCATAGTTTACTTGGTTTTTGCTCAATTGGCCGACAGATGTCTTCAGTTACATCATGGTAATTCTTGTCTCCATCTACCAATGGCTCTCTAATAAAGGATTCGTATTTTAAATGCATAATATTTAATTCCTATTCTGCTATGAAATAATAATGTTTATTTGTTTTATAATTTTCTTCAAACGTTTGTAAGTCAAAATAATTTTGTCCTTTTAACCAGCTCTTCAAAGTATAAATTTTATAATCAAATTGCGTTAATAATTCATACATTTGTTTTGCTGATGTGCTATAATGGTTTGCAGCTCCTAAACCAAATTCAAAAATTAAAATAGGTTTATCTTGCTTTAAAATCTTTTCTGCACCTAAAAGAACTCCATATTCTCCCCCTTCTACATCAATCTTTATAATATCTACTTTTCTCTTTCTGTCTAAAATATCATCTAATCTTCTTTTTTCAACTTCTATCTCACTTATCCTCTCCTCTTTAGGATAATCTCTCTTTCTCAATCCACTATAGGACGGATTAGAAGTTACCCAAAAGAATTTTGTTTTTTCATTTTCTTCTCCGGCGGCATAATTATACAGATAAATATTGCTATCGTTTCCATATACTGCCTTTAGTTTTTCAAATTTTTCCGAAATAGGCTCTATTCCACTATGTTTTCCACTTGGCATATATTTAATAAATAACCTTAAAATATCACCATCTAAAACACCTATATCTACACCATTTCTTATCTTTCCTTCTTTAGCCAATTTACGGATAATTCTTTCCGTATTAATGTCAATTTCTAAATTTTGAGTCAGAGGGATTTCTAGTGTCTTTAAAATATTTTTTACTATTTCCCGTATCATTCTTCAATAATTAAAACTCTCAATTCAGTTGACATTAATAATATATCCTATAAATGTTGTTTATAGATTTCATCCTCACCGGAATTCATCTCAATTTTTTCATCAGTATTACGAATCTTAGCCATATAACTAACATTAGGTAAGATGTGTAAACTTTCCAACATATAGAACATTCTTTCTTTATTATTCAAGTAACGTTCCATATAAACTGCACTTTCTTTATCATTCAAGTTACCAAAAGTAATAGCTTCTGTAGGACAAGCTGATTGACAAGCGGTACTAATGTGATGGTCTTTCAAAGGAACACCTTCTTTTTTTGCATCTAATTTACCGGCTTGTAATCTTTGTACACAGAAAGAACATTTTTCCATTACCCCACGAGAACGAACCGTAACTTCAGGATTTAACACCATTCTTGTTAGGTCATCGTTGATATCATCTCTACGGCCATCGGTATAAAGGTTATCAGCAAAGCAATCTGCACCATTCCAGTCCATCCAATTGAAGCGACGCACTTTAAACGGACAGTTATTCGCACAATATTTAGTACCGATACAACGGTTATAAGCCATTTGGTTTAATCCTTCTGAACTGTGGTTGGTAGCAGACACCGGACAAACATTCTCACAAGGGGCATTGTCACAATGCTGACACATTACCGGCTGGTAAATAGCCTGTACAGAATCCGGGTCGTTAGGATCCCCTGCAAAATAACGGTCAATAGTCAACCAAGACATTTCTTGAGCCTTAATCACTCTTTCTTTACCTACAACAGAAACATTATTTTCAGAATGACAAGCAATTACACAAGCACCACATCCGGTACAAGCATTTAGGTCAATGGACATTGCCCAATGCAAACCTTGTTTTTCGTAAACAGGATAATGGGTACCATTTTTAGCGAAATCATCTTCAAATTTCTTTGCATCAAAATCTTTACCCTTACCGTACATAGCATCTAAATCATGATGTTCAGTATGGTCAGCGGTAGCAGGGATTAAATAATGCTCTAAAGTATGTTTACGTTCTTCAATCAATTCATAAGGATTCTTTAAGAATTCTTCTTTAGAATATTCGTAGATAAAAGGACGATTTTCTGTACTGTTATGTGTTTGTGTAATACCTACCGGATAATGGTTTTCGGTTTTTTCTATTTTAACTGCATTATCATAAGTAAATGTTTGTCCGTTATAATTCATTAAAGGATAAGCATTTTTACCTAAATCGGCAGCAGCTAACCCAACGCCTTTATCACGGCCGTAGCCTACAGCAATAGCAATTACATTATTGTGAATACCAGGAGTAACAACTACAGGTAATTCAACAGAATGACCATTAACAGTAACTTTCAATACTCTTTTCTTAGGATTCACCTGATTTAATGAAGTCAATTCTGCATCGAATTTTTCTTTTGCAGTCTTAGGAGCCATCATAATATAGTTGTCCCAAGTAACTTTGGTAACAGGATCCGGTAATTCTTGTAACCAAGGATTATTAGACCAACTTCCTCCATGACCAATAGCTACAGAAGGGTAAACAACAACTTCATACTCACCACCTTTAATAGCTTTTGCTTTTGAAATAGCATCTTGAACATTTCCTGCAAAACTTGCACCGGATACGGTTAAGGTTTCAGGCTCTATTACGCCATCTTGCAATGCTTTGTCAAAAGTAGATTGTGTCAATTTACCAACCCAATATGCATTAAAGAAGTCATGGTAAGTTTGTGTAGCACCTGTCCATTTCAATAAACTCTCGGCAAATGCTCTCGTTTTAAATAATGGTGCAATGGTAGGCTGAATAAAGCTAATATGATTGGCTTTAGGTTCAGCATCTCCCCAACTTTCTAACCAATGGTGGTCAGAAATTACATATTTACATAATTTTGCGGTTTCGTCTAAACGATCTGCAAAAGAAACGGTATTTTTTACTTTTTTAAGGCCGGAAATGAATTTTTCACTTTCGTAATACTCATAAGCAGGGTTTACACCATACATTAATAAAGTACTTACAGTGCCTGCATTCATGGCAGCAACTAAATCTACCATATCAGCATCTACGCCTTTCTTGTATTTAGCAACGTTAGTAAAATCAACAGTAGTACCATTAGCACCAATTGCGGCATTAATAGCATTCACTACGATTTGAACATTTACATCATTACTTCCACATACTACTAAACCATTCCCTTTTTTAAGGTCGGCAGCAGCTTTTTTAATTAAATTGTCTAAGTTTTTAGAACCAGTATTTGCAGCAGCACCTGAGGTAACAGCATTATAAAGACCTTCTACCACTTTACCGTATTCAGAAGGCTTGCAAGTGGCTCTTTCATCTGCATTGGTACCGGTAAGGCTAAACATACTTTCGATTTGGTAATGTTTAGACATTTGTTGAACAGTAGCAGCATCCTTACTTAAGATTTTTCTTGACTGGGTATATCCATGACTGAATTCAATAGGAGATAACCAAGAGCCTAAGAAATCGGCACCGATACTTACTATTGTTTTTGCTTGATCAAATCTAAAGTTTGGAATCATTCTAGAACCATAAGAAGCCTCATTTGCCAAAATCATTCCTGAATAAGAGATAGGATCGTAAGTTACATGTTTAGCACCAGGATATTTTGCTACAAATTGGTCGATAACCATTTGAACTGTAGGGCTTACGATAGTACTGGTCAATAAAACGGTAGTTCCTGCATTTGCTTGTAAAGCAGCCATTACCGGATTGTCTATTTTATCAAAAGTATCAACAGGTTTACCGTCAACATGAGGCTGACGTAATCTTGTCTTATCATAAAGACCAAGAGTGGCAGCTGCTAAACGTGCAGAAGAACCACCATTAGTAATTTTAGAGGATTTATTACCTTGAATCATTATTGGACGACCTTCAACGGTCTTCACCAACACCGGCACTGCTTCACCATTATCTACAAAAGTAGAAGCATAAAAGTAATGCATACCCGGAGTGATATTTTCCGGTTTAATAGCATAAGGAATTGCCTTTCTCACCGGCATTTCACAACTAGCGGCAGCGGTAGCAGCTAAAGTACTAAATCCTAAGAATTTAAGAAAATCCCTTCTTGGTGTTTTAGCATCTAAGAGTTTACCGGTCATATCAAACGGCAAGTCTTCTGTAAATTCATCCTTTAGACTTTTTTGATACTCCGGAGTGTTAGCCAACTCTTCTAATCCTTTCCAATATTTCTTTTGACTCATAGTCTTTTATATAAATAAGGGGGTAGCCCTATAAATGTTAAACAATATAATAATAACTAAAAACGATGATTAATAGTGACATTTTTGACAATCTAAACCACCTACTTCAGCTTCGGTAACACCTGTACGTTTACCATCTTTGATTTCTTGATGATATTTTTCAAATATGCTGTAATAGTTATTGTTTTGGAAATCTACTTTAGTTTCTCTGTGACAGTTGATACACCATCCCATAGATAAAGATTCAAATTGCTTTACTTCATCCATATCTTGGATAGGTCCGTGACAAGTTTGACATTGAACATTACCCACATTTACGTGTTGGGAGTGGTTGAAATAAACGAAATCTTGAAGATTATGGATTTTTACCCATTCGATAGGGGTTGCTTTAATATTTCCTTGGGCATCACGGTTATAATCTTTTTTTGCAGGATCCCAACCGGCATATTTATAAAGCTTTTGAATTTCTGCATTAGCATCTACCTTATTACCTTCGTGATCAAACAAATCTTCTCCTGTATATTCGTCAATTTGCTTGTGACAGTTCATACAAACATTAGCAGAAGGAATAATTGCCTGGCGGCTATCATTAACTCCTGTATGACAGTACTGACAGTTAATTTGGTTAATTCCTGCATGTACTTTGTGAGAGTAGAAGATAGGTTGCTTAGGCATATAGTTTTGTTGGTGTCCCATTTCGATACCACCATTGGTGATCCAATAACCTGCCAAAACAAATACTGCAACTCCTACGATTACTGCAAAAATTTTATTGTTTCTTATAGAAATAATTTTTCTAACCGGTTTTCCCTCTAATTCTTTAGCGGTTCTGGATAAACCTCTATTGATTCTACTAAGAATTAATGCCAATAAAACCAAGACTCCGGTAATCACTACATATAGCCAAGTATTATCGGTTTGTTTTGCAGGAGCAGGAGCGGCAGCAGCAGCACCACCGGCTGGAGCAGCACCAAATGCATCTACATAGGCAAAGATGGCATCAATTTCTTCTGGCTTAAGATTTGGAAATGGAGGCATTGGAATCTTATTCCATTTCTCAAATACTTCTACAGCTGCTTTATCACCACTGGCTACTAATGCACTGGAGTTATTTACCCATTTGTGTAACCATTCTTTACTGGGTACTTTTTCGGTTACACCTTTAAGGGCAGGCCCTGTAGCATCTTTTACAGGGTTATGACAAGCGGCACAATTAGCTTGGAACAAAGCCTTACCATCTTGAGCTGTTGCCTTACCAAAAGTAAGCAATACAGCTACAACAGAAAGAAAGGCAAATAATCGTATATGTTTAAACATAACATTGAGCTTTAAAAAAGTAGTCACAATATCGAATTTTGAAAATTTAACTTAAAGTTTACAGTTTCGTATCGGCAAAAGTACAACATCAATTTGAAAAATACCAAACATCTTTGAAATTTTTTTTTTCAATACTGGTAAGCATTACAGCCGATTAATTGTCATTTAAAATATATGATTGTCAAAATACTGTCATGAAACCAGATTAATTATTTGCATTTTTTTTACAAAACCATTACTCATATAGCATTTGAACGATTTGGATTTTTAACATTTTTCAAAAACTATTTTCACATTAATACTATTTTAATTTTTAATTTTGGATAGAATTGTCATTAAAAAGTTTTCCACAACAGCCGAATAACTTCAGGCAATATGGTCTCATTTCTATACTTTTTCACTCTTTTTTGAAATTTTGAAATATTAAATCAGACTTATAATTGACAATACTCCTAAAGATTTGTTTCAATTTCCGGATTCACATAAAAGCAAAAACAGAATGATGCAGTATCATTCTGTTTTTATTTTGAACTTTAAATTGTTTAATAAGCCCACTTAATATAAGTAGCTCCCCAAGTAAAGCCACCACCAAAAGCAGCCAAAATAAGGTTGTCTCCTTTCTTTAATTTACTTTCATAATCCCAAAGGCAAAGAGGTAAGGTTCCATTGGTAGTATTGCCAAACTTCATTATATTCAACATCACACGCTCTTCCGGCACATTCATTCTTTGTGCAGTAGCATCTATTATCCTTTTATTAGCTTGGTGAGGTACTAACCAATTTACATCATCACCTTTCAAGTGGTTACGCTCCATGATTTCGGCGGCTACATCTGCCATATTGGTAACAGCAAATTTAAACACGGTTTGCCCCTCTTGATATACATAATGTTCTTTATGGGCAACAGTTTCCATAGATGCAGGACGACGAGAACCACCGGCCTTTTGGTGTAAATGCACCCAACCGTTTCCATCACTTTTGAGAATAGAATCCATGATTCCAAAACCGGTTTCATCCGGCTCTAAAAGGACAGCTCCGGCACCATCTCCAAAGATGATACAGGTGGCTCTATCTTGATAATCCATGATAGAACTCATCTTATCGCCACCGACAACAATAATCTTTTTACACTTTCCTGATTCTATAAATTGTGCCGCTGTATTTAATGCATAGAGAAAGCCGCTACAGGCAGCATTTATATCAAAATTAAAAGCGTTGGAAATGCCACATGCGGAGGCAATCAAATTGGCAGTTGCCGGGAATTGCATATCCGGGGTAGTGGTGGCACAGATCAACAGATCTACTTCTCTGGGATCCAAATTTTTCTTTTCTAAAATTTGTTTAACGGCTGCGATGCCCATTACAGAAGTACCTTGATCCTCGCCTTTCAATATTCTACGTTCTAAAATACCTGTACGGGATTGTATCCATTCATCAGTGGTATCCACCATAGTTTCCAGCTCCTTATTGGTAAGGACATAATCCGGAAGATAGCCTCCCACGGCAGTAATTGCTGCTCTTATTTTATTCATTTATTCAAAAAATTTCAAATTAATAATTACATGGTCATTCCACCACATACATTGACTACCTGACCGGTAACATAAGCACTCAAATCGGAGGCTAAAAACAAGGCTACATTCGCCACCTCTTCAGGAGTTGCAAATCTATTTAATGGAATCTTAGCCAACCATTTTTCTACGGCCTCTCCTCCTTCTTGCAAATAATGGGTCATATCTGTTTCTACAAAACCGGGAGCTATGGCATTACATCTGATATTTCTACTTCCTAATTCATCAGCAATAGACTTACTAAAACCGATAACACCTGCTTTTGAGGCAGCGTAGGCACTTTGACCGGCATTTCCTTGAACACCCACTACGGAGCTCATATTAATAATGCTACCAGATTTTGCTTTCATCATTGGACGAATAACCTGCTTGGTAAGATTATATACAGATTTAAGGTTGGCTTGCAAGACATCATCCCATTGGTCTTCTGAGAGTCTTAATAAGAGATTATCTTTTGAAATACCAGCATTATTAACACAAATATCGACAGTTCCAAATTCTTTCAAAATTTCTGCCACTAAAGATTCGGTTTGGGCAAAGTTGCCGGCATCACTTTTGTATCCAAGCACTTTAACACCATTTACACTTAATTCTTGAGCCAGCTTACTGGCTTTTTCTTCAGAGGACAAATAAGTGAAAGCAACATTGGCACCTTGCTCGGCAAATTTCCTTACGATAGCTTCTCCTATACCTCGGCTACCTCCGGTTACTATGGCTGTTTTTCCTTGTAATAATTTCATGAGCATTGTTTTTATGCTTTCTTTAATAATTTTAAGACAAAATTTAACTGCTAAGGTACGTCATATTCTGATTTTACAAACAGAATTTCTATTTTTTTGAATAATAACAAAAAAAGTGTCTATAATTAATTTTTAAGTAGTATATTTGATATAATAATCAAAAACGATAGTTATGTTTGACGATGAATTCAATGAAGATGGTTATTTTGGCGGAAATATGGAGGAATTGCTTTCGGTATATCATTCCCTTAAAAGAGGAGAACATATCCGATTTTTAGATGATCAGGAATTTGAATGGATAATCGATTATTTTTATCAGAATGGACAAGAGAAAGAGGCATTGGTAGCTTGCGAATTAGCTTTAGTACATCATCCATTTTCTTCTGAATTTTCTATTTTAAAAGCAGAACTTCTTTATCAGGCTCAAAAATACAGACAGGCCATCTCTGTCTTAGATGAAGTGGATAGCAAGGAGCAGTATATATTAGATGCGGTAATACTGCGTTCGGAAATATTGGTAGCACAGTTAAAATTTGACCAAGCAGCGGCCCATTTAGAAGCCATGTCTAAAGTATTTACCGGTAGAGATCAAATAGAAATATTATTAGAGTTGGCTGATGTTTATGATGATAATGAACAATTGGAAGCCGTATTTGACACCTTAAAAAGAATACTTGAATTAGACCCAAATTGTGATGAGGCATTACATAAAATATGCTATTGGGCAGACTTTGCAGACAAACAAGAAGAGAGTGTGGAATTGCACCAAAAAATAATCAATCAATATCCTTACAGCTCCTTGGCTTGGTTTAATTTAGGCTCTGCGTTTCAAGGTTTAAAATTATTTGAAAAAGCTATTGATGCATACGAATTTTGTGTGGCTATAGATGAAAAATTTGAAATTGCCTATCGCAATATGGCAGAGGCCTACATCCGCTTAAAATGGTATGACCATGCTATAGATGCCTTAGAAAGAAACTTAGAGTTGGGTAAACCAGAAGATATAATTTATGAGGCCATAGGCTATTGTTACGAACGAAAAAAACAATATTCAAGAGCCAGAACGTATTATTTAGAATCCTTAAAGTTAAACCCTCTTGATGATAGTGTATATTTCAAAACCGGAAACACCTATGCTAAAGATAGGGACTGGGACAATGCTCTGACTTGCTATTTGAAGGCATTAGAACTAGAAACTGAAAATCCGCAATACGGTTTAGCTGTTGCAGAATGTTTTGTAAACCTAGGACAAGAGGAAAAAGCATTAGGTTTTTATTTGCATACATTAAATTTAAAACCCAACTATAAAAAGGCTTGGCTCTCCTTTCTTAAGGCTTTGTATATTTTTGGATTTCCGGAGGAGCTTTTGGCTCAATTAAAACAAGGCAATGCCATAACAGACTTAGGGGCAGATTACTATTACTTTGAAGCCTTAGGTCTGTTTGCCATTGGAAAGACAAAAGAAGCCATGATAAAACTAGAAGATGGCTTACAGGAAAACACAAGAAAAATAAAGATTATTGAAGAATTACAACCGGACTTATTACAAAGAAAATCGGTTGTGGATTTGATTACTAAATATAAGAAACCATCAAAATAAGAAAAAGGCAGCTACTTTACTAGCTGCCTTTTTTAATTCCTATTTTGGATTGTCATTTTCTCTCCAAAAAAAGAAAACTTTATCCTCTATAAATATGGACTAAAGATAAAATCAAAGTAATCATTACGGATGAAACAAGCACATAAGCGTTGATTTTTTTATATTTGGGGTTAATGATAATTTTTTTCTTATCAAAAATATATTGTTGAATTGCCAATATAATTAATAATACAAATGCTGTCCATTTGAATTCTAAACTAAAAGTTGAATTGGCGAGGAAATAAAAACTCGTTGCAATAAATAAATATTTCATAAGATTTTTTTAAAATAATTCTAAAATATAACTATCCCTTTGATACCAATATGAGTTATCGCCACCATTGGAACTACCACTTTGAGCATTAATGCAATCATTATAAGAAGAAGTACATTCATTATTTCCTACAATTTGTAAGGCTATTATTGAGGCATGACATAAAATTCCAACAGCAGGAAATAAATCAGCAGTAGCACATCCTAAGTGACCCGAAATTGCACTTGCTGTTACACTTGCAACACAAAATGCATAGCTCTCTGCACAACTAGAAGCACCACTTCCTTGTAAAGTAATATAATAATGAATAGCTAAATTTATTTTTTCGGATAATTCTTCATTGGACAACAAAGTTAGGTCATATTTTGTTTTAATTCTATTTGTTAAAGAATAAATTTCAGATAAATAATTAAGATAATCATTTGAATTATTAAATCCCATAGCCAATGAAATATCCTCTATTTCATTTTCTGAAATACTTTCATCATTTATAGAATTTAATAATACATCCAACTCTACATTTCTATTTTTAATTTCTAACCATTTTTCAATGAAACCCAAAACTATTGGGTCATGACTAAAATCTTGATTTAAAGAATCACTTGTTAATATTAAAGGGGTTGTCATTGGAATATTTACAATTTTTTCTTTTCCACATGAGCTAAAAATAGTTCCTAAACTTACTAAAACAATTATTATTTTTATTGATAATTTTTTCAATTCTTATTATTTTTTATGTTTTTAAAATACCCTAATAAATGTATGATTGTGAGAAGAAACAACAAAAAACCTTAAAGGTATCTTTGGTTTTGTTTACTTAAGTTTTTTCTCTTATAGAATAGTGTAAGCATTCGCTTGCGACCAATCAGCATATTTTAAAAATAAGATAAGCGTCCATATTATTATGAACGATTTGGAGCAATGAAATTTAAAGCAATATTGCTTACAAATGAACGCATAAAACCGATTAGCGGAACGCAGGAACGCAGGAACGCAGGAACGCAGGAACGCAAAGTCGATATGTAAAGGAATATTCATCTGTATTAAGATGGGCGAAGATAGCTTCTATTTATGAATAAAACAAACCAATAGCTCCTAATGCCCTTTTTTGACCAAATTTTGACCTAATAGAGGTATTATAAAAACTCCACCAAGATTCCAATAAAAAATCTTGATGGAGTGCTCTATAAAAAGATTGACAATTATTTAATCTCTATAACAGTACCTTTAGGGTTAAAAAACCTTCTTAAAGAATCCTTAGCCGATTCCACATTAGCCACTGCCGGAATAGTAATGACAACAGTAAAGGTATTATCTGAATTTTCTTTTACAGTAACATCATGTCCAAAGCTTTTTAATTGTGCCACTTTTTTTTCTGCACTGGCTTTGTCAGCATAATTTAATATTCCAAAAGCACTTTTGCCTGATGGAACAGTGGAAGAAGCATTGGTAGCAGTGCTATCCTTTACAGCTTGTGTGCTGTCCAATGTTGGAGCTGCAGGAGCCTCTACAGGAATTGGCTCTTCTGCCTTAACTACTTCATGCTTGTTTTGTTGATTAAAATACCAAAAACCAGCTCCTATCAATCCTAAAATCACAATAATAATTCCGACTAAGGTTAATACCTTACCCCAATTAACCGTTGGCGGTTTAATCACCACTTCTTCTTGTGAGGAAGGCTCTTTTAAATTCATCTGCTCATGAATTTCAGGAATGGAAGCTCCGGGCATAGTGGAGCGGGTAGCTTCCGTATTAATTTTAAAAATAGGAATAGCAGGTGCTTCAATCTTAACATTTGGATCGGTGACAAATTCATTTTTTCCATTAATATTCACAAATTTACCATAGCCCGGCAATAGCACTTCGCCACCTTCAGCCAAGGTCTTTTTAGTTTCATTAGCAAATTCACGAATAGCATTTGCAGCACTGGCAATGCTCACTCTTTCATTATTAGCAACGAAATTAGGAAACTCATCATCGATTACCCCTCCTGTGAAATTAAATACCACATTATATTCCGGTGCCTGCATCACTCCGTCCTTGTAAACCGCAGACTTTTTTTCTACCTTAAACTCTCCAAGATTGGGCAGATAACAGAACCGGTTTTTTGCTAAAAACAATCCTATATATTTCGCTATATCCATTTTAATTTTTTAATATCTTTTCTAAAATTGTGTACAAAGGTAATCATTAGAATTTAAATCTAAGCCCGGTTAATAATGCCAGCCCCACACTTCTATATTGATTCCAATATTCATAATGATAATTAAACAAATTATCAACTTGTGCAAATACTGTAAATCTTTTATGAACATCATAAGAGGCATTAAGATTCAAATCCAAAATGGTAGGCATTTTGATAAAATCATTCGCTGCATTAAGGGCATATCTATTTTCATAAAAAATGAGATCGGCACCTAAATACAATTTTTGAATAGGTTTAAACTTGGCATGTGCCGTAAGTGCAAAACCAGGCATTTGTTGAACCCTTGAGGGATTAAAAGGCTTGAAAAAATTCATATCGGCACTTCCTCCAATTTCCAAATTATCATTAAACTGATATTGCACTTTTGCATTTAGCACAATAGCTTTAATATCATCATAAATAATTTCAAACTTTGAGCCGTCCACGCTGTTAATATAATCATTATAAAACAAGGCTTTGTTCCTCCAAGACTTGTATCCTGCCGTAGCTCCAATGGTTAAATGCGGGCCCAAAAAGGTTTCAAATCCTGCATACAAAAAGTTTTCTCTACCATGAATAGGCGTGTAATAAGTTTGCATATAGGGATTAAAAAGGCTTAATTCTTTATAAGTATTTTGGTTTAATTTTCCTTCCCAGCCTACTAACCATTTTAATTGGTCATTCAATATTAAGCCTGATGCGGCGATATCGGGTAACAAAAAGTTATTATATTTTCCTACAACTGGCTTTATTCCAATTTTGGCAGTAAAGTAATCGTAACGCAGACTGACTACAGGGTTTATTTGCAAGTAATTATTTCCAAAAGTGTGAAAACTGTCATCAGTAAACTGGGTAAGGGCTGTCTTGATATCAAAAGCAATAGTGATGGAAGAGTCTATATCTTTTGAAATTGGAAGTTCTACATCCACATTGCCTTCTGTAGCACCCATTTTATTGTTCCACCAATACAGCTCTACTTTGGGTTGAGCTTTAATGTTCCATGCTAAAGTTCCGATAGGGGTATATTGTGCTGCTAGGTTCAAGCCGGAATAAACATTTAAAATATCTTTTTCCAAAAAAGAATAAATATCATTATTATATCCATAATCTCTAAATGCTCTTCTGTCACCTTGGGCATCTAATTTTAGGGTACCCTTATCCAGATAGATGTTTGCTATAGCATCTAAGGTATTTTGAGACCACTTTTGATGTTGAACAAATCGACCTTTTTGAGAAAAATGGTTGAAATGAAAAATGGTTTCAAAATTTTCTCCTTTTAATCCGGCATATCCGGCATCCACTAAAACAGAGTTTTGAGAGCCTATTCCTAATTTTAAATAATTGGCAAAAGGCAATACCTCTGCATCTCTTTTCAGGGATAAAGGCTTAATGGCCTTAGCCTGATAGGTATAAGTGGTGGAAAGTTCGGGAACATCATAAGTCAAATGAGGTTTTCCGGTATCTGCTTTTGGAAGAGCAGGAATAAATTTAGGTTTAGGGGCAGGGGCCACTTCCGGCTTATAGGTAGAATAAAAATCTAAGGTTTGAGACTTAAAGGTAGTGTCTTTATCATTTCTATTCTGTGCAAAAGTAGTGGTTGCACTTAAACCCAAAATTAAGCTGACTAAAGTATATTTTTGAATGAGCTGATTCATGCGTATTGAATTAATATTTTTGAAAATTATTAAAGAAAAAGTGGGTTTATTTTAACTTTGACTTTTCAGATTCTTTTTTCTTTATTACTTCCAATTTTTGTTTAGCTAAATTTATTTGTCCGGCATCTTTTCCGTTTTTAATAATATCAGACAAGATGGCTTTTGCATTAAAATAATCTTTATTGTCCAATAAAATATCTGCCAAAAGCAAATAACTTTTAACCGACCAATAGTCGCTAGAAGCTGCGGTTTGTGCCGCATATACTACCGCTTGCTCTGCCGCTGCATTCTTCTTTTGAGCAAACAAAATATCTGCCAATTCATACCTAGCTTCAAAACTTATGGTTCCGGCATTGGCTTTATCTATTTGTTCTAAAAGGGGAATAGCACCTTCAAAATTATTTTCTGCTTTAAAAGATTTGGCAAGGAATAAATCTGCGGTTAATTTATCGTCACTGCTGGCATTGGCATCAGCTTTTAGCATTTCTGCCCATAATGCAACAGATTCATAATCTTTTTCTTCGAAAGATGTTTTCATCATACCTTCATAAGCCTTAACGGTTTTGGTAGTGGTATTATTTTCAAGCAGGCTGTTATAGTTCAATTTGGCAGCCGAATAATTTTTTTCTTTTAGATTAATTTCTGCTATTCTTAAAGCAGCATCTTCAGAGAAATCATTCCATTTGGCATCTAAAACCTCTTGCAGATAAGGTTTTGCTTTAATATCCTGCTGCAAATGATAATAGCTTTCGGCTATATAATAATTAGCCTGAATATTAAATCTACCCTTAGGGTATTTGTCCAAATATTTTTGGAACCCGACTATGGCATCAGCAAATTTTTTCTTATCATATTCATTTTCACCAGCATCGTAATAAGTGTTTTCCAATTCGCTGGTATTGACATCGGTAATCTTTTCTAGGGTAATGAACTTTTCAAATTCATCAGGTTTATTGGCATAAAGATTTCCTAAGGCTGTCAAGGCTGCTTTACGGTCTTCTCCGGTTGGATATTGAATGATATAATACCTATAAGCCTGAATGGCAGCCTCTGTTTGATTATCAGACTGAAAAGCATAAGCTTTTAGATAAGCAGCTTTAGTTTTTACAATGATGGATGCTTTTTTATCATCAATTTTATTAAGGGCATCAATAGCCTCTTTAAATCTATTTTCCAAAACGTATTCATTAGCCAATTCAAGAATAGCATCTTCTCTGACATTGGTTTTTGAATTTTGTTGCAATTGTTTTAGCAATTCGATTTTTTCGGGTCTTTTATTTTTCAATCCTAAAATTAATGCTGTTTGATACTTAGCATAATCGGCTTCAGGAGCATTGGTTACAATAGCGGTATTGTATAATTTTTCGGCAGCATCAAAATCTTTCTGCATAAAAGCGGCATCTGCTTGTCTGATAACGGCATCTTTGCTGATAGCAGTATTTTCTCCTACTTGTTTTTGGGCATCAGCAAAGGCAAAGTTTGCCGTAGAAAAATCTTTTGTATTTAAGCTGGCATAACCTAAGGTCATATTAGCATTTTGAACGGTGGCATTTCCGCTCACTTTTCTTACCGTTTCTTCCTGACCTTTTACTTTTTGCAAAAAGGTTTTCATATTGGTAATCGATGCTTCATTATTGGAAAGCTGGAAGTCTGATTCTCCTTTCCAAAAATATGCCACTGCTTCTAGACTTGCATTTACAGGATTTTTTAGAGCCGCATCAAAATATTTATTAGCTTCCAAATATTCTTTATCACGGAACAATTGAATGCCTCTTCCCACAGCAGATTTTTGATAGTTAGTCCAAGCTGCATGATCCTTTTGAGGTTCTTTCTCTAAAAGGTCAAAGGCAGCAGCATATTTATTAGACTTCAATAAAATTTCGGATAATAAACTTTTAGCCTCCGGAACTTTATTTCCTTGCGGATAAGTATGAATAAAACTTTCAAAGCCTTTCAAAGCAATTTGATCAAATCCTAATTCATAAGAAAGCTTGTCATACAAAAAAGTTGCTTCTTCTTGTATTTTTGGGTCATGGCTCATTTCTTTAGCAAAACCAAATGCATTACGGGCGCCCTTTTTGTCTTTAGTTTTCAGGTAGCAATCTCCCAATAAATACATAGACATTTGACCTATATTATCATCTGTATTACTTAAGTTTTGAAATTTTTCAATAGCATCCTCATAACGACCTAGCTGGTAATAAGTATAAGCCAACTCGTACAATTCTTCTTTTCTTATAGCAGTGCTATTTTTATAATAATCTTCCAAATAAGGCAAGGCCTCATCATAGCGCTTCAGTTCAAACAGGGTTTGACCAGTAAGCAATCTCATTTCTTTGTCGTAATATAACTTGTCTTTTTTATCCAAATATTTTTTGGCATAATCAAGCACCTCATCATAATCTCCTTTAAAATAATAAATTTCTGCCTCGTAATAGGGTACAACATCTTTATAATCTGGATGATTGTGTACTTTTTTAAAACTCTTTAAGGCTTCATCATAATTCCCTTCTTGGTAACATAAGAGGCCATAATAATAGTTAGCAGGTATAAAGTATTTATTAGCGGATAAATCTTTTATTCCGACAAAGGAATTACGAGCCTTTTCAAAATCACGGGTAATAAAATAAGCATAGCCTAGTTCAAATTTTGCATCTGCCACCTCATCATTACTTAAATTACCTATCCCCGCAAGCTCATAATAATAAATGGCTAATTTAGGGTCTCTATTTTTCTTTAAAAAGTATTTTCCCAACTCAAAAGCCACCCTTTCCCTGTTGTGGGTATTGACCGAAGTATTAATATAATCTCTTGCTTCTACTACTAACACCGGATCTTCTAACTTAACACCGGCAAGGGTTTTAAAGTAGGTAGCCTGCTCATAATCCAAAAATATTTGAGGAGTATTTTTGTTTTGAACCTGAGTATTCAAATAATCATTTAATGTGGAAATTGCCAATTGATAATGGCCATTTTCATATTGTTCTAAGCCATGTTTTAAGATGGCGGTGGAGTTTCTATGTATTTGAGTAGTTTGGCCAAAACTGTTTAAGGATATTAACACCGTAGCCAATGCCAAGATTTCACCCTTTGCTTTGTTTTTTATTTGATCAATCATATTGCCAAATTATTTTAATAATATAACTACCTTTATCAGGCTTACTGGCAAAGATAGTGATTAGGATAATTTAAAGTCCTAGAAAAAAAGCAGTAATTTCTAATTTTTTGTTAGAAATTACTACTTTTCAAAGAAAACATCAATCGCTTTAATCTCTATCTCTTGAATTAAAAAATATCAAAAGATAGTACAGCAAGGTAGCTACCGAGCTAACCGCTGCCACTACATAAGTGCGTGCAGCCCACTTTAAGGCATCTTTAGCATACTCATGCTCGGTGCCTGAAGTCATTCGGGTATTTTCAAGCCATGCCAAGGCACGATTACTGGCATCATACTCTACCGGCAGGGTGACCAAACTAAAAATAGTACTGAAGGCAAACAAAGCAATACCTATCAATAAGATGGTGGGATTTGCCTTTCCAAACATCATTCCCAAACCGGCTAATATCACCCATTGAGACAGCTTGGTGCTGATATTTACCATAGGCACCAACCTGCTTCTCAACTGTAACATATTGTAACCGGTTGCATGTTGCACCGCATGTCCACATTCATGAGCCGCCACAGCAGCAGCTGCAACGCTATTACTTGCATATACACTTTCACTCAAATTGACCGTTTTATCCATAGGATTATAATGGTCGGTAAGGCTGCCTTGCACTGCGGTAACTTGTACATCGGTGATGCCATTGTCTCTAAGCATTTTTTCTGCTATTTCTTTTCCGGTTAGTCCGGATTGCATAGGCACTTGACTGTACTCTTCAAATTTTCTTTTTAATTTATTACTGACATAGGAACCCACCAAAAACATTATTCCTGCTATCACATAATACCCCATTAATCCCATAATTAATTATTGTTTTTGTAAAGATATTTCAAAAAGTTTACCAAATAAGTAAAAATGCCATTTTGACTAAAAAATAACAAGGAGGGCATTTTAAATGTTAAACAATTTAACAGTATTTGCTAATAAGTATTAATAATTTTGCACAAACCTTACTTTATATTTTATGCCGATTTATTATATAAAAAACATGGTCTGCAATCGTTGTATTGTAGCAATGAAAGCTGTTTTAAGCTCTTTAAATATAGAAGCAAATAATATTTCGCTTGGTGAGGTAGAATTGGCGGCACCACTTTCACCCGAGCAATTAGAAGCATTTAAAAAGCAACTGGAAGGCTTAGGTTTTGAAATAATTGACGACAGAAAAAGCAGAATCATAGAGCATATCAAAAGAATCATTATTGAGCTGGTACACCAACAGGATAATGATTTTAATGAAAAGCTATCGGATGTTTTAAGCAGAGAGTTGCACCATGATTACAACTATCTTTCTAATATTTTTTCAGAAGTTGAAGGCAGCACTATCGAAAAATATTATATCGCCCAAAAGATAGAAAGAGTAAAGGAGTTGTTGGTTTATGATGAACTGTCATTAAGTGAAATTGCTTATCAGCTTAACTATTCCAGCGTTGCCTATTTAAGCAATCAATTTAAAAAAATCACCAGCCTCACTCCTAGTCATTTCAAAAATATAGGCAATAGCAAACGCAAACCCTTGGATAAGGTGTAAAATTCAAATTTGTTTCTTTGTAAGATTGAGAAAATCAATTCAATATTTTTTGATACGTATTTTGTATAGTTTTGAATTTAGCTCATTTTTAGGAAATAAAAATAAATATTAGAGTTGCGAATTTTGTATAGTATAAAAATTTTTAAATGAATATTTTTCTAATTATTTGTGTTATATTAGAATATTTTTGTTGTTACTTTAAAAAAAATCTGGAAAAATAATATTAAAAAAAATTGGTTTTAATAAAAAGATACCTAAGTTTGTGAGTTGTGAGCCAATGCCACGACCGACCGTGCAAAAATTAAGAAGTTATGAACGAAAGACCGAAAATTAAATTAGGACTTACGACAACTGACAAGACATTTGAAATTCTTGGTTGGACTTCCATTCTTGCTATTTGGATTTTAACAATCACAAACTATACAAACTTACCTGACACAATTCCGATACATTTCAACGGTTCAGGACAAGCAGACGGATTTGGAGGAAAAGGTAACATTTTAACTTTACCATTAATTGCGACAGTTCTTTTTATTGGGCTGACAATCCTAAACAAGTTTCCACATGTTTTTAATTATCCAACTAACATAACCGCAGACAACGCACTTCGACAATACACAAATGCAACAAGATTGATTAGATATTTAAAGTTCATTATTGTGGTTATTTTCGGACTAATCGCGTTACAGACAATCAGAAATGCAAATGGACAAACAAGCGGACTTGGTGCTTGGTTCTTACCATTGACATTAGGACTAATTTTTATTCCTATGACATACTTTATTGTGAAATCATTTAAGAGAACAAAACAATGACAACAAAAGGCACTGGCTATAACATCGTATTGGCAATAGGCGGGCTGAACGGCTTTGTATCAACGGAAGGGAAAAATTCAACTTTCATTCTTCGTATCAAGTTCAGTGCTAAAAATCCCGCCCATCGCCAATTTGCCAACTGTTAGTGGCAACCGAAGGACAAAAAAGACCAACTAATACTATTGGAAAAGATTGACATTGAAAAAACAACAATAAATGACATTGACCAACTGCAAAAAATTGGTCGACAAACTTTTTACGAAACATTTTCAGAAAGTAACACCGAAGAGAATATGAAAAGTTATTTAGAAAATAGTTTTTCAACGGACAAAATAAAAACTGAACTGACTGACGAAAATGTAGAATTTTATTTTGCGAAAATTGACGAAAAAATAATTGGTTATTTAAAACTCAATTTTGGACAATCTCAAACCGAACTAAAAGACGAAAAAGCTTTAGAAATTGAACGAATTTATGTTCTCAAAGAATTTCACGGAAAAAAAGTTGGACAAATTTTATTTGACAAAGCAATTGAGATAGCGAATCATAAAAAAGCGGACTATGTTTGGTTAGGAGTTTGGGAAGAAAATCCGAGAGCAATAAATTTCTACAAAAAAAACGGTTTCTTAGAGTTTGACAAACATATTTTCAAACTTGGAGAAGACAAACAAACAGACATTATGATGAAACGAAAACTAACAAACTGAAACGAAAAACAAAAAGGCAGCCATTAGCAAGCGGTTTGAACTCATGCGGGCGTGAATTGCACCGTTCGAACTTTAGTGCTATATTTGAAGTTCGGTTATCGCATCAACAGTAGTGCTAAAATGCCCTGCCTGCGTCAAGCTGCAAAACCGTTCGCGGTCCGCTTAAAAAGACTGAAGGTTAAACAACTGACCTTGACAAGTTGAACAACAAACAAAAACAACAAATGGCAACAATCAGACTAAAGCGGACTAGTGAATACAACAACCAAATAAGAGATTACAAAATCTTTATAGACGGACAAAAAGTCGGAACAATTGCTAATGGGGAAACCAAAGATTTTCCTACAACAGTTGGCCAGCACATTATTACAGCAAAAATTGATTGGTGTAGTAGCCAAGACATTTCACTTGAGCTTCGAGAAAATCAAATAATTAACTTGAAAGTTGGTGGTTTTAAATACGGGCATATACTTATGCCAATAGGACTTGGGCTAATTGTTTTGCATTATATCTTGTCAAAATTTGCAAACTTTGATTACACAATATATTTAATTGTACCATTATTCCTTTTGATAGCTTACTATCTGACAATCGGACGTAAAAAATATTTGACATTAGAAGAAGTTAATGAGGGCTAATATCACGAAAAGAGAAAGCCGAACCGCACAACATTATGACGAATAGCAAAAAGCTCTGGTGATGGGATGCTTCGACTTCGCTCAGCAACAAGTGTGTAAAGGCTTTTTGCTATTCGTTGTAAATCGACAAGCTCAGCATACCATACTTCGAAAAGCTCTACAAGCCAAAGAAAAGATCATAGTACTGAAATCTTACAACTTTAATACAAAAAAGCATAACAGTGAAACGCTTATTTATTTGGAACTTTGCATTTGGATAAATAAAGAAAATCATGTCAAACGATAGTTCAAATTTGGTGTATCTCCCTCTTGAGGATGTGGACAGTGAACATTGTGCTTTAATAGTGGACAAAGGTCTGAAAGAAGTTCCTGGAATTACATCACATAAAGTAGAACTCAACAACAAAAGAGCCATCATCACTGTTTCGGAAAATGAAGATATTGCTGATGCGATAAAAGCTATTACCGATTTGGGATACCATGTGAGTACTGTAAAAAAGGGGTTTCCTGTTTTAGGTATGAGCTGTGCTTCTTGTGCCAATAGTGCACAAACGGCAGTAGGCTTTGCTCCCGGGGTGGTGCATGCATCTGTAAATTATGCCACAGGAATACTTACCGTTGAATATCTACCTAATATGACAGATCCTTCACAGCTAAAAAAAGCTGTTGAAGCAGCCGGCTATGATTTAATGATAGAAGCAACTCAAAATGAGCAAGAAACTTTAGAGGCTATTCATGAAAAAAAATATAAAAAGCTCAAAAATAAAACTATTTGGGCTGTCATATTATCCATACCCGTATTCCTTTATGGTATGTTCTTCATGCATGCTCCTTATGCCGATTGGATTATGTGGGCATTTACCACACCCGTAGTTTTTTGGCTGGGAAGAGATTTCTTTTTTAATGCTTGGAAACAAGCTCAACACCGCTCTGCCAATATGGATACTTTAGTGGCATTAAGCACAGGTATTGCTTATACTTTTAGTGTTTTTAATTTATGTTTTCCAAGATTCTGGGAGCAAAGAGGTTTAGAAGCACATGTTTATTTTGAAGCTGCTGCCGTCATTATTGCATTTATATTATTGGGAAGATTGTTAGAAGAAAAAGCCAAAGGGAACACCTCATCTGCCATCAAAAAACTAATAGGCTTGCAACCTAAAACCGTTACTGTCCTTCAAGATGACGGTACAGAAACGGCTATCGCCATAGAGCAAGTTGAGGTAGGTGCAAAAATATTGGTAAAGCCCGGAGAAAAAATTGCTGTGGACGGCATTCTTATTTCAGGAACATCTTTTGTGGATGAAAGTATGTTGAGTGGAGAGCCCGTCCCGGTTTTAAAAGCTATTGGAGAAAACGTGTTTGCCGGCACCATTAACCAAAAAGGTAGTTTTGCTTTTGAAGCAAAAAAAGTGGGCAAAGAAACCATGCTGGCACATATCATCAAAACGGTACAAGATGCACAGGGCAGCAAGGCTCCCGTACAAAAATTAGTAGATAAAATTGCAGGCATTTTTGTTCCTGTGGTTATAGGTATTGCTATTTTTAGTGCTATTCTTTGGCTAATTTTTGGAGGTGAACATAGTATCGTCAGGGCCTTACTGGCTGCTGTTACCGTATTGATTATTGCTTGTCCTTGTGCCTTAGGCTTGGCTACACCAACTGCGATTATGGTGGGTGTAGGTAAAGGAGCAGAACAAGGAATTTTAATTAAAGATGCCGAAAGTTTAGAGTTGGCAAAAAAGATAGACACTATCCTACTGGATAAAACCGGCACCATCACAGAGGGCAAACCTGCAGTGAGTAATAGTTTTTGGTTAGAAGATAAGGAGACTTTAAAAAACATACTTTTAAGTATTGAAAAGCAATCGGAACATCCATTAGCAGATGCAGTAGTAAAACATCTCCACACAAATACATCCTTAACACTATCCCACTTTGAAAGTATTACCGGCAAAGGTGCCCATGCTAGTTATAATCAAGAAACCTATTGGGTGGGTAATAAAAAATTATTGGAAGAAAACAATATTGAAATCCATTCCATATTAAACGAAAAGGCTGCTCAATGGAGTAGTGAGGCTCAAACCATAATTTGGTTTGCCGATAACCAAAAAGCTCTTGCTGTGATTGCTCTTGCCGATACCATAAAACCTTCCTCCAAAGCGGCTATCCAAACATTACAAAAAATGGGTATAGCACTATATATGGTCACTGGAGACAATGAAGCAACTGCTAAGGCCATCGCTACACAAACCGGTATCCAACACTATAAAGCAGAGGTATTACCACAGGATAAAGCAAACTTTGTGAAGCACCTACAATCTCAAGGGAAAATTGTGGCTATGGTGGGTGATGGCATCAACGACAGTACTGCTTTGGCAATGGCAGATGTAAGTATTGCCATGGGTAAGGGTAGCGATATTGCTATGGATGTAGCCAAGATGACCATCGTCTCTTCTGACTTAAACAAGATACCACAAGCTATTAAATTATCTAAACAAACAGTAGCTACCATTAAACAAAATCTTTTTTGGGCCTTTATTTATAATATTATCGGTATTCCAATAGCCGCCGGGCTACTCTTTCCCATCAACGGATTCTTATTAAATCCGATGATAGCCGGAGCAGCTATGGCTATGAGTAGTGTTAGCGTGGTGAGCAATAGTTTAAGGTTGAAGTGGAAACGATGAAAAGGCTTATCCTAAAGGGTTAATTCGTTTAAAGATGATAATGATTCTACTTACATTTTTATCGTTCAATCTTATTAACCCAATTCAAAATTTTGCATCACTATTAGCTTAAAAATCTACTAACTGCATCGGCAACCTTTTCGCCATCCATGGCAGCAGAGATGATGCCACCCGCATAACCTGCACCTTCGGCACAAGGGAACAAACCCGAAATCTGCGGATGCTGCAAACTTTTATCATCTCTTGGAATGCGTACAGGGCTTGAAGTTCGAGATTCTGTGGCAACCAAGATCGCTTCTTCCGTGTAATAACCTTTCATTTTTTTTCCGAAACTCAACAAACCTTGAGCCAGTGGAACATACACTTCCATCGGTAAAACTTCATTTAACTTAGTACTGTTCAAACCCGGCAGATAGCTACTTTCTGGCAAAGATGCCGAAAGCTTTTGCTTTACAAAGTCAGGCATTCTTTGTGCCGGTGCCACTAATTTACCACCTCCTGCCTGCCAAGCATTTTGCTCTACCATTTGTTGATAATGCATTCCTGCCAGAGGGCCGGTAAATCCATATTTTGCAAAATCTTTTTCATCCACTGCTACCACAATTCCGGAATTGGCAAACTGTCCGTCTCTTTTGGAAGGAGACCATCCATTCACTACCAATGCCCCTTCTTCTGTACTGGCGGGAGCAATGATACCTCCCGGACACATACAAAAAGAAAATACACCTCTCCCCATCTCCTGGCTCACTAAACTATAAGCAGCCGGTGGTAAAAAAGCATTTTTTTGCTGTGGCAGAGGGCAATGATATTGAATAGCATCTATCAATGCTTGTGGATGCTCAATTCTAAGGCCAAGAGCAAAGGGTTTGCTTTCTAATTGAATCGCTTTATTATTTAATAACTGGAAAATATCTCTAGCAGAATGACCGGTAGCCAGAATCAAAGCTCTAGTGACAATCTTACCTAAACCATTTACACCAACTGCTTTTAACTGACCATCTTCTGTAATAATATCTGTTAGTTTGGTATTAAACATTATCTTGCCGCCACAAGATTCAATGGCAGCCGACATTTTTGAAATGATATTAGGCAATTTATTAGTTCCAATATGTGGATGGGCTTCGTATAAAATTTTTTCGGTAGCCCCAAAATAATGAAACAATTGCAAACTTTTTAAGATGCTCCCTCGCTTGTTGGAGCGGGTATAAAGCTTTCCATCACTATAGGTTCCTGCACCTCCTTCGCCGTAGCAATAATTAGATTCCGGATTTACAATGCCATCTTTATTCATAGCTGCCAAGTCTCTTCTACGACTGCGCACATCTTTTCCTCTTTCGAGTATCAAGGGGCAAAAGCCTAATTCTATCAATTGTAAAGCAGCAAAAAGCCCTGCCGGACCGGCTCCTGCAATCACTACCCGTTCTGCATTTTCAACATTTTGAAGGTGGGGTTCAAATGCATACTCATCCTTGAAAGGCTCTTCTATAAAGACATTCACTTGCAGTTGGTACACCACATTTTTATTTCTGGCATCTAAAGACTGCCTCAAAATCTGATAGGCATTCACCTTAGTGCTTTCCACACCCAACTTTTGAGCAAGCAATCCTTTTAGGGCAGCATCATTATGGAGTGCTTCCGGGTTCACTCTGATTTCAATTTTTTTCGGCATTTGTCAAAATTAAAACATTCAGGTCATTATTGTGTTTCAAAAAGGGGAATTCTTCCAGATTAAAATATAATTATTTCTAAACTATTACTTATATTTGAAGATTATCATAGCTTAATAATGATGAAAAAAGCAAATACATTATTTTCAGAATATGCCGGCAGTCATCGAAATACAACGAATCAATGGATTCATTATTTTTGTGTACCGCTAATTTTTTGGTCAATACTGGGACTTATTTCTTTGATTCCTGCTCCCTTGCTTCACCTTCCCATTTTGGGCAATATTAGTATGGTTAGTATTATAGTTTTAGTGCTTATCAGTATCTATTATTTTGTATTACATTGGAAGATGGCGATCTTAATGCTAATAATACTTTTAGCTTTTGAAAAATCAATTGCCCTCACTCATCTATTTTTAAAAGAAAAAACATTGTGGTTATTTTTAATAATATTTATTCTTTCTTGGATTTTACAATTTATCGGGCATAAAATAGAAGGAAGAAAACCAAAATTTTTAAAAGACCTTCAATTTTTATTAATCGGTCCTCTTTGGGTATTGAAAAAAATATTACCCTTTCAGATTTAAGAAATTGAGGAATACTAGAATTTCAAAAAAGTCAATTCAGAAAAATTTTCCAATATTATTTTAAAACAAAAGAATCAAAAAGTCCAACTGAAAAATTCTCTTTAATAGCTCAAAACAAAAACTCCGAATATTAAAATAAATTCGGAGTTGTATGCTGTTATTATCCTTCTTGTACAGGCCCTTGACCTTCTAAAAGATTTTCTTTTTCTCTAACTTGTTGATTAATTCTCCAAGTAAAGGTAACTCTTGCACTTCGCTGTTTCCATTGAAACATAGTCTGTGATTGAATTTCGGGTGTATTTACTGTACCTCTCCATCTTCTCGAATTTAAAAGGTCGTTTACAGTAAATCCTAAAGTTCCTCTATTTTTCAATACATTTTTAGACATTGCAAAATCCATAAAATACATACTCAATCTTTTGCCTTGAAGTGAAACTGTAGGAGCTTCATAAACTCCACTCAACTGTACCCGCCATTGTTGAGGCAAGCTCACATTGATACTGGTACGGTTAGACCAGCTAAAGTTGCCATAACTCATATCCTGACCCTCCCAATTTCCTTGGATAGACTCTCTAAAGAAATTAAACCCGGAACTGATTTTTCCCCAAGTGGTAGGATAATAATTCAGGTTAAATTCTAATCCATAAGCATTACGATTAAAGATGTTGTACATTTTAGAATAAATAACGCCATCACTACCCAAATAACTTACCCGGTCAAATTTGTTTTTTGTAGATCGATAATAAGCCGAAGAAAGCAAAGAGCCTTTTTCCCAATTGCTTAGGATTCCGGCCTCATAAGCATCAGTCAATTCAGGGTCAAGATCCGGATTGCCCACACGCATGGCTCTATTGTCGCCAAACTTCATAAAAGGCATCAAGCCCCATTGTCCGGGACGGTTAATGCGTCTGCTATAGCTTAACTGGTAGGTGGTTTGCTGGCTTTGCTGATAGGAAAAGGCTAGGCTAGGGAATAAATTAAAGTAAGGCCGCATATTTCCGTTAGGCAAAGAATATTGATGAGTAAATACCTCACTATACTCTGCTCTTAATCCGGCTTGCACTCCTAATTTTCCATAAGTATTACTTCCCATTACATAAGCTGCATAAACCTTCTCATTGAACTTGAACCTGTCGTTAAACTTAGGGTCTCCTATCCAATCGGAATTTTTTAAGGCACTATAACCAAATTCATTTTCAAAATCTCTCATTTGGCCTTTCACTCCGGATTCAACCTTGCCGGTTTCAGAGAAAGGTAAGACCAAATCTGATTGAAATAAAAGGTACTTTTGGGTATTATAGGCATTGGAACGTTCTGTAAGGGTGTCCAATACATTGTTACTGGAATATTCTTTATAATCAGAGTTTTCAAAATCTTTTTCTATAAATCCACTTACTGTTGTTTTCCATGTGGAGCCTTTGGGTTTTAATTTCATTTCATAATTTACAGCAGCCTCTATCATATCTTCTTTCTCTTTCTGCCATTCTGTACGGGTATCTTTATTAATAAAATCTTCTGCTAATGTATAATTATCATAGGTTCTATCAATTAAATTTTTCCCCCTACCTATCCGGTAAGAGACATTGGCGCCAAGGGTATTGTTTTCATTAATACTGTAATCTGCACCTATCCGACCACCAAGATTATTACTTTTTCTCGTATGCTGATAACCTTGTATATATCTGAAAGCGGTATCCGTATTTTCTAGTCTTTGATTGGTAGTGCTTCTTCCATTAACTCTTCTATAATCATAGCTGGCAGACCCATAAAGATTAAATTTCCCGGAACGGTGGTTGGCGTTTAAACTGATGCCATCGTCAGGTGTATAACCACCTCTTAGAGTTGCGGCACCATTAAAGCCATGTTTTTTATCTTTTTTAAGAATAATATTTAAAATACCGGATTCTCCTTGGGCATCATATCTGGAGGAGGCATTGGTAATCACCTCAATTCTATCAATCATATTGGCTTGCAATTGTTGCAAGGCATCAGCAGAGGATGCAAAACCAGAGACTTTTCCATCAATTAAAATTCTAACATCCTGGCTCCCTCTTAGGCTCACATTACCTTCTGCATCAACAGATACCGATGGAATATTTTGCAATACCTCACTTGCTGTTCCGCTTTGGCTTGCTAAATCTGAAGCAACATTGAAAACACGTTTATCTATTTTTAAAGCCATTTGGCTACGCTCTGAAACAATTTCTACTCCGGAAAGTGAAGTTGTTTTTTCTTCTTTTAATGCAATTTTGCCTAAGTCTAAAGTTCCATTCTTTTGTGATAATTTTATTTTCTTGGTATTCATTCCAAAAAAATCTATTTCCAATTCATATTGGCCTTCCGGTACATTTATTTCAAAGTCTCCTGACTCACTAGTAACCGTTGCAGCAATAGGAGTTTCATTATTGAGTTGCCACACCTTCACTTCAGCAAATGCAACTGCTTCATTTCTATCATCTAAAACCATTCCTTTTACTAAAAGATTTTGCTCTTGTGCAAAGGCAGAAACAGAAATAGAGACAGCGGTGATTAAACCCAAAAAAGACTTCATATTGAAAATTTTTATGATAATAGCTTGCAAAAATAATTATTAATAAACTTCAATTTTTTGTTTTAGACTTTTATTATACATTTATTCTGTTAAAAATTAATCAAATAATAAGAATAGAACAGCCTTTAGAACTATCAATAAAATCATAAAAAAAATTTAAACAATTGATTTCTCCTATATTTCTATTTAATTTGCCAAAAAACATAGTATTATGAATCTCTGTATCGACTTTGGAAATACGGCATGCAAGGTGGCTCTTGTTCAAGATGAAAATATATTGAATGTATTTCAATTTGAAAAAAAAGAAACGCTTCAGGCTTTAGAAGATATTATTGGCACTTATCAACCTCAAAAAGTAATACTTTCATCAGTAATAGATTTTGATAGAGATATTGAAGTATATCTAAAAAATAATTGTAAGCAATTAATTATTTTAGATACAGAAACACCTTTGCCTTTTTTAAATGCTTACCTTACCGAAAATAAATTGGGAACTGACAGGATTGCATTAGCGGCAGCAGGATTACAACAATTTCCGGGTAACAACTGTTTAATAATTTCTATTGGAACAGCAATTACTTATAATTTTATTAGCCAATCAAAAGTATTTAGAGGGGGTGCAATATCACCAGGTCCCCGATTAAGATTTGAATCGCTACATACTAAAACCGACAAATTACCGTTAATAGAAGATATGGGTTATGCTCCTATTATAGGATTTGATACGGAAAGTTGTATTAAAAGTGGTGTAATCAACGGAATAGCAGGAGAATTAAACTATATAATTAACGAATATCAAAATACATATCCGGATTTGAAAGTTGTGGTAACCGGTGGTTATTTATCAGTTTTTGAAAACAAAATAAAAAATCAGATATTTGCAGACTCAAAATTTATTTTTAGAGGCTTAAATTTAATATTAAACCATAATGCATTTTAATAAAGCAATCAATTTCATCCTTATAGGAATATTATTGTCATCGGCTTCAAGGGCACAAGTTTCCGGACTTCCAGAACCTAATGCCGGAAAACTTAACTCGCCTTATTCCCGTTTTGGTCTAGGAAACATTTCAGATGCAAAAAGCGTTGTTCTTAAAGGGATGGCTGGTGTTGCAAATGGTTATGCTAGTGAACATGAAATAAATACTACCAACCCGGCAAGCTACACTTATTTAAAAAGTACTGCTTTTAACTTCGGAATTAGCGGTCAAAGTCTGAGTGCAAAAATAGGTAATACTGTTACTCAATCGAGCACAATGACCATAGACCATTTAAACTTAGCATTTCCATTAGTGCAGCAACATTTAGCCATTAATTTTGGTTACACCCCCATATCTTCTGCCTATTACAATTCCAGAGACAGCATAATGATAGACAATATCAAAGGGTTTAAAACCTATAATGGAACTGGTGGATTGCATTATGGATTTGTAGGTGTTTCCGGTGGATGGGGAGGCTTTAGTGCAGGGGTGAATGCCGGATACCTATTTGGCAATTATAGGAACAGCTCCTATTTTGCCTTGGATACCGGATATGCACTCACTACAAGAATTACAGATACTTCTACTAATATGAATTATGGCTCTTTATATTTCAAAGGTGGTTTAATGTATAAAGCCAAACTTAAAAAAGACCATTATTTGAGTGTAGGAGCAACCGCTTCCATCAGTAATAAATTAAATGCTATTAGAAATGGATATTTGGTGGCCAGCACAACAGGGCAAACCGTAGTAGATACCGTATCTGCCTCTTATAATGAGAAAGGAGCAATGACCTTACCAGCAAATTATGGTTTCGGTATCCACTTTGGAAAGCAGAATAATTACGATTTTGGAGTAGATTTTGAATATGCTGATTGGCAAAAATTTAGCCGATTTAGCGGCAATCCTGAATTTGGGGTTGGAACTAATGCATACCGATTAGCTGCCGGTGGCGAAATTCTTCCTAATCCTAAGGCGACTACCAAACAATATTTCTCTGCTATCACCTATCGTGTGGGGGCATATTATGGCAAAGATTATTTTAATATCAATAATACAGCCATCAATTATTACGGTGGGACTTTTGGGGTGCAACTTCCTTTCAGACCCAGCCCTAACTCTGAGCAAATAGGTGCTCTTAATTTAAGTTTAGATTTAGGCAATAGAGGCACTATTCAAAATGGCTTAGCCAAGGAATTTTATACTAAATTTTCTGTAGGGGTTAAGTTTAATGCAAAATGGTTTGAAAGATTCAAATTCAATTAATAACAATAATAATAAAAACCGGCAATTGAGGGTAAAAAGGTGGAGTTACTTTTTTACCCTATTGATATTTTGGATAGGTTCAAATGGTCTTACGGCTTGCAATCAAAATAAAGTAAGCAATTCCGGTCAAAAAGTTTCAACAGATGAAATAAAAATAAACCGAGCAGACAGCATCACCCTTCTTATCAGTAAGAATGGTCATACACAAGCGAGGCTAAAAACAAAAGAGTTCCTCCAAAATGATGGCTCTCAACCTCCTTATTTAGACATGAAGGATGGGCTGACTATTGATTTTTTTAATACAGACTTAAAAGTAGAAAGCACATTAAAAGCCCAAACAGCAAGATTTTACCCACATAATAACAATATTCTCATCAAAGATAATGTTACCGTGATTAACACAACGGGAGATACATTAAGAACAGAACTTTTAGTTTGGAACAATCAATTGCAAAAATTTTTTTCTGATGTTCCGGTTACCATTAGTAGGGCAGGCTCTACTTCTTATGGCACTAGCTTAGAAGCCAATAAAGATTTATCTTGGATAAGGATTCATAACCAAAGAGGTACTTTACCTGTTGAAAGTGACCAATTACCTCAAGATTAAGTTCACAAACCTTTAGATAAAAAGATAAGCTATGGTTGAAGCCTCAAATTTTATTTTCCCCCAACAATAATTTTTGATGCTTGGTTTTGTACTTGATTTCTTGAATTACCGGTAATAAACTTCATGAAGCAAATAAACTGACAACCAATTATAGAAACAAATTTATTCTAAATAATTTTCGGTTAATTAAGTAGTTGCACAGTAGAGAGTTTTTAGTACTAACTTTGAAACGAAATGTTCACTTCAAATATACAAAAGACGTTGAAACGAAGTACTTCGTCTGCTATCTTGCAAAACTGCTTATTGGCAGGAGTTTTTATTTTACTTCGTAGGAGTCCCATAAATCGGAGACTTTTTTAACTTCTTTCATTTGGCTCATATAGATATCTCTTCCATTACTTCTTAAATTTATCATTCCGAAAAGAATTTTTTTGTTTTTTAAATCAATTGAACGGGCTAATTCTGTGGAATAAACAAGAGGACGTTTACTTTTTGAGTATTTACCTGCACACCCAATAGCGTCTGCTCTAGGATGGGCATGCTCTTCATTATCGCCCGATGAAATTATTGTTGCATATGGATTTACTAACTTCATAAATTTTTCAGTAAAATCTGAGGAGCCGTGATGGCAAGATTTGGCAACGTCAACTTCAAAAGGATTATTGGGTGCATACTTTTCTATTAAGTAGTTTTGAGAAAATGAATTCAAGTCACCACCTAATAAAACCGTTCTGCTTCCAAAAGTTACTTTTAATACTAAGCTATGTCCATTGATTGTTTTACCATCATCTTTCCAATAAACAAATGATTTTATATTGTTTGTTTTTTCTGTAAATGGTGCTAATACTTCAATACAAAAGCGTTGTCCTTCTATTTGTTTGTCAATTATTATGTCACCTTGTTCGTATCGTTTAGCCTTTTGAACGTCTGCATTTCGTAGTGCTTTCATAAATGAAGTTACATCTCTATTAAAGGAGCCTTGCTCATTAACAGTTAATAGGTTGTCAAATGTTTTTATTAAGTATGTTTTGCCATTACTTGAAACAGTATCTCCAAGACCGCTGTTATCAGCAGTCCTTTTATAGGTAATAAACTATCGTACTTAATATCTCATTCTCCAACTTGTTATCAATCCGTTCTCAACGGTAAATAAAAAGTTAGCTTTATTTGTATAACCTACACTCGAATACTGCCCTTTGACAACAACCTCATTTTCACTTATCACAGAATATTCAGGGTTGGCGACCTTGCCCTGGCGATCCACGATATCACTTTCAATCCATTTTTTGGTTTCTTCGGCTGTTTTCATCACTCCATCCGCACCATAGGCTTGAGTGGCTGTTTCCGAAAATTGAGCTCTGATCAGTTCAGCATTTTCTGTTTGCATCGCTTCCATCAAAGTTTTTACTGGTTTTAATAGGGTTTCGTCTTGCATTTTTTCTGATTTTTTATTTGTTGTTTGATTGGTGTTTTGTGTTTGTCCACACGCCGTAAGTGAAAAAGAGGAAAACAAAATGATTAGAAATTTTCTCATAACACATTCGATTTTAATGGGTGTTGTAAATAAATGATGATTAAATTGAGTAACAGAAATGGGATTTCTATCGCCACGCCTTTCAAGTCTTTGTTGAGCAACTGCAAACAGATAATCATCAGTATTCCCGCTGCCATTAGAAAGTTTCCCCACACGAATGTTTTCGGAAAAAGGATTAATATAGATGCCAATAAGGTAACTGCACCATTAATCATTACAGCATTTTTGCTAAAATTCCATTTACCAAACATTTCGAGCATTTCTGGTTTTGCAGTGAGCATATTCCATCCGTGCTTGGCACCCATAAACACCGCAAATAAAATCAATGCTGAATTGAGAATTTTTAAAATCATAATCTTTAAATTTAAAAAAAGCAAAAAACTAAGTCATTTGCCTTTTCAAAAATATTAAATTTTATTTTATCTTGTTGTGTAGCCTCCGTTTGCAAAAATAGTTTGTCCAGTAACCCACCAACCATCGGTTACTAAAAACTCAACCAAAGGTGCGATGTCTTTAATGTCTGTAAGTCCACCTAAGTCAGAGGCTTGTTTGTGATAGGCTACGGCATCATCGCTTTCTTGTCCATAGAAAAACGGCGTGTCCATTGGTCCTGGAGCAACGGCAGTTACAGAAATTCCTCTTGAACCAAACTCTTTGGAAGCAGCCCTTGTAAAATGCTCTACTGGAGCTTTTGCACCTGCATAAGTAGAATAATATCCTGTAAATGCAGCCAATAACGAAGTTACAATTGTGTTGATCTTTCCATTATCGTTTAGTTTTTTGCCTGCTTCCTGAATGAAAAAATAAGCAACTTTCGCATTGATGTCGTTCATGCTGTCATATTCCTCTTCGGTGGTATCTGCGAAAGGTTTTTTCAATACTTTTCCAACCGTATTAATAGCAATGTCAATTCCTCCGAATTTTTCGATAGTTGCATCAAAAAACTTTGTAATGTTTTTTACATCTGTCAAATCAGCTTGGAATAAAAATGCTTCTCCACCTGCGTTTATGATATCTGCCAATGTTTTTTCGGCTTCCGCCTTTATGTTGTCGCTATTGTAGTGGATAGCCACTTTTGCTCCTTTAGCCGCAAAATTACGGCTTAGTAAGCCACCTAAATTTTTTGCACCACCTGCAATTAAAACTACTTTTCCATTTACATCGTTTCTTGCCATTTTGTTTGATTTTAAATGTTATACAATTGATTTAGCAAAGATGGCTAAGCAAAAAATATAAATCGTGGTGAACTTTTCGGAAGTTTTTATTTTTTGTTTTCTTTTCTGAATTGTCCAGGAGTTTGTCCAATAAACTTTTTGAAGAATTTTGAAAAATTGGATGGATCGTATGTCAATATTTTTGCAATTTCAGAAATAGATTTATCTGTTTCTAAAAGCATTTTTTTGGCTTCATCAAGAATTTTAAGGTCATAAAAATGACAAGGATGACTTCCAGTTTCTTTCTGTACTGTATCTGTCAAATGTTTATGAGAAATAAATAATGCGCTGGCAATTTGATTGATTTCCATAAATTCATCAGTTTTACCCAAAACAACATCTTCAATATGGTTGTCTAAAAACTGAAAATAGTTTTCGGTAATTTCTTTACTGCGGGTTACTTTATCTTGTTCTTTATTTGTCATATCCTTATCATTCAAAAAATACTGTAAAGTTGCACATTACTCCCCATTTATCTATGGTGACCTTTTCGGTTTTTTCTTTTAGAGACGGGTTTCAGTAGGATTACTGATAACGTTTTGGCGCTTGGCGTTCGTGCGGGATTTCAGGGCACAAAACTGTCAACCAAGCATCAAAGCCCAATTGAAAAACTGAACTTGAATTTAAGCACGTCACCCCGCATGACGCCAATCGCATGTTACCACCAGTGCTTCCTTGTCTGCCGTGGTTTGTCGGTCTATTTGTTGTTGTCATTTTCATTGTCTTTTGTCGTGCGGTGGGGCATTTTTTAAAATTTCTTTTTCTCTTGGGTTGGCTTTGCAAGCTCTTTGACAAAGCTTTGGTCTGTGCCTGGGCTTGAGGGGCTTTGGCAATGTGCTTGCAAAATAGGTGGGCTTGTTGTTAGTATGTCCATTCTCCGTGGCTTACTGGTAAACGATTTAATTCTTCTCTATAAAATTTCCATTGGGGCATATGCTTTTCCATTAGTGAAAGAAATCTGTCGTTGTGATGTCTTTCCAATAGGTGAATGAGTTCGTGAACGATAATATATTCCAAACAGTGAATCGGCTTTTTTGCTAATTCAAGGTTTATCCAGATTCGTTTTTTCTCAATGTTGCAGGTTCCCCATTTGGTTTTCATTTGTTTTACTTGCCAGTCCGCAACGGTTACACCAATTTGCTGTTGCCATTTGTCAATAAGTGGTTGAACGAGTTTCTTTAATTCTGTCCTATACCATTCGTTGAGAATGGTTTGTTTCTGTTCCGTTGTCGTGTTGGGTCTTACTAATAAATCAATGTAGGTCTTTGTCTTTAGTTCAACTTTGGCAGGTGCATCGTTTTCGGTAATTCTCAACAAGTAGCGTTTCCCTAAAAAGTAATGGCTTTCCCGTTCTTTGTATTGTCTGGGTGCTTGTCTGTCTTGTGCTTCAAAGTTGCGTTGGTGTTTACGTATCCAACTGATTTTTGAAATGGCAAAAAGTTTTACCGCTTCATCATTTACTCGCAAGGGTGCAGCAATACGAACCCTGCCTGTTGGCGGATAAACAGCCAAGTGCATATTCTTGATGTCTTTGCGAACAACATCAATACTTATATTGGAAGTGATATGTAAAACCTTTACTTCTTCCATTGATTATTTGTATTCTCTTTGTTGTTTAATCACTTCAAAAATGGGGTCTAACTTTTCTGCCTTGTCGTATTCTTCCAATACTGGTTTTACAACCTTATTTTTCAAATGCTTTTCTTTAGAAAGTGTTCCTTCCCAATCATCGTGTTTGCCATAAATCACGGCACTGTCCATCGCAATGGTGCATTGTTCGTCTCGGTCAAGATTGTCATACAATGCCCGTTTGGCTTGGGTGTTGATGCTTGACGGATATTCGTTACTGGTTTCGGGCTTTTTGATTTTTACCGCCAGTTTTACAATCTCTTCTATGTATTTCTCGTAGGCTTCCGCTTCTTCATTGCGGAGTTTAATGAGTTCGTCCAACAGCACACTCATTTTCTCGTAATAAATCGGGTTGGTCGGACTTTCTTCTATGATTACTTTTCGCAAGTTGTTCTCAATGGTTTCTGCCATCGCTTCTTTGTTCTTCTTGATGTTCTCAGGAAGTTTATCCAAAGCTCCTTTTCCGTCTTTCACCAACAATTCCACCAAACTGAAATCATCAAAGGCTGAAACCTTTTTGCTTTCTTCAGCAGCAATATAACTGTCAATCAAATGCCGCATTGCAGGTTCGTATTGTTTCAAATCCACCCAGTCGCCACTGGCTAACTGGATTTCCTTTCGAACATTTTCAAAGTGTTTGATTTCCTCTTTTATCTTCTCGATTTGAGCCGCAGTGTAGCCCGCTTCTTCCATTTCATCGGCTATGTTAGCATAAGCCCTGATTAATGAAATAACGGCTTTATACAAAGCTACCCGTTTGGGTTCGGTATCTTTCAGGTCTTCTTTGATTTGCGGATTTCCGCAGAAGAAAGCAATGTATTGCTGTGTGCCTTTGGGCGGAACTACATCTTCACACAAAGCACGGATTGTTTCCAATGCATCATCCAATCGTTCTTTGCCTTTTGCCAATCGGTCAGAAAGTAGCCCTTCCACATCTTTTTTGTCGTAATCTTCAAAGGCTCTGGAAGTAAAATCCTTGTAGGCACTTTCCAGACTGCCGAACAAATCTTTATAGTCAATGATGTAGCCATAATCTTTATCATCCCCATCCAAACGGTTTACACGGCAAATGGCCTGAAACAAACCGTGGTCACGCATACTCTTGTCGATGTACAAGTAGGTGGCACTCGGAGCATCAAATCCTGTGAGTAGCTTGTCCACTACTATCAACAATTTCATTTGGGCAGGCTCATCAATGAAGCGTTTTTTTACTTCGTCTTCAAAGTCTTCAGGAGTTTTGCCGTTGAGCATTTTTTGGTAAATGTCATATTGCATCAACTTTTCGGTGTAGCCTTCGACTTCTCCTTTGATGTCGCTGTGCGATGGGGCAAAAGATGTAACAATGGCACAACGGGTGAATCCTGAATCTTGAAACAACTGATAAAAACGGCAAGCATTGTAAATACTATCCGAAACCAAAATGGCATTACCTCTACCGTTTTGCAAGCGTTCACGGGTTTCCATATCTAACAGAATATCGGCAACGATTTTCTGCAAACGCCCCACTGAACTGAACACCTTTTTCATTGTGCCCCATTTTTGTTTCAGTTCGGTTTTGGCAAAATCAGTCAAGCCTTTTGTTTTGCTATCAAACCAGGCGTCAATCTTATCCAGTGAAGTGATTTTCTGCTCAATGTCACGGGCTTCATAACGCAAATCCAAAACAACACCGTCTTTTACGGCTTCATCAAATTTGTAGGTATGAATGTATTTGCCAAAAATTTCAATGCTCTTTTGTTTGTCGGCTTTCATTAGTGGCGTTCCCGTGAAACCAATGAATAAGGCATCATCACCCAAAATTTTCCGCATTGCTTTGTTCAGATCCCCGCTTTGGCTTCGGTGACATTCATCTACAAATACATAAAACTCGCCTTTGGGCTTGAAATCTTTGGGAAGACTGTTTTTCAGTTCTTCCAAATAACTGTCGTAATCTTTTGCTTTATCCGCTCCTTCCTCTTTATTGCCGAATTTGTGAATGAGTGAACACAACAACCAAGGAGTGGTAGCATTGAGTTTTTCAATCAAATCGGCTCCGCTTTTGGTGCGAAGAATCTGCTCATCAACGCCTTTGAAAACTTTTTCTATTTGCTTATCCAGTTCGTCACGGTCGGTAATGATGAGTACACGGGCATTGGGATTGAACTCCCGAATCCACTTGGTAAGCCATACCATTGTTAAACTCTTGCCGCTGCCTTGTGTATGCCAAATAATACCGCCTTCACGCTTACGGATGCTCTCCTGTGCTGCTTTGATACCGAAATACTGATTGGGACGGCAAAACTTCTTTTGCCCACGGTCAAACACTACAAAATCGTGCAGGATTTCAATGAGCCGTTCTTTGCCCAACATTTCAATAATGTTCTTGTCGAGTTGGTTTTCTGCTTGGGATGCTTGTTCCCTGATGGGCTTGGTGAGTTCCAGCAGGTAAGTATCGTTGGGGTTAAATTCTTCATTGACCTCTTTCCATTTCAGGTAATACTTTTCAGGGGTGTCAATAGCGGCATATCGCAATCCTTCCACATCTTGCCCTGCCATCACTAACTGAATGGTGGTGTAAAACGGTTTGATGAAGAGATGCTTTTGGTTGTCGTTGTTTTGGCGAATACCTTCCGAAACAGAAACCGTGCTCCGTTTCAATTCCAATACGCCAAGGGCAATGCCGTTAATGTACAGTACAATATCGGGGCGTTTGTTGTGCTGCCCTTTGATGGTTACTTCTTCGGCTATGGCAAAATCATTTTCAAGCGGATTTTTCCAGTCAATCAGGTAAACGGTTTCTTTGTTTTGACCTGCTTCTTCTTTTACATTGATACCATAACGTAGTGCAGCATATACATTTTTATTGGCTTGATACAGGTCGTCATTGGTATTGATGGTAGCAATTTTTTTAAACTCATACAGCACCTTGCCAATCAGGTTTTCGCTGTGTCCTTTTTTGGTAAGATAAGCCGTGAGCAAAGCTTCGTTGATATTGCTGTTGTCTTCTTCTTTTTCCAGATTACCCAAATAGCCGTAGTGCAACACTTCTTGAAAAAGCTTAACTATACGGTTTTGGGTGGCACGTTCTATTTGTCCTACTTTGCTCATAGCTTAACAGATTTCAATAAATTTATAATGGAGTTCAAAGCATTCTCATACTCTAACGCCACAGCTTCTTTTTTCATTCTATAAATCAACTTATTATCAGTATTATCAAAGGCATTTGCATCATCAAATCGGATTGTATTACATTCTATTACAAACGCACAATTTTCAGGGCTAAAATATGGCTCATATATCAAATTAATATTTCCCCCTATAATGCTAATTTCAATTTTCGGTTTGTTAGTTTCACTTCTTCGCCCGTTTACTGAAATATACTTGGCGTCAATTTTATTAGCTTTTAAATCCAAGTACAATGAATGTGAATATAAATCAGCGTGTTTTCCTGTATAAGTAGACTTTTCTAACAACTTAATATCCCATTCATTTTGCCAGTCAATTAAGCGATTGTGCAAGTAGGTTATATTAGCTACGTATCTGTTGTGTATAAAAAAGGATTCCCAATTTTGCTTAGAAAAAATAAGAAGGCTGCTTTCAGAGATATCCAAAGAACTTGACTCATCCAAGACTTCCTTTAAATAAGCTAGTTTAGTTTCATCATTAAATACCTTTCTCCAGTTGTCTTGTCTGGCACGAAGACTACCAACCGTTGATTCACAAAATGAATATTTACTGCTAGACTGGATTAAATAGTCTCCTTTAGATATAAGTAATCGTTGAAATAAGTGGTCTTTTGCTTCTGGGTTTGCAAATATCCTTGAAAGTTTTTCACAGTAAAATTCAAATTTTTGATAATCGTCTGAGTAATTAATAAGTCTGAAAATATAATCAATTTGCCCGTAAAAATATGGATGATTCTCAGTTTTTAAAATCATTTCCTTCCAATCCCCCGGCTTATCGAAGTACTCTATTTTTATTATTTCCTCTTTTAGTTGACTATCAAAATATTTGATACTAAAATTTTCTTGACAAATAGCCGATTCAATTTCGAATTTGTAAATGGCTAGTTCTTTGATTGCTCTAATAGCATCAATAAAGTTGTCCGGGTTTTGGATATATGTGTTGTAGATAATATTTCTACATATCCGCATCCATTTTTTTAATTGCTCACGCCTTTCATCATTTGATAAATCAACTGAACTGTCAGAAATAAATAATAAGAAAGCGTAGTAAAATACTCTATCCGGTAAGGAAGGATTGAAATTATCCTTTAAAAACATACTTGGAAGTTTAACATCTTTAGAGGCACTTCCTAAAAATGGATAGAGGGTTATCTCTTTCAAATCAAAATGCACTTGTGATAAATCAATTTCTGACAAGTTATTCAAACAAGAAAATGTAAAATTCAAACTTTCAGCACTGAAAAAACGTGAATCTTCGAACTCTGCAATTGAAATAAATCCTTTATCCTCGTTGCTTTCTCTAATTTTTTCAATTAGCTCTTTATTGATAACTATTTCTAATTGTTCTTCTTTATTTTTCGGTTCCTTTGGAGTGATTGCAATATATTCAAAAAGGTTTATGCTCTTAATAAAATTGTAAATTATTGCATCCACTTCATATATGTTTTCTGGTCTGTTTTTCCAGAACAAATCCAACCACTTTGTGTCAATTTTATCAGACCATTTATTTTCTGTAATGCTAATTTCATTTGATTTAATGAACTCGTGTAACCAAGATTTGAAGTGCTCAAAATCGGTCAGCTGCTTGCCCCTTGCATTCATCTTTACATATAGTTCATCGGTTTGTTCGTAATCGTCTAGATCTAAAAAATCAAAAGTTATCATTCTATTCTTTGTTAGATTTTCCCAACAGGTAAGTAATGAACTATCATTTTCAGAATGCAGCACTTGGCGTATTTCGTCCAATGTAGTAAGCATACCTTGTACAGATGGGTCTTTCTTCCAGAAACTATAAAACAAAGGACTTTCTTCAATGACCTTTGTAACTGATTGATTACCCTCAAAACTCAAATAAGAAGCTGTGTTAATTAAAAATTCGCAGAATTCTTTAGTGGAGTTTCTCGTCTTATAATTAAAGCCTTTCAGTTGATTAAGAGTTATTACCTTATCCTGAATATCAATTCCTTTAAGGATATACCAATGTAGAAGATATAGCGTGGTAAGTCTTTGCTGTCCATCTAATGGAATAAAATTGCTGCTTATTGAATTATTAATCGTGTCGGGCACTTTGATTTTAGGATCAAAATCAATATTGCATTGGTCAGCATACCCTTTAACTGCCAATAAAATATTTTCAATAGCCTCTTTATTTTTAGCAAAAACGAGTTTTTGATTTTTTCCATCAATCCTTCCATACACAAAATCAAGATGTATAGATTTTGAGCCTTCCTTTAGAGTTTCAACTAAATCTTTTATGAACTTCTTTCGTATAGGGTTTATTCTACTGCTTTTTCTGCCTTGTGCATAATCTCTTTGAATAACAGGAATTTCAATTTTATGGTGACTGATGATATCCATAAAAGTTAATGCATTGCCATTTGTTATTTTTGTATTTCCCATATTAATCGATGCTTAAAAAATTTGACAATCGTTCTTCAATGGCTGTTATATAATCTTCACGGTCTTTTTTACCCCAGTAAGTAAATTGTATTTGTTGGGCATCAGTAGCATAGTATTTTAGAAATACATTTTTTGTAGCTATGGGGATGAATACTTTGTATTTTGTTCCTTCTAATTCTATCTCTCCTGTGCCATCAATTTCAAGTATCTTTTCTCGTTTTCGTTTAAAGATATTATTACCAAGAGACGAATTAGTATTCTTGTCAAGCAAACAAAGATTATCTATGTTATCCTTGTTGAGTATGTTGCTTATTGAATTGTAAAAGTCCAACAGTTTAGATTTAATTTCTTGAAGTTCTTTGGTATTCAATTCCTCTAAAAGATTTTCGGATTCTTGAAGTTTTTCGTTGCTTTCAATATCCTTTAATAAGGGCTGAATATCTTGAAGCCAATCTATAAATTCTTGTTTATCGGTGAATTTATCCGCTTTTTGTGCGTGGATATGTTCAAGAGACCAAACTTGAGTTTTTAGCTTATCGAATGGGAAGAGGTAATTAAAATCACTGATAAAATAAGTGGCTATATTAAAAAGATGTAAAATAACTTTGGTTTCATAAGGTGTTTTATAGTCCAACTTTGCTATTTCATACTCAGGCTTGTTAATTTCTTTGGTGAGCAGAGATTTTAACTGATATTCAAAGTCTTTTTTGTTCTTAATTCTGTTCTTGTCTTGATAAATAGCTCTTAAATCCGGAATAGTTTTTATTTCCAAATAAACAATCATCCCTATCAAATGATAGAGTAATCGATCCTCGTACCATTCTTTTAGAAGTTCAAAAAGATCTTTTAATTGTTTCCAATTATTTATGGTATTGTCAATACTTTGGTTTGATTTTAAATAGAAGTGGTAAGCGAAAAGAGGGTCTTCGGTTTTTTTTTGTTTATTGGAAAGGATATCAAACAACAAATCAATTCGATTGTACCGTTTTTTATCAGATGTATCGTTACTTATAAAATACCAGAATCGATCGTCTTGTAGTTCTGATTCTATCTTGTTCCATTCTTCTGCAAACTGATTAATATGTATGCTTCTGATTTCAAGATTTACTATTTCTTTAAACCTAATTACAAATAAGGCTTTTATCAATTCCGCCTGCTCTAACTGTATTTTACCCTGATTAAAGTTGATAAATATTTGCTCTGCATTTTTAGTTTGAGCAGCAGCATTTTGTATTTCAGATTGGTTTTGAATATTATACCAAATTACCTTAACGTGCAGTAAAAGTTTATCAATAAATGCCTCTATGTCTTTCCCTTGCGACCATTGATGTACCAGCATACACGTTTTAAAGAAATGGTAATTATCTACATTGTCAATTTCTGGTGTATTTTCTATTTGCTGCTTCCAAATATCATTAACCTCTCTATTAGTTTCTTTTATGTTGTCGGGTTGAAGATTGAACTTTACAGCCTGAATGTTTGCAATATTATTTAAAAAAGATTCGCTTTCAGGTCTTGTTCTATAAATGAGTTGAAAAGGCAATTTATTATTTGCTAACAGAGATATAATTATGTAGGTAGTAGTTAAGCGTTGCTGTCCGTCAATCAGTTCATAAACAGCGCTTTTATTTTTTATCTGCTTTTCGGCTATTCTATCATCGTTTTCATCCAACTTTTTAACTACTACCGGTTGTAAACAGTAGAATCTCGATCCGACTGCTTCAAATTCATCGATATCATTTAGCAAATCCAATACTTGTTGCACATCCCATTTGTAGCCACGTTGGTAAGCTTCTACAAAAAAGGTCATTCCTTCAAGTTCATCTATTCGCTTTAGTGTAAAGTTGCTATTTTGTTTTATTACCTCACTCATACCAACCTTATTTTCCCCGTTAATAAATTCTGCATCATCCCCAATTTTACCTTGCGGTATTTCTCCAGTTTGGTCTCTAAAGCCGTAATCTCTGAATCCATATCGGATAGGATGGTAGCGATGCGTGTTTGTTCTTTGCTTATCATTTGTCTGAATTAGGATTTGGTGATTTTATGATTTGCAGGATTTTGGTTTTCCTGATATTTCTTATTGAATACTTTTTTGAATTGCAGGCTGGTACTTCCGAAGTTGATAAGCAAGCCGATCAGAAAGTCATATGCTACTACATAGTTTTTGGCCTGTGCCAAATGCACATCTTCTAAGTTTATTAAGGCTTTTAACTCTACAATAACCTGACCTTCCACTACAAAATCTGCCCTACGTGTGCCTACTTCAATGCCATCGTAATAAATGGTTTGTTCGACTTCCCTACCAAAACTCAAACCCGCTCTTTCCATTTCAATAGCCAAGCATCGCTGATAAATAACTTCCTGAAAGCCATTGCCCAAGGTATTGTGCACCTTCATCGCACAACCGTTTATTTTGTATGTGATTTCGTCTAATGTCATACAACTTCATTTTTAATCCTGTCAATCCCTGAATCCTGCAAATCCTGATTCAGACGTATTTTCCCCGTTAATAAATTCTGCATCATCCCCAGTTTTACCTTGCGGTATTTTTCCAACTTGGTTTCCAAGGCATCTATTTCTGCATCCATATCGGATAGGATGGTAGCGATGCGGGTTTGTTCGTTAAAATCTGGAAAGGCGTAAACAATTTCTGAAAATTCATTTTTAGAAATCATCATCGTTGCAGTTATGCCCGCTTTTCCAATTATATATGATTTACTGTTTTCGATTAGAAAATATAAATAATCAACACTATAACCAGCATTAGGAATGATTGCATTTATCTGTTGATTGCAAGCACCTTCAATCCTTAAAATTGCATTTTTGCCAATACTGGCAATACAAGTAACCAATAAAGTATTCGCTGGAAGCTTTCTTATAGCTTGTAGCCCTGCATTTGTAATTTCTCTCTCAGAATGAAAAATATCTTTTTGGTTGATTGTAATATCCGTTGGTGTAATCCAAGGTATTGAACCATTCCAATACTCTTTTATTTGAGTGGGTGGAGTGCTTCCTGTTACAATAGTTCCAATCTCCCCCAACTTCTTCACCTCCCAACCCTCTTTCGGTTGCAGCAGTTTTTGCATTGCCCCTTGCTTAATCATTCGTTTTTTGGCAATGAGTTTCTCTAAACTGCTGATCAAGGCATCGGCATCGGATAGGGCGGTGGCTATGGCGGCTTGTTCGGCTTTGGTGGGGACGGGAACTAAAATTTGCTGCAATTGTGGTTTTGAAACTCCAAAAACTTTCATCCCAACAGCAACTCTAAGCATCTGCTTTTTAACAGAATCAGAATTTAAAACCAATCCTCTGAAAGAGTTAATATATGTTGAGTTTTTATCTCTTAAATGAAATGTGTGCAGACCAGCTATGTATTCTTTATCGGTAATTCCAGAAACTTCAACTGATTTGTTTAACCCAACCAAGTCTTCTGAAGCATCAACCATTACTACATCACCATTTTGAAGAGATTCGTATTTTGCTTGTTCCTTGGTAACATAAAATTTAACGCCATTTCTTAAAGAGAAACTTGTATTATCAATTGCGTGAATTAAACCATAATGTACGCAACCGACTTCACCATCAAGGGTCATTTCGGCTTTTGAGAAATTTGAAGTTGAATAGAACGTGAAAATTTCTCCAATAGCTTTCACCTCCCAATCCTCTGGAATTAGGCCCACTTCGATTTTTTTATATCCCTTCGGCAAGCTCAGGGTATTGTTTTCTGCTACTTTCATTTTACATTTTTCAATTTTGCCAATACATCGGCAGTGAGTGAATCCATTTTAGAGAAGGCAAACCATTTTTTACCTAAATCTTTGAGAGATGCTCCCAAATGGTAGAGTTCTTTCTGGTCAATAACTAAAAAACGGTCGCGGCTGTGGGCAAAGGTTTTGAGGGCAACAGGCGGGTATTGGCTGTTGTATTTTTCTACATCTAATTGCAGTTGTTTGGAAATTTGCTTGGAATAAATAGTGGCAGCAACATTCTTTTTTCTTTTGGCCAGCAGGGTCAACACGGTTTCGTCCACATAGTTGTCAATCAGAATTATATCGATTTTGGCTTTTTTAATAATGTCGGCCACAAACACATAGGCATCAAAAATCTGCCCTTCAAAGAAGATGCCTTGATTGGGCAATTCATTTGTTCTTAGTTGTAGTGAGATTTGTTTTACCTCTTTGTGCAAGCTTTCGTAATTGTTCTCTATTCTGTCCATCCGTTGGTTCAATGCATAGCCTTTCAGTAAATAATCCCTCAACACATTGGTAGCCCAAATACGGAATTGCGTACCTTGCTTAGATTTTACACGGTAGCCAACAGATATGATTACATCGAGATTGTAGTATTCTATTTTACGATTAACTCTTCTGGCTCCTTCTATTTGAACTGTCAAGGATTCCTTGACGGTTGCCAATTTATCTAATTCTCCTTCTTTGAAACAATTACTGATATGCAAACTGATATTCTGTTTGGTTTGCCCAAACAATGATGCCATTTGCAACTGAGTAAGCCAAACGGTATCATCTTCTAACCTCACTTCAATATGTTCGGTTAGCTCATCCGGGCGATATAAAACTATTTCGTTTTTCATTTATTTTCTATCTTTGCCTCATCTTATTCCCGTTAGTCCCTGAGCGCCATTCAAACTAGCGGGTTTCGTTTTTTATAGGGTTTCCATACTAAAACCCATCATTTCCAAGTGTTTATTTACTTTTTCCTCCAATAGCTTTACCTCATTGGTTTGTGTTGGTAGCGGTGTTTCGTAGCGTTCTGCCAGTTCCTTGATGCGTTGAGTCAGCCGTTGGCTAATGCGTTCCATTTCGGTTTTTACGCTGCGTTCTATACTCGCCATCCATTTATCGTCCACCACCAATTGCTTTATCTCGTCTTCGGTGAGTGTTTTGTAACGTTCAATTATTTTTTTGTCAAGGTCGGCAGTAGCTTCTTTTATTTTTTTGTTCAGTTCGGTTTGGTCGTCCAATAGTTTTAGATACAATTCAAATACGGCTTGTTCCCCATAAGATGATTCGGGTTCTGCTGCCATAGCCATAGATTGTTTTTTGCCTTTAGGTTTAGCTGACAATAATTCCTTCAATCGCTTTTGCACATTGGCTTTATTCACCTTATCCAGTTCAGCAAAGTATCCATCTTCGGCACTGTGTTCTTCCTCTAATTCGGTGAGTTGATTCGCAATGGCTTCCTTATCGGCTTCCAGTTTTTCAATGGCTTGTTTCTCTTTTTGGAAATAGCGGTCAATTACCAAATACTTAGGCACCAAATCGCAATCCCACACGGTGGCCGTTTTGGTTTGTTTGATGATGCTGAGTTCGGCTTTCCATCCATCGGCTGAAATCTGATAGCAATCGTCTTGCATCACCTCATTCCAGTAGTTCATCAAATGCTGGTACACATCGTATTTGTCCATCAGGGCTTTGCCCGTGTAGGTGGTCAGCACATCTTCCGAAATGCGGTGAATGGTTTGCTTGGGTTTAATGCCTGTTTTCAGGGTTTTCAGAAAAGCGGTGTTCTTGGTTTTCCAGCCTTCAAACACGGCATCCATTTCTTTGCTGAATTGTACGAACTCAGGGTGAGAAAATATCTCATTCTTTACCTGTGCTGGTTCAACGGTAAGCTGCGAATAGTTTTTGCGTCCGTCTTTAAACAGTTGCTTGCGTAGCGATGGATACACTTTCCAATACACTTCCAGTGCATCAATGTCGGCATTGGGAATATCCCCCAGCAAATGGGCAGCAATATCTTGTATGTCTTCGGCTTCCTGACTGTCGATGTAGCGGGGAATGTTCAGGTTAAAATCATTTTTCGGGTCGCTGATTTCTTCCACACTCACCAGTCGACTGTATTTGGGCAGTTCAATCTGTTTGTTGAACACGTCCACAATCTTGTGAATGTCTTGTTCGCGAAGACGGTTTTTGTTGCCGTCTTTGATGAAGCCCTTGCTTGCATCCAACATAAAAATGGGTCGTGGAGACGCACTGCCGTGCGTCTGTACCATTGTATTTTCTTTGTCCATCACAATAATGCAGGCAGGAATACCCGTACCGTAAAACAAGTTGGCAGGCAACCCGATAATGCCTTTGATGTAGCCACGCAAAATCAAACTCTTGCGGATTTCGGCTTCAGCATTGCCACGAAACAAAACACCGTGCGGAAGAATACAAGCCCCTTTTCCTGTGCTTTTTAGTGATTTGAGAATGTGCAGCAAAAAGGCATAATCGCCATTTTTGTCGGGTGGCGTTTTGTAGGTGGCTTTCCCTGTTTTGGCACTTTCTTCTTCGACTTTTTCAAAACGTCCGTACAAGTCGTTTTGCGGGTCGAAGCCCGTTGCCCAGTTCTTGGATGAAAAAGGCGGATTAGCAACCACAAAGTCAAAAGTTTTCAGGTGGCCGTTGCTGTCTTTAAAAAACGGGTCGGATAAAGTGCTTTGTCCTCGGTGAATTTCAATGGCTTCCTGTCCGTGCAGTATCATATTCATACGGGCAAGGGCAGCCGTTGCCACATCTTTTTCCTGTCCGTAAATGGTGCCTTTGCCATCGGCTTCGTCCAGTGCTTTCAACAACAACGAACCCGAACCACAAGTAGGGTCATAAAAAGTAGTGCGGTTGGTAGCGTTGTGAATGTTGAGCACTTTGGCCATTACACGACTCACTTCGCTGGGGGTGTAAAATTGTCCTTTGCTTTTGCCGCTTTCAGTGGCAAAGTTTTTCATCAGGTATTCAAAGGCATCGCCCAGAATATCATCGCCACCTGCACGGTTTTTTGAAAAGTCCAACGAAGGATTTTCAAATATGGCAATCAGGTTGCTCAACCTGTCCACCATTTCTTTGCCTTTGCCCAGTTTGTCGTCATCGGCAAAATCAGCCACATCAATCACGCCTTTCAGGTCGTTGGCCTTTGCCAGTTCACCAATAATGATGTTGATTTGATTGCCAATATCCTTGTTGCCTTTCAGGGCTTGCATATCCTTGAAACTACCACCTTCGGGTATTTCAATAATCGCATCAGGATCGTTGGCGTATTTATCACTCACATACTTTACAAACAACAACACAAGGATGTAGTCCTTGTATTGGCTCGGGTCCATTCCGCCTCTCAGTTCGTCACAACTTGCCCAAAGAGAGCTGTATAATTCAGATTTTTTGATTGCCATTTAATCGCTGTCTTTTATATTATTTTAAACTCCAAAGTTAATATTTACTTGCTGCCCTTTTTTCGTATTCTTCTTTAAAGAGTGCAGGTGCTACCATCTCAAGCAATGGCGGTAGCTTCCATAAGTTTTGTTTATCAAAATACTTATCAATAAACATTGAAAATGGGATTAGTTTCGACATTCTCATTTGTTTATATTTTTCTAAATATTTGTTGTATTCTTCTTGTGATTTGAAATTCTTCTTTTTCTCGTTACAAACTTTTTTGTTGTCTTGATAAAGGCTCAGCATTTCGTGTAATGAGATACCGTTAGATAAACCAACCTGATGAAATATAAGGGAATCAATATTCACCACTGATAAAGGCTTGACGTGATGTATAAATAGTCCTTCTTCCTCCAATTCTAACAAAGCATCTTGAAACCAAAAATCAATTAATTCATTAAACCCAGGTGTGTCATATTGATGGTCGTGGGTTAAAAGAACTGGATAAATGAATACTTCTTTGTAGTGATATGCTTTATCAGCAGCAAATTCATTCTTTAGAATTCTTCGAATGCTATTAGTCAACTGCATTACTGCCTTTAGCTTTCTTTTGCCGTCAGGCAAATCTTCATAATCTAATACTCTTCCAAATTCTTGTTCATAAACATTAAAGTCAAATGACATTTTTTTATCTGCTGCAATCAGGAAGTCTTTAGATTCGACTAGCACAATGTTTTTGCCTTTCCTAACATAGTAATCAGGTGCAGCATCAATTTTCATATCTACCAACTCTTTACCTGAAAATCGAATGCATTTTTCAGGATAAATACTTTCCATCACCTTGTAACAAAGTATCTTTTCTGAAAATTCATCACCGTAAAAGCTCCTAAAATTTGATATTTTAATTTGTTTTCTTTCTTCATCTGGCATTTTATCTAAAACATCTTTCAGTAAAAAATATACTCCTTTGAAAATCTTTTCTACAACAAATAGGTTAAATATGATTCGATAGACACCATCCTTTACTTTGTAAAAGGGTTTTGCCCTCACTGAAAGAAAATCATTTTGGTCAAGTTCATCATTTTCTTCAATCATCAACTTTTCAATGAAAGCACAACCTTTCTCAAAATTTTCGCCACCTTCCGCCACAATGTCCGTATGTGCTTCTCTTTCATTCTTAATTGCGGGTGTGGTTAAAGGCAGCAAACTTTTCAGATAATCTTCCCAAGTTTTACAATCAAAGAATTTTAAAAAAGCGATTAATAAGGGTTGCGTTTTTGCGTGTGATTCAAGGAATTGAAAAAGGTAAATCGCTTTAATCATTTGAGTTGCCCAAATCTGATTGATATCGTAATTCGATTTATCAGAAATGGGATATTGCATACAAAACATCATCATAGGAATTTTTAATTCTTCATTGCTTTCCTGTGATGATGGAAAAGCAATACTTTGCTTTGCAGTGAATTCAGTATTAAGAGCAAGATATGCTTTGAATAAATTAACTTCTAATTCAGCCTCTGATTGAGTAATTGGCTCCTCTGGTTTTGAAAAGTAATATTCAAAAAGCTTTAAACTTGAATAAGTATTAATGATTCCTATTCGAACTCCTTTCTTTTCATACTCTTTTATTCTGTCATAAATTTGATTGGCAAGTTCATTGTTTTCGGCTCTAAAGAACATTCCTAGAAATTCTCTATTGTCGTCAAACTGTGATTTATGATTTTTGAAACCTAAAAAGAATGCTGCTGCATTTAAAATCATTTCCCTACTACTACCAGCCAGATATTGTTCAACAGTCAATCGTTTTTCATTTGGAAAAGCAATTTCAAATTCAAGGATTAACCCCATACTTACAGAATTTCCAACTTCACCTTTCATAAGTTATTGGGGCTTCTAATAGGGTTGGATAAGAACGGCTCTTTTGGTTTTTCGAAGCGTTTGCTTTGTGAGTCGGGGCAAAGCCAAATGTGCCGTTTGTACGGCTGTCTAAAAGAAATTTTAAAAAATGCGAAGGGTCAGCTTTTTCTTTTCCTTCTGTCAACTGTTCGAATAGCAAAACACGGTCAGCATGAAAGTCTGTCCGCTTGGTCGATATGGTCTGTATGTCGTGTCCATTTTCAATCATTGTCTTGCTGTGTCGTCTGTCTTTTTAGCATTGGTGGTAACGTCCAGCAGCTTTGCGAGGTAGCAGATTTTAGCACTAAACTTCATTAGATGCACAAAGCTTGAATTTAGCACTTCACTGTCATAGAAGCACGAAACCCCCGCTTTTGAAAAACGGCTGTTAGCAGTTCGTTCTTTTTCTTCCCTCATTAGTGTCTCGTTATGTATTTTGCATTGTGTAGCACATTGTCTTTGTTGTCGGCTCAATGAAAATGTATAAATTACCGTCACACCAAAAGTTCAATTTTTCAAAGTATTGTGCCATTCCATCTGTCGGAACAACATTGCTAAATGTCGATTTTATTTCGCTAAAACTTCCTAATTGACATAAAAACTTCATAGGTTTTCCGCTTTTCGGGCATTTTGGAATTTCAGCATCTTGAAGCCATTCTGGTTGTCCACAAATTCCGATACTTTCAAATTCGTCAATTTCTTCTTTCGCTTCCAAACTCACCCTTACAGCTTCCCAAATTATCTTAGAATTTTTGTCAATTTCGTCAAACGCACTTGTCGAGGAAGCTGTGTCTGTCGGTTCAATAATTGTCGGTTTGTTTGGATTTGTATAGTCAAGGAAAACTGAATATTCATCTGTATAAATTGGATGAATTAAGTTCACTTTGAACGGAAGGCAAGAAAATATTGGGTCAGTATTGTCAATAAAGCCCAAATATTGAAATCCTGCAATAAATTCATTTTCTGGTATGATAAAGTCTTTTGGAATATCACCACCAATTTGATGTTTTCCGTTTTCGTCCCTTACAATTTCGTATTGCAATTTATTAGTCTTAAAAAGTTTGTCAAATATTCCCATATCTCTTTTTGTGTGTCGGTTTTAGAATGACTGCTAACGTCCAGCGGCTTTGCGAGGGAGCGGATTTAACCTAAAACTTCCAAGCGAAGACGGCACTTCAAATTTAGTAAAAATCTTTGAACGGAGACGATAACCCGCTCTCTTGCAAAACCGTTTGTTATGCACTGCCTTGTAATCTTTTCCGTGAGAGCATTACAACAACTTTATTTTTACTTTTATTATTAATGTAATGCTGTTATATTTACTTTTTCAATTCCAATTAAACGAAGTTCTATATGTCTTTCCTTTGCTTTATTTTCATATTCACTAATAATTTCAAGGATGTCATAGTCAATAAAATTACAATCGCTTCCGTCAATAGTTAGTACACTATATTCAGCTACTTCGTCTAAAGCTTTTTTTAACCCCACTTTATTCAAAAAAGTAACATCAGAGTTGAGTTTGATATATTCAGTGTCGATACCGTTAATTGTTCTTTTTGTGATTTTGTATTCAGTCTTAAAATTACTTCGAATAATAAAGTAAACGGATAATAATAAACCGATACATACACCAATAAGCAAATCTGTGGCAAGAATAGCAACAATAGTAAGTACAAACGGAGAAAACTGTTTCCATCCTAAGCTCCACATATTGCGAAAAAGCTTAGGTTTTGTTAAGTTATAGCCCGTGATAATGAGAATCGCTGCGAGGGAAGCATAAGGGATTTTATTAAGCATAAAAGGGACGAATAAAACGGCAATCAAAAGAAAAAGTCCGTGAGTAAAAGCTGAAAGTTTTGTTCTTGCCCCTGCATCCACATTAGCTGAACCTCGTACAACTACTGCCGTCATTGGAATTGCACCTAGGAGTCCACAAGTTATATTGCCAATTCCCTGTGCTATAAGTTCACGGTTTATGGGGGTTATACGATTACGCTTATCCAGTTTATCAATAGCCTCAATACAAAGTAAGGTTTCTAATGTTGCGAGAAGACCGATAGTTAATCCGTCCTTCCATATCTGAGGATGACTAAAAACCTTATGAAAGTCAGGAAAGGATATTTCTGCAAAAAGATCTGTGGGAATACTGACTAATTGTGATTCTTTGATAGATAAAGAAGGATAAGCATTTGCAAAAATTACACTAATAGCGACGCCAATAATTACCACTAATAAAGGTGCTGGAATGGATTTAATCTTTTTTATTCTTGGGTTTTGAAGAAGATAAAAAGCGATAATTGAAATAACAGAAATCACGATTGCTCCTTTTGTAATGTGAAAATTAAAATTTTGAAAATTTTCTGAAACTTGTCTATTGGAAAATAGTTTAAGAAAGCCACTAGTCCAGAAATCAGGTTGATCATAGCCCAATGCAATTGGTATTTGTTTTGAAATAAGGATTATACCGATGGCTGCTAACATTCCCTTTATGACAGAAGAAGGAAAGTAATTGGCTATAATACCGAGTTTCAAAAAACCAAGAATTAATTGGAATAATCCTGCAATGATTACAGTAAGAAGAAATATTGTATAATCACCAAGTGACAAAATCGAAGCGGCAACTACAGTCGTTAAACCGGCTCCCGGCCCAGAAACTGCAAGTTGAGAGCCACTAATAAGAGCTGTGACTAATCCTCCAATTATACCGCTTAAAATTCCAGCGTAAAGAGGTGCTCCTGAAGCTAAGGCGATTCCAAGACAAAGTGGAAGTGCAACGAAAAAAACTGATAGACCAGCAGGTAAATCATGTTTAAGCCAAATGATTCTGTAATATTTAATAGTTCTTTTCACTCTCCTAAATTTTCACTGTTTGTTTTGCAAAGGTAAATTATTTATCTAATACCTTTTTCAATAAGGTGGTGCATAACGGTTTGCGGCTTTGCGAGGGAGCGGATTTTAGCACAAATGCTCAATCGAAG
>DAOMPL010000016.1:0-61611 GCA_035444785.1 Edaphocola sp. | reverse complement strand
AATGCCTATAAGTAAAGGGAAATTAAAATTTTAGGGGGAAATTTTGAGGAAACTCTAGTAACGTTAAACTGATACAAATATAAATCAAATCGGTATTGTTAATCTAATATAGATTTTGTATTTTTGCAAAAAAAGATGAATTGTCCCAAGTGTAAACAATCAGATTACTGTAAAGATGGAATTGTAAATGGAAGGCAAAGATACTTGTGCAAATCTTGCCGTTATAGATATACGGTTGAGCGAAAATCAGATGTAAAGTCTGATGACACTAGACGCATAGCTTTAGAAATGTATTTGGAAGGACTTGGTTTTAGGTCTATAGCCAGAATTTTAAAAATAAGCTATGGAACTGTATATCAGTGGGTAAAAGAATGGGGTAGTCAAGTTAGTTTGCCTCAAACTGACCAGCCTATTGCTGTAGTGGAGCTTGATGAGATGCATACTTATGTTATGTCAAAAAAAACTATTGTTGGATATGGATTGCTGTTGATAGATTTGCAAGACGGTTCATCTCGTTTGTGTGTGGGAGCTTAGGAACAGAGACAGGAATGAGGCTATATGAAAGTCTAAAACACAAGGAAGTGGCATTTTACTGTACAGATAACTGGAGAAGTTATGATGAAATACTGAAGTCCGAGTTCCATATTTGCAGTAAGGCTCAAACTTACACTATAGAAGGTTACAATAGCAGGATTAGGCACTATCTGGCTCGGTTTAGAAGAAGGGGAAAATGCTACAGCAAAGCTGAGCATATGATTGAAAAGTCACTGAATCTCTTGTTTTTAAAATTAAACAATGAACTATCTATACTAATTTAACAATGCCAAAAAATCAAATCTCCAAATTTTATTTATTATAAAAAAGTTAAAAAAAATAGCTAACCTTTAAGTTAGCTATATTTAATATTTGAAGTTATAATATTACCAAATTTGGCACAAAACCTCACCACCCACATTATTAGCACGGGCTTCTTTATCTGTCATCACCCCTTTAGAAGTAGAGATAATAGCAATTCCTAAGCCATTTTTTACTCTTCTGATTTCAGAAGGCTTGGCATATTGACGTAAACCCGGACGGCTGATACGCTCTAAAGAACGGATAACCGGCTCTTTGGATTGAGCATCATATTTCAAAGCTATTTTGATAAGACCTTGTTTGTTATCTTCTTCAAAAATATATTTTAAAATATAACCTTTATCATAAAGAATTTCTGTCATTCTTTTTTTCAAGTTAGAAGCAGGAATTTCTACGATACGGTGTTTAGCCATTTGTGCGTTACGAATACGGGTTAAAAAGTCTGCTATTGGATCTGTTACCATTTTTTTTGTTTGTTTAAATTGTTGATTAATTGAAAATAGTTACCGTTAAATTTTTTCGGACTATAATCTAATGTTTTCAAAAAACTAAAATTGTTTAAAAGAACGTTTTTAGTTGATTAAGCTTACCAAGAAGCTTTTTTAACGCCTGGTATTAAACCTTGCAATGCCATTTCACGGAAAATAACACGGCCGATACCAAACTGACGCATATAACCTTTAGGACGACCCGTCAATTGACAACGGTTGTGTAATCTTACAGGAGATGCATTTTTAGGTAATTTGTCTAATGCTTCATAATCACCGGCTTCTTTTAAAGCAGCTCTTTTATCAGCATATTTAGCTACCATTTTCTCACGTTTGCGTTGACGTGCTTTTACGGATTCTCTAGCCATAATTAATTATTATCTTTTTTAATGTTTTTAAAAGGCAAACCTAATTCTTTCAATAACTCATAAGCCTCTTCGTTAGTGTTGGCAGAGGTTACAAAAGTGATATCCATACCAGAAATACGGTTAATTTTATCGATATTAATTTCCGGATAGATGATTTGCTCAGTGATACCAAAAGTATAGTTACCACGGCCATCAAAAGATTTATCGTTGATACCTTTGAAGTCACGCACCCTTGGTAATGAGATAGAAATAAGACGGTCTAAAAACTCATACATATTAGCACCACGTAAAGTAACACGTGCACCGATAGGCATTTTCTTACGAAGTTTAAAGTTAGAAACGTCTTTTTTAGACAAAGTAGGCACCGCTTTTTGACCAGAAATCATGGTCATTTCTTTTACAGCGTCATCTACTAATTTTTTATCAGCAGTAGAACCTTTAACCCCTTGGTTAAGACAAATTTTTGTCAATTTAGGAACCTGCATAATAGTTTTATAACCGAATTTCTTCATCAATGCTGATTTAACTTCATCAGCATATTTAGTTTGAAGACGTGGAATATATGTTGTACTCATGATTAAATTGCTTGACTAGTTTTTTTAGAAATACGAACAGTTTTACCCTCTTTGCGTTCGCGAGTAATACGTACAGGAGCTTTAGCTTTAGCATCCCATAACATAACGTTAGAAATAGCTATTGGAGCTTCTTCTTTAACGATTCCTCCTTGAGGATTTTTTGCGTTTGGTTTAAGGTGTTTTGTAACGATATTAACACCTTCTACTAAAACGCGACCTTTTAAAGGGTACACCGCTAACACTTCGCGAGGTGTAGAACGATTTTTATCGTCACCTGCAATAACAGCAACTTGGTCACCCTTTTTAATATTGAATTTTGGTCTGAATCTAGTTTTCATTTTTATAAATTCTTGATGCCACAAAAAATTTGAGTGGCAAAGGTACGAAAATTATTTTATAATACTTCTGGTGCTAAAGAAACAATTTTCATATATCCTTTATCACGTAATTCTCTGGCTACAGGTCCAAAGATACGGGTACCTCTTGGATCTCCAGAATTATTCAACAATACTACAGCATTCTCATCGAAGCTGATGTATGAACCGTCTTTACGACGAACTTTATGTTTAGTTCTAACTATTACGGCTTTGGAAACAGTACCTTTTTTTACACCTCCATTAGGTGTGGCATCTTTAATAGACACTACAATTTGGTCGCCTACATAAGCATATACTTGACCGGAGTTACCTAAAACTCTGATACAAAGTACTTCTTTGGCACCACTATTGTCTGCTACTTTAAGCCTTGATTCTTGCTGTATCATTTTATTAAATGTTTAGCTATTCGCTTTTTGTTTTTAAAATATGCTCTTTTTATGGAGCTTTTGGATTTCAGCGCTGCATCACTATTTCAGGAGTGCAGATAAAAATTTTGTTTTGAAAAAATTACTTTGCTTTTTCGATTACTTCTACTAATCTCCAGCATTTAGTCTTACTCAAAGGACGAGTTTCCATAATACGAACGGTGTCACCGATACCGCATTGGTTAGTCTCATCGTGAGCATGATATTTTGTAGTTTTTTTCAAAAACTTACCGTATAAAGGGTGTTTCACTTTACGTTCAACAGCAACGGTAATTGTTTTATCCATCTTATCGCTGGTTACTAAACCTATACGGCTTTTTCTTGTTTTTCTTTCTACAGTCATGATGACGAAATATTTTATTTATTAAGTTTTCTTTTATGCTGTTCAGTTTTCAACTGAGCAATTTGGCGACGTATGCTTCTAATCACCATTGGATTTTCAATTGGATTTACAGCATGGCTAAACTTCATTTGGTTTAAACGATTTACCTCAGATGAAATAGTATCTTGAAGAACCTCATCGCTCAAATTACGGTAGTCTTCTTGTTGTTTTGACTTTGCCATTATACTAATTATTTATTTTTTTGGTATTGCTTTACAGCAAATGCTTTTTATTTTAAAAACTAAAATTGAAAATAAGTCTATTCTTAAGCGAAATCGTGACGAACTACAAATTTTGTTTTAATAGGTAATTTTTGAGCTGCTAAGTGCATCGCTGCTTGAGCTAATTCCATTGGAACACCTTCCACTTCAAACATAATAGTTCCAGGTTTAACAACAGCTGCCCAGTATTCTAAGCTACCTTTACCTTTACCCATACGTACTTCAGCAGGTTTTGCAGTAATTGGTTTATCAGGGAAAATACGAATCCAAACAGTACCTTCACGTTTCATGTGTCTGGTCATTGCCTGACGAGCTGCTTCTATTTGACGGTTTGTAATCCATTTAGGTTCTAAAGCTTTCAATCCGAAAGAACCAAATGCTACAGTAGTTCCGCGATGAGCATCACCTTTAATGCGGCCTTTATGCTGTTTACGACGTTTTACTCTTTTTGGTTGTAACATTTTATTATTTTTTTGCTAATTATGAGGGTTAATTTTTCAGAGCCTCAGTAATCAGATGTACTAAAAATTTTTTATTAATTATGGATAATATTCTTTATTGGAATATTAATCTTTTTGTTGGCGACTGTTTCTTCCACGAGGAGCACCACCACCTCTTCGGTCTCCACGATCATTACCACGGCGTTCAAATCTTTCACCACCTTTTCTGTCGGTAGCTCCGGAAGTGATATTAGGATTTAATTCGCGTTTGCCTAAAACTTCACCTTTACAAATCCATACTTTCAACCCGATTTTTCCATATACTGTCATAGCATAAACGTTGGAATAATCGATATCCATACGGAAAGTGTGTAATGGGGTACGGCCTTGCTTAATCTCTTCAGAGCGTGCAATCTCTGCACCACCTAAACGACCACTGGCTTTAACCTTAATACCTTCTGCACCCATTCTCATGGCAGTAGTGATAGCCATTTTAATAGCTCTCTTGTAGCTCACACGACCTTCGATTTGACGAGCGATAGACTCCCCTACTAATTGTGCATCAGTTTCAGGGCGACGAATTTCAAGGATATTAATTTGAGCGTCAGAATTGCCAGTTAATTTTTTGATTTCTTCTTTGATTCTATCAACTTCTTGACCACCTTTACCGATAATGATACCAGGCTTAGAAGTATGAATAGTAACAATTAACTTACCAAGTGTACGCTCGATAACGATACGTGCTACGCCACCTTTATTAATACGGGCATTTAAATAAGTACGGATTTTATGATCCTCTACTAAATTTTTGCTGTATTGTTTTTTGTCGCTATACCACATAGAATCCCATCCGCGGATGATTCCTAAACGATTACCTATTGGATTTGCTTTTTGACCCATTGTCTTGATTTATTTTTCTTTTTGGAGGACATAAAATCCTCCAAAATATTTTTTAATTAATTTTTACTATCAACAATTAATGTTACGTGATTACTGCGCTTACGAACACGGTATGCACGACCTTGAGGAGCAGGTAACATACGCTTGATCATACGTCCACCGTCAACCATTATTGTTTTTACCGTTAAGTTAGCATCAGCGATATCCTCACCTTCGTTCTTTTGTTTCCAGTTGTCAATAGCACTTAATAATAATTTTTCTAAGGCTACTGAAGGGTGCTTGGTGCTATACTTTAAAATACTTAAAGCTTTTTCAACTTCCATACCACGGATTAAATCCGCTAATAAACGCATTTTGCGTGGTGAAGTTGGATAATTTCTTAAACGAGCTATTGCTTCCATTGTTTAACTTTTATTTATTAGCTTACGCCAATTGTTTAGTTTTAATGATTTTTGTTATTATTTCTTTTTATCTCCGCTATGTCCTTTGAAGTTACGAGTTGGAGAAAACTCACCTAATTTGTGACCTACCATATATTCAGTAACATAAACAGGAATAAATTTGTTTCCGTTATGAACAGCAAAAGTATGACCTACAAAATCAGGAGTGATAGTAGAGCGACGGCTCCAAGTCTTAATAACTGTTTTTTTAGCTCCAGCTTCGTTTTGTGAAAGAACTTTAGCTTCTAAGTTATGGTCCACGTAAGGACCTTTTTTAATTGAACGACCCATTATTGCGTTTTTTTGATGATTTGATTCTTATTCAGAATCCATTTTATCGTTTAAAATTAATTATTATTTTTTCTTCTTAGCACGTTGAATAATCAAAGCATTAGATGCTTTAGTTTTACTGCGTGTTTTTTCTCCTTTAGCGTATTTACCGGTACGAGAACGTGGGTGTCCACCTGAAGATTTACCTTCACCACCACCCATTGGGTGATCTACTGGGTTCATGGCCACACCTCTTACACGAGGACGAAGACCTTTCCAACGGTTACGACCTGCTTTACCCACAGATTCTAATTGGTGGTCACTGTTAGACACAACACCTACAGTGGCATAACATACATTTAATACTTTACGCAATTCACCGGATGGCATTTTCAATACTGCAAATTTTTCTTCTTTTGCAGACAATTGAGCATAAGTACCAGCAGAGCGAGCGATAGCACCACCTTTACCAGGTTGCATTTCGATATTATGAATTACAGTACCCAAAGGCATGTTTTTCATCATTAAAGCATTACCTACTTCTGGAGCAACACTTTCACCGCTGATTACAGTAGCACCTACTTCTAATCCTTGTGGAGCGATAATATAACGCTTTTCACCATCAGCATAAGATAACAAGGCGATGAAAGCAGTACGGTTTGGATCATATTCAATAGACTTTACAGTAGCAGGAATATTAGCCTTGTTACGTTTGAAGTCGATGATACGATAGTGTTTTTTATGACCACCGCCGATATTGCGGACGGTCATACGACCTTTAGAGTTACGGCCGGAGTTTCTTGTTTTTCTTTCAATCAAACTCTTTTCAGGCACATTAGTAGTAATTTCTGCATAAGCATTACTTGTTCTATGTCTAGTACCCGGAGTTGTTGGTTTAAATTTTCTTAAAGCCATTTTTATTTTATTTAGTTTGTTTATCTGGCATTATGCCAATAGTTGTCCAAACTGTTAATTAAATATTTATTTAAATATTAGAATGAAAACAAATCAATGGATTCACCCTCTGCCAATGTTACGATAGCTTTTTTGTAAGAAGGCTTACGACCTTGTACATATCCGGCTTTAGTAAAACGGCTTTTATTTTTTGCAGGAACTACAATCGTGTTTACATCAGTAATCTTAACGTTGTAGAACTTTTCTACTGCTTCTTTGATTTCCACTTTATTGGAACGCTTGTCCACTACGAAAGTATAACGGTTACTTTTTTCCATTTGACCGTTTACTTTTTCGGTAATTACCGGGCGAACAATTATTTCTTGAAGTCTCATTTTTAAAAATTTTACTTTAAATTAAGGCTTTTCAACCCTTACAATAATTTTATTAATTATGCTTCTACTGCTTCTACTGCGTCAGTAAAAATTTTGGCAGCACTTTCAGTAAATACTAAAGTTTTAGCATTAAGGATATCATAAGTATTGATATCGCTTAAAACGCTTGCTTTCACTTTTGGTAAATTACGAACGCTCAAGTAAAAGTTACGGTCATAATCAGCATTTACCAATAAAACTTTATTGTTAGCGATTTGAAGATTTCCTAAAACACCTAACATAGTTTTGGTATTTGGAGTTTCAACATTCAAATCTTCTAAAACAAGAATTTGATTATCTTTAGCTTTATAAGTCAATGCAGACATTTTAGCTAAATCTTTCACTTTACGGTTTAATTTAAAATCGTAAGAGTGTGGTTTAGGACCATGAACATTACCACCACCACGATATAATGGGTTACGGATATTACCCTTACGAGAACCTCCTGTACCTTTTTGACGGTGTAATTTACGGCTAGAACCTTGAACGTCAGAACGACCTTTAGTGTTGTGATTTCCTAATCTTTGAGCCGCTAAATATTGTTTAACTGAAAGATAAACAACGTGATCGTTAGGTTCGATATTAAAAATATCTTCAGGTAACTCAACGGAACGACCGGTTTTTTCTCCTTTGCTATTTAAAACTTCTATTTGCATGATTATTTCTGAATTAAAACGATGGAACCATTGTGTCCTGGAATAGATCCGGCAATAACGATATAGTTTTGCTCAGGGAACACTTTCATTACTTTTAAGGCTTTAACCTTCACTCTGTCGCCACCCATACGACCTGCCATCTTCATATTTTTTAATACACGGCTAGGATAAGAAGACGCACCGATAGAACCTGGAGCTCTTTCACGGTCATGTTGTCCATGGGTAGATTCACCAACACCGGCAAAACCATGGCGTTTAACTACACCTTGGAAACCTTTACCTTTAGAGGTACCGATAACATTAACTTTTTCACCTTCAGCAAAAATTTCGCAAGTGATAGTTTCGCCCACTTGAGCTTCAAGGCTACAGTTACGAATTTCTTTTACTACAGCTTTTGGGTCTGTATTTGCTTTTGCGAAATGATTAAGAAGTGCTTTAGGCGTATTTTTTTCTTTACGAGTGCCATAAGCAATTTGAAGCGAATTGTAACCGTCAGTTTCTTCAGTTTTTTTCTGAGTAACTACACAAGGGCCGGCTTCGATAATGGTGCAAGCTACTTGCTTTCCATTAGCTTCGAACACGCTAGTCATGCCGATTTTCTTGCCAATAATACCTTTCATATTGTTGTTAATAAATTTTCTGTTTTTTACAAAGAGATGCTAACACCTCATAATAATTTTAAAATTATAATTAATAGCTTAATGGAAAACCGGAACTGTGTCCGACACCCTTAGCTAAGCGCCCTATTTTGAAATATAGTTTTCAAAGAGGGATTAGCCGATTTACCATTTTAATTAAAGAACATTGCTTTCGCTATTAAATTATTTTTGATCTACTTAGGCTTTGATTTCTACATCAACTCCACTTGGTAAATCCAATTTAGATAATGCATCTACAGTCTTACTGCTTGATGTATAGATATCTAAAAGACGTTTATGGGTAGTCAATTGGAATTGCTCTCTTGCCTTCTTATTTACGTGTGGTGAACGTAACACCGTGTAAATTTTCTTGTCTGTTGGCAAAGGAATAGGTCCTGTAACTACTGCTCCGGTACTTCTTACCGTCTTAACGATTTTTTCTGCAGACTTATCAACCAAATTGTGGTCGTAAGATTTTAACTTAATGCGAATGCGTTGTGACATAATTCAAAAAACTTCCTTTATTATTTTGGAGTGCAAAGGTAAACACTATTTTTGATTTACCAAATTAATTTTTAAAATATTTTAAAAAAATCTTTCTGAAACTATTCCATAGGTCATGATTAGATTTTCTTTATCCGTCTTACTGTTCTTATTATAAGTCAAGCCTGTATTAAAGTTTATCCATTTCCATATCTTAAAACTCAAATTCAAATTACTGCTAATAATATAATCATTCTTTAAGTTTAGAGATGGCTGATGATAAAAAACCAAATTACTTTTTATTTTTTGATTAAAGTTATAGCTCGCCTTTACCCTTAAAGAGTTTCGATAGGTTTCATATTCCAGCTTATCAGTATTACTGGTATTAACGCTGCTATAATCATATAATATACCATCACTGATGCTCAATTTAAAATCTGAGGAATCAAAAAACTTATATACAAAACCTATTCCACTTTGATATTTATAATTAACATTTAAGGAATAACTACTCGAAAAATTAAACAGTCCCCATAAATTTAATGGTTTATGTTCTGTGTTAAAATCAAAATCAGCTGAGGCAGTCCAGTCATTATTGGTTAATTGCTGGGGGTTTTTACCATATAACCACTTACCAGAACTATTTACTTCCAAATCCTCATATTTAATTCCGAAACCAACCCCATTATTAAATAGCATGGTGAGTCCTTCGCTCGTCTTATTAAAATTCCCGGAAAGCGACATCGTAGTTTTAAAATGGACAGAATCATTAAATTGAGCCCATAAGGTGTGCGAACTTATTAAAATCAACAAGAAAAGAAAAACAATTTTTCTAAGCATTAATCATTTTTGGACAAAATTCAATTATTTATTCTTAATTATCAAAGGCAAGTGCTTTATTAATACTTTTTTAGCAAAATCTTTTAAAACAAAATTAATTTTTTTCGAATATTACCTGAACTTATTCAATCTAAAAAGAATTTTATTACGAAAAAACTTAAGTTGCTTATTGAATCATCAATTGCAAATTGACACCTACTTGAGTTAATGTTGCAGTATATCCAACAGGTGACAATGGATTGCAGGGTGGGAATATTCCAACAGCAGCACCCGTAACAACAGTAGGCCCTCCTATCCAAACTGATTGAACGGCATAAGCTCCATCCCACCATAAACGTGTGCCGGTATGTGTAAATCCTGTAACTGGAGTATTAAAAAGGGAAAAAGGACCAACAAGTTGAATGTTACCGTCATAAGTGCCTATATTAAAGGTGCAACCGGTAAAATTAATTACGGTTAATATATTTTGGGCTTTAGCATTATAGGAAATGCCTATAACAAAAAACAAGGTTAAAAACAGAATTACTTTTTTCATTTAATTTAATTTTATTTGTTTGTTAAAATACTTTTTAATAAAATTACAAAAAATATTTTACAAATGAAAAATTACTTACGCTTTTTATTTCTTTTGTCCCAAATATTGTTGTATTCAAATTTACTTATTGGGCAACAACTATCTTTAGATTGGGCAAGTTATTATGGTGGTGAATACACTAGAGTAACTGCCATTCAATATGACAAAACGAATAATACTATTTATATTTGTGGCTTCACTAAGGACAGCTTAGGAATCGCCACTCCAGGCAGCCATAAGGCAGCAATTGGTCCTTTTGATTCTTCTTTGACTAACTATCAAAAAGGAGATTTGTTTTTGGCTCGATTTGACACTGCCGGTAATAGACTTTGGGCTACTTATTACGGAGGTGAAAATCTCACCTTTATTCCCTCATTATCTATTGACCCATTTGGCAATATTTATATTAATGGTCTTAGTAAAGCAAAGACTGGCATAGCCACATCCAATGGTTTTTACAATGCCACCTCAGTGGTTGGGGCAGGTTTTTTGGCAAAATTTAACCCCCAAGGACAGCGAATTTGGGGTACCTATTACGATATGGCTCCTTTTTCTCCACCTGAAATAGGAACAGTTCAAACACATTGGCGTACTAGTTTTGATGCAACAGGAAATATATATTTGGTAGGATCTTCAACAAAAACGCAAGGCATTAGTACTACAGGAAGTTATCAAGAACAAAAAGACACTACGAGAATACCAATATCTTCGTTGCCCTATTCTCTTTGGCCACTTAGTAGCGATGCGTTTATTGTAAAGTTTGATAGTACCGGGCAACGAATATGGGGTACTTATTATGGTGGAGAGCATAAGGATTATGCCACGGCAGTTTATGCCGAACAAAGCGGCAATATAATAGTAGCAGGTTTGACTTTGGGCCCTTTATTTAGTTCTGCCTCAACTTTTGTTACTCCAGGCACATTTTTAGATACCTTAGAATTTGGCTCTGGAAGCTTTTTAGCAAAATTTGACAGTAGTGGCAATAGGCTATGGGGAACTGTTATAGGGGGCAATAATTCCACCTACATACAAAATATCAATGAAGATGTTCAGGGTAATATTTATATTTATGGAAGTACTTGGAGTACTACCAATATAGGCACCACTGGTTCATACCAACCCATACTTCAAGGAATGAGCGATGCATTTATAATGAAATTTAATAGTATGGGACAAAGAATATGGGGAACATATTTTGGAGGAAGCAATATGGAAACAAACCCTAATAACGACTACTTTGGTAGTGCATCTTTTACCAATTCATCCTTAATAATAGGTTCTAAAAATGAAGCCTTGTATATATCTGGCTCCACTGAAAGTGCAAGCAATATTGCTACAGATTGTAGCTATCCAACCACACAAGCACAAGGTGGTTACATCGCCAAGTTCGACACAGCCGGACAATTGCTAATGGGCAGCTATTATGATGTTCCAATTTCTGATATTAGTTTAGATACCAGAGATAATATCTATTTTTCATCATGGACAAATTTGGATAGTTTAGCAACACCATTAAGTTTTTTGTCCAATAAACCTCAAGGTAAGCCATCAGGTCTTTTTGGACGATGGAGCCAAACTTATTCTTGTCCTTCAACAATTATTAATCTGGTTCAAAATCAAGATACCCTTTTGGCAGATACCGGTTATCTTAGTTATGACTGGTATCGCAATAATCAATTGGTCAATACAAGCAATAGTCCACAAATGATAATTATTGAAGATGGCAATTATTTTGTTATTGCAGAAGGATCATGCAATTGTAAATTCACCTCGAATACAGTAAATACTATTGGAGTGCAAATTAGAGATGGGTCAAAAGAAATGCAATGGAGCATAAGTCCTAACCCTGCAAACAAATATCTATTCATTCAAGGGAAGTCATCTGAAAAAACAATGGACTATCGGATAACCGATGTATTTGGGAATGCGGTTTTGAAAGGGCAAATCCAAAAGAACGGACCTATTAATGAAAGAATAAATATAGAGCGTTTATTACCCGGATTATATGTATTACAAATTACTCGTAATTTCGAAACAAAAAATTTTAAATTTATCAAAAATTAAAAAAATCTTGGTTCACCAATAAAAAAATCAAAAAAAGACAGGCATTTTGGAGGAAAAACAATATTATACCATTAATAAAAAAATAAAGTAGTCAAATAATAATTTACATCTTAAAAAACTTATATACAAAGCCAAATCCACTTTGATACTTATAATTTACGTTTAAAGAATAACTACTAGAAAAATTAAATAAGCCCCATAAATTTAGGGTCAACTTCTATTATTGGAGACTCTAATAACATTCATATCCCAAGATTACAGCAATATCCAGAGCTGGTTACTTTAAAGAATGAATAGGGAGACTAGTAACGGTTGAAGAGGTGAACAAGTGAAGGAGTGCGGAATTGTAGGAGAAAACATTCTTTTAAGCCTATTTGAAAATAAAAAAGGATTAACCATTTCGGCTAATCCTTTTTTTCTAAAAGAATATTTCTTTGTAAGATTAAACTCTAAAGTGAGCAAATGCCTTGTTGGCTTCTGCCATACGGTGAGTATCTTCTTTTCTTTTGAAAGCAGCACCTTCACCTTTAGAAGCTGCTACGATTTCGTTAGCTAATTTATCGGCCATAGTTCTTCCGTGACGTTCACGAGAGAAACGGATTAACCATTTCATAGAAACAGAAATTTTTCTGTCTGGTCTCACCTCAGTAGGAATTTGGAAAGTAGCACCACCAATACGACGACTACGAACCTCTACGGCAGGAGTTACATTTTGTAAGGCTTTTTTCCATACTTCATAACCATCTTCATTAGTCATTTGAGATACCTTATCAATTGCATCATAGAAGATAGTGAATGCTGTAGTTTTTTTACCATCCCACATCATAGTGTTAACGAAGCGGGTAACTAATTTATCATTAAACTTTGGATCTGGAGCCAAAGGTAATTTTTTTGCTTGTTGTTTTCTCATTTCGAGTGAATTTAACTATAATTTCGGATTATTTTTTTGCTTTTTCTTTCTTAGTACCATATTTAGAACGGGACTGTTTTCTGTCTTTCACACCGGCAGTATCCAATGCACCACGAACAATGTGATAACGTACACCCGGTAAGTCTTTTACACGACCACCACGAATCAATACGATAGAGTGCTCTTGTAAGTTGTGACCTTCACCAGGAATATAGGCAATAACCTCGATTTTGTTGGTTAAACGCACTTTGGCTACTTTACGAAGTGCAGAGTTTGGTTTTTTAGGGGTAGTGGTATATACACGAGTACATACACCACGACGCTGTGGACACTCGTCCAAAGCAGGAGATTTTGACTTAGCTTTAATAACTGTACGTCCTTTACGAACTAATTGTTGAATAGTTGGCATTCTTAATACTTTAGTTTTTCGGACTGCAAAGGTAATTTATATTTTTAATATAAAAAATTAATTATAAAAAATTATTTTGCTCCCGATACATTGTTTAAAAAAAAATTCTAAAAATCCCTTAAAACGATAACAGCGCAACAAAAGAATATATCATTTAATAAAAAATGGCAGCCAGCAAATATTCAATAGTTGATAATACCGCAATACAATCTAAAAACCAAAAAGCCATCAATGGGAACATTCTATCTGTAAGATAATGTAGATAAACATTCTTTATGACGACATTCAGACAGTCTTTAAAGGAGTGTGGAAGCACACGGATTCGAACCGCGGACCCTCTGCTTGTAAGGCAGATGCTCTGAACCAGCTGAGCTATGCTTCCTTTTTAATTATGAATTATAAATAATAAATTATGAATTACAAATCACTATTTTTCATTTTTCATTCTTAATTCTAAAAAGTAATTAGTGGAAGCACACGGATTCGAACCGCGGACCCTCTGCTTGTAAGGCAGATGCTCTGAACCAGCTGAGCTATGCTTCCTTTTTAATTATGAATTATAAATAATAAATTATGAATTACAAATCACTATTTTTCATTTTTCATTCTTAATTCTAAAAAGTAATTAGTGGAAGCACACGGATTCGAACCGCGGACCCTCTGCTTGTAAGGCAGATGCTCTGAACCAGCTGAGCTATGCTTCCATTCCTTTTATTTTATTTAAAAGAACTTCAATGACAAAGATTACATTAACCTTTTTCTCTTTGGTGCCCAGAACAGGAATCGAACCTGCACTCCATTGCTGAAACCAGATTTTGAGTCTAGCGCGTCTACCAATTCCGCCATCTGGGCATTTACTCCTTCCTTGAAAGGAATGCAAAGGTAATGAAGCGTTTTTTTCTAAACAAATTTTTTATTCACTTTTTTTTATTTTTTTATAAAAAACTTTTTCTATCCCTTTTTTAGACTACTTTTTTAATACTACCTTTGTAGTCTATGCATTACGTTTCAGCAGATAATTTAACCAAAACTTATGCGGATAAACCGCTGTTTGACAATATTAGCTTCAATATTAATGAAGGCGACAAAATAGCTTTAGTGGCTTTAAATGGTACCGGGAAATCTACTTTACTAAAAATCATCATGGGAAAGGAACATCCCGAAGAAGGTAAAATATGGATACATAAAGATGTAAAGGTCGTTTTGCTCAATCAAGAACCTTCTTTGATTGAAGATCTTAATATCTTAGAAAACATCCTAAGCTATGACCATCCGGTAGTCAATGTGCTTAAAAAATATGAAAGCCTAACCGATAGCACCACCCCACCCGACCCTACACTACTTGCTGAAACCATACAGCAAATGGACGAACTCAATGCTTGGCATTATGACAGCACTGTAAAACAAATACTAGGTAAGCTTAACATCCATCATTTAGACCAAAAAGTAAATACTCTTTCCGGAGGTCAGAAGAAAAGAATAGCCTTGGCAAAAATCTTAATAGATATGGATTTTGAACATAAGCATACCTTATTAATATTGGACGAACCTACCAACCACCTGGATGTTAGCATGATAGAATGGCTGGAACATTATTTAAGCCAGGATAAGTTGACATTGTTATTAGTAACCCACGACCGGTATTTTTTGGATAATGTATGTACCGAAATTTGGGAAATGGACCAAAGGAACTTATACTTCACCAAAGGGAATTATGAAAAATATCTAGAACAAAAATCAATTCGTCAAGAGCAAGAGTTGGCCTCTATTGACAAAGCACAAAACCGATACCGTAAGGAATTGGAATGGATGCGAAAACAGCCCAAAGCAAGAACGACCAAGTCTAAAGCAAGAGAAGAAGCCTTCTACGACTGGGAAGCAAGGGCAAAAAAGAAAATAAACGATGCCCAATTGGAATTGCAAATGAAGATGACCCGCTTGGGTGGAAAAATTGCAGAAATAAAAAAACTTTACAAGTCTTTTGGAGATAAAATAATTCTAAAAGGTTTCGACTACACCTTCAAGAAAGGAGAAAGATTAGGAATTGTTGGCGAAAACGGAGCCGGCAAAACTACCTTTATTAATATGCTCTTAGGAAAAGAACAAGCAGACTCCGGGAAAATTAATATTGGAGAAACCGTAACTTTTGGCGACTTCTCTCAAGACGGATTAGTCTTAACAGAAGATCAAAGAGTGATTGAATACGTAAAAGACATAGCAGAATTTTTTCCATTGGTAGATGGCTCCAAGGTGAGTGCCGCTCAATTCTTAGAGAAATTTTTATTCACTCCTCAAAAACAATTTACTTTTATCTCAAAATTAAGTGGTGGCGAAAAGAAAAGACTACAATTATTAACGGTCTTATTCCGTAATCCTAATTTTTTGATTTTGGATGAGCCTACAAACGACCTGGATTTACCCACTTTAGATATTTTAGAAGAATTCCTGCAAGACTACCCCGGCTGTATCATTATCATATCCCACGACCGTTATTTTATGGACAAAATAGTGGATCATCTTTTTGTTTTTGAGGGTAATGGTGAAATCAGAGATTTCCCGGGCAATTACTCCCAATATCGAGATATAGAAAAGGCAGAACAAAAAGCAAAAAGCATAAAAGAAAACCAAGAACAAGTAAATAACACTATTGAAGATGCCCCTCCAATAATTGCAAATAAGCCGGCAACTGCAAAACTTTCCTTCAAAGAAAAAAGAGAATTAGAACAATTAGACAAAGAAATACCGGAGCTGGAACAAGAAAAAACAAACTTGGAAACCGAAATGAGCTTAGGACAAGCTGATTTTCAAAAAATACAGCAGATGGCAGACCGCATTGCAATAATCATTGAACTTTTAGAGGAAAAAGAGATGAGATGGTTAGAGTTAAGCGAAAGGGCTTAATCCAATATAGCTGAAAAGCTAGGATCTAAAGGACCAAAATTTTTCTTTTCCTTTCTTTGTTCATTTCATCTTGGCATAAAAATTCATATTTACTACCTTTTTCGTCATAAAGAAAAGGTAGTTTTTTATTAAATTGTCATGATGTCTGACAAATTTACATTTGAAAAAACATTGGCAAAAAAATTGAACCATTAAGATTAAAACAATTTATAAAATAAAAATTTAGTTATAAAGTATTATGGGAAAGATTATAGGAATCGACTTAGGAACAACCAACTCTTGCGTATCCGTAATGGAAGGAAACGAACCGGTTGTAATAGCTAACGATGAAGGTCGTAGAACGACTCCATCCGTTGTAGCTTTTTTGAAAAATGGTGAACGTAAAGTGGGCGATCCTGCTAAACGTCAAGCTATCACCAACCCTACCAACACCGTTAGCTCTATTAAACGTTTTATGGGTCGTCGTTTTGACGAAATTGGAAACGAAATGACCCACAATGCTTATAAAGTGGTAAAAGGTGACAATAACACACCACGTGTGGACATCGAAGGAAGACTTTACACGCCTCAAGAGATATCTGCAATGATCCTTCAAAAAATGAAGAAAACTGCTGAAGACTTTTTAGGTCAAGATGTTACAGAAGCTGTAATTACCGTACCAGCTTATTTTAACGATGCACAACGTCAAGCTACAAAAGAAGCCGGTGAAATTGCTGGTCTTACTGTAAAGAGAATCATCAACGAGCCTACAGCAGCAGCTTTAGCTTATGGTTTGGATAAAAAACATGAAAGCAAAATCGTAGTATTTGACCTTGGTGGTGGTACTTTTGACGTTTCTATTCTTGAATTAGGTGATGGCGTTTTTGAGGTAAAATCTACTAATGGCGATACCCACTTAGGAGGTGACGACTTTGATAAGACTATCATGGATTGGTTATCTGAAGAATTCAGAAAAGACCACCCAACCATAGATTTACACAAAGATCCTATGGCTTGGCAACGATTGAAAGAAGCTTCAGAAAAAGCAAAAATAGAATTGTCTTCTTCTCAAGAAACAGAAATCAATCTGCCTTACATTACTGCAATCGATGGCGTACCTCAGCACTTAGTAGTGAAATTAAGCCGTGCAAAATTTGAACAATTAACAGACAGCTTGGTAGAGCGTACTTTGGAGCCTTGCCGTAAAGCATTAAAAGATGCCGGTTTAGACAAAAACGAAATCGACGAAGTGATTTTAGTAGGTGGTTCTACACGTATTCCTAAGATTCAGGAAGTTGTAGAACAATTCTTTGGCAAAAAACCTAACAAATCTGTAAACCCTGATGAGGTAGTGGCTATTGGTGCTGCAATTCAAGGTGGTGTATTGACCGGAGATGTAAAAGATGTATTATTATTAGATGTAACCCCATTATCTTTAGGTATCGAAACTTATGGTGGTGTGATGACCAAATTAATCGAATCTAATACAACTATCCCTACTAAAAAATCGGAAACTTTCTCCACTGCAAGTGATAACCAACCAAGTGTTGAAATCAATGTAGTTCAAGGAGAGCGTCCTATGGCCAACCAAAACAAATCTTTAGGTAAGTTCGTATTAAACGATATTCCACCGGCACCAAGAGGAGTACCTCAAATTGAAGTTACTTTTGATATTGATGCGAATGGTATCTTAAACGTTACGGCTAAAGATAAAGGTACAGGTAAACAACAAAATATCCGTATCGAGGCGGGTTCCGGATTAAGCAAAGAGGAAATCGAAAGAATGAAAAACGATGCTAAAGCTAATGAAGAAGCCGACCAGCAAGTGCGTGAGCGTGTTGAGAAATTGAATATGGCGGATGGCTTAATCTTCAATTCTGAAAAACAATTAAAAGAATATGGAGATAAAATCCCGGCTGATAAAAAAGCTAATATCGAAGCGGCTTTAAATAAATTAAAGGAAGCGCACAAAGCAGAAGACATCGCCGGTATTGATACCGCCATGGAAGCTTTAAATACCGCTTGGAATGCCGCTAGCGAAGATATCTATGCACAAGGACAACAAGCAGGTGGCGACCAACAAGCCCACCAAGAGGCTCATGCCGGTGGCAATGACAATGTAGCCGATGCAGATTTTGAAGAAGTAAAATAAGAATTGATTAACATCAATAAAAATAAATTAAAGAAACCGCTGTAAACGAAATGTTTATGGCGGTTTTTTTTATAATTTATTTTCTGAAAGTTTTTGGTTTTTTACCAAAAACTAATATCATGAGCATATAAGTACCAAAAGTGAAATCCGTCTCGAAATATTGAAAGCAATCAATAAAGATGGAAAAGTGGTTTACAAAACTTCTGATTGAGAACTATTGATATACAACCCATCATCATGAATAAATAAATACAGAAAAATCCAAAAGAATCTCAAAATTTTATAAAATTTAAGGAAAGAGTTTGAAAGTAGCTAATTTAATTTGAGTCTTACAATATTTTTGTTTGTTTAATAAAATCGCATGATTTGAATAAATGCAAACAGATATGAAGATGAGCGATTATATATGGTAAATAAAAATTGGGAATTACGAATTATGAATTTTCAATTAAGGAAAAAATAAATGGTGAACACATAGGTGTATAGGTTTTTTGAAAGATAGAAGCTATGTAAATATGTGGTGAAAAAAAGTAAGCAATCATAGCGGCATATAGAATGGCAAATGTTTTTTTAGCATGTAAAAGGGAAAAAAGGCTATGTTCTTTGTTCTGAACGTTAAATGTTCTTTTTTTATTATTGAAATGATTTATAATTTGGTTGTTAAAAAAATAACTATAAAATAACTTATAATATTTTTATAATCAAATAGTTATACAAAATAATATGAAATAAATTTTTTTTAATGTTGAAATGATTTTAAAAAACTATTGAAATGTTTTTTATATTTACACTTTATAAAAGGTAAAAATAATTATGGTTCATCCGAAATTTATACCCTACGAGTTAAAATTAGTTACGCCAGACTTTGATGATGATTTAACAGATTTAATTATCGAACTGGATCACCTTCGGAGGAGGAAATTGGAAGGGACTACGCACCCACAGGTTTTCTTTCAGCTAAAACATTTGTTCCATACCTTAGAAAGTATAGGTTCTGCACGAATTGAGGGTAATAACACCACAATTGCTGAATATATTGAAACCACAAGATTAGCAGAAAGTGAGGAAACGCAGGTTTCTTATTCCATTCGCGAAATTATGAATATCGAAAAAGCAATGGAATTTATTGAAGAAATAGTTAAGGATCATCCAATTAATAAGTCATTCATCAGCGAGTTGCATCAATTAATCGTTAAGGATTTGCCCATTCCACCGCAAGGAGAGGGCGATAAAGCACCCGGTCAATATCGGTCTCATCCAGTAAAGATAGCTCAATCAAATCACATACCACCTGCACCTTATCAGATAGATGGATATATGGATGAGTTGATTCAGTTTCTCAACAATGAAGATGCTTCAAAATACGATTTACTAAAAATAGCAATTGCTCATCATCGTTTTGTTTGGATTCATCCCTTTGGCAATGGGAATGGAAGAACTGTACGTTTGTTTACTTATGCCCTGTTGATAAAAAACGGGTTTAACCTAAACATTGGCAGAATCGTAAATCCAACGGCGGTATTTTGTAACGACAGAAATGAATATTATGAACATCTTGCACTTGCTGATAGTGGCACGGATAAAGGAATAAAAGCTTGGTGCCAATATGTTTTGAAAGGATTAAAAGAAGAAATTGAAAAGATTGACAAATTGCTGGATTACGATTTTCTAAAATCAGAGATACTGATACCTGCCATTAATTATTCATTAGAAAGAAAGGTAATAACAGATACGGAATCTAAAATGCTAAAAGTGGTTATAGAAAAACAGGTAATGCAAAATGTAGATTTGGAACCTATTTTCAAAGGAAAGGCTAAGTCTGAAATTTCGAGGCAAATAAAAATGCTACAAGAAAAAAAGATGCTTACTTCTGAGCGAGATAGTGTTAGAAAATATGTATTGCGATTTGATAATAATTATTTGTTGAGGGCTGTTATTCATATTTTGAGCAAGAAAGGTTTTTTGCCTTTAAATGAAAATTTGTAATTGAAAGATTTGAATTGGGAATTAGGAATTAGGAATTAGGAATTATGGAACAATAAATATCTCCATTTGAATCTAAAATACTAGTGAAATTTGAAGATTTTCTTCTTATTTTTACCGTCAAATGTTAATAAAATAACATCTAATGAAAATCAATAGATTAAAAGTTATTCTTGCCGAAAAGAGTAGAACCAATAAATGGTTGGCTGAGCAATTAGGAAAAAGCGAAGTTACCGTTTCCCGATGGGTTACTAACGAAATCCAACCATCGATGGAGATGTTTTTAGCCATTGCAAAGCTGCTGGATGTTGATGTGAAGGATTTAATTAACTCAACAAAGACCGAAAATTAATGAATTTACAATTTAAAGAACAAAGTTTTCAAATAGATGCTGTAAATGCAGTGGTACAATGTTTTGAAGGACAAACCCTAAAAACAAATCACTTTACCCTTGAAAAAACAGCTGAAATAGTACGCAAAGCCAAAGAACAAGCGGCTGGAATCACAACATTAGATTTTGGTGTTGAGGAGTTAATCGGTTATAGAAACAGTGCTGTTCAAATAACACCGGAACAAATTTTTGAAAACGTAGTGGGCGTACAGCGTGAACATTATTTAATTGAAAATCAAAAATTAGATGTTGTAAAAGGTGCAAACATTGGTTACAACTTTACCATAGAAATGGAAACAGGTACAGGAAAAACCTATACTTATATCCGCACCATGTATGAGTTTAATAAAAAATACGGTTGGAGTAAGTTTATTATTGTAGTTCCTAGCATTGCTATTCGGGAAGGGGTTTTTAAAACTTTTGAACTCACGCAAAATCATTTTCAGGAAATTTACGGACATAAAATCAGTCCGTTTATCTATAATTCGTCCCGTCCTCAAGATATTGAAACTTTTGCCTCCGATGGTAGAATTAGTGTAATGGTAATCAACACCCAAGCTTTTGCTGCCAAAGGTGCCGATGCAAGGCGTATTCATCAAGAATTAGATCATTTTGGCTCAAGAAAACCCATTGATATTATAGCTCAAACGCGACCGATTATCATTATCGACGAACCCCAGTCTGTTGGCAGGGAAGGTTCTGTAACCTTGAAAAGTATGGAGGATTTTAATCCGCTTTTTACTTTGCGTTATTCTGCTACCCATTTGGAAGAATACAATAAAATTTTCCGATTGGATGCATTAGATGCGTACAATAAAAAGCTGGTGAAGAAAATCCAGGTTAAAGGCATTAACCTAAAAGGTTCTTCGGGCACCACAGGCTATTTGTATTTGGAATACATTAGTTTGAGTGCCAATAAACCACCTTTGGCGTATTTGGAATATGAAAAACGTTCTGGCAATGGCGTAAAACGTGTGCGTGAAAAGCTGGAACAAGGAACGGATTTGTTTGAAATATCGGGAAATTTACCAGCTTACAAAAATTGTTTGATTACCGAAATCAACGGCTATCACAACAAAATTGTGGTGAATGGTCAGGATATTTATCCGGGCGATATTTTGAATGATAAAGACGAACTGGCTTTCCGAAGAATTCAAATTAGAGAAACCATTTTGTCACATTTGCAAAAAGAGAAAATGTTGTTTGACAAAGGCATCAAAGTATTATCGCTTTTCTTTATCGATTCGGTTGAAAAATACCGCCGTTACAACGAAATGGGCGATGAAGAATTGGGTGAGTATGCTCAAATTTTTGAGGAAGAATACAAAAATGCCATCCATCAATTTATTGATTTATTTCATCAAGAATATACCGATTATGTGATTGAAACCGATGCCCACAAAACTTCCAAAGTGTATGCTCCGGGAAGTTATTTAGGCTACTTACAGCGTGATGATGCCGACCGAGTACACAATGGTTATTTTTCCATTGATAAAAAAGGTCGCCCTGTTGATTCTACTATCAAACGTGGCAGCGAAGATTCTGACGATGTTTCTGCTTATGATTTGATTATGAAAGATAAAGAACGTTTGTTGAGTTTTGAAGAGCCAACCCGTTTTATCTTTTCACACTCGGCATTGAAAGAAGGTTGGGACAACCCCAATGTTTTTCAAATTTGTGCCTTAAAAAATGTGGATAGTGGCAGCCAAACCCGTAGAAGACAGGAAGTGGGGCGTGGTATGCGTCTGGCGGTGGATAAAAATGGTATTCGTCAGGATTTTGAATTGATAGGCGAACAAGTGCACGATATCAATGTGCTTACCGTAATTGTGTCTGAAAGCTATGAAGATTTTGCCAAAGGTTTGCAATCTGAAATTGCTAAATCCTTGAAAGACCGTCCGATAAAAGCTGATACTAAATTCTTTGTAGGAAAAGTATTAAGCAACGAAATGGGTGAAACTATTCGTTTAACAGCGGAAGATGCTGAAGAAATGGTTTTTCACTTTCGTGCAAATGGAATAATCGATAAAGACAAAAAAATCACTCCCGAAGGAAAGACTTTGATTGAAAAAAATGAAATTCCTGTTCCTGAAAATTTAGTGGCTTATGCCTCAGCTGTAAGTCAATTGCTGCAAACGGTTTACAATGGCGAAGGCATTAAGCCAGAGGACGAAAGAAGCACGGTGACAATGACGGTCAATAAAAATTTTGCCAAGAAAGAGTTTCAAGAATTATGGAAAAAAATTAGCCTGAAAACCGTTTACGAAGTACAGTTTGATACCGAAAAACTAGTTAATGAAAGTGCGATTAGATTGAATGCTGATTTGCATATTTCCGAGCGCAAATATGAAATAAAAACCGGCGAAATGGGCGAGCTGGATAAAAACCTTTTGAGAGAAGGCGAAGCTATTTATGTAACCAAAACCGATTCTAAAAAATTGTCGTCCGATTTGTATAGCGAGGTAGCTTACGATATTGTAGGAGAAATAGATGCCTTAACCAATCTCAAACGCAGTACCATTGTAGAAATTCTAAAGAAAATTGCTCCAAAAACTTTTGCTTTATTACAAAAAAATCCTGAAGAGTTTATTGCCAAATCTGCTAAGCTGATTAACGAAACCAAGGCATCGTTAATCATCAACAACATTGCGTATCATAAAACCGATGAAAGTTTTGATGCCAAAACGGTATTTACCAATGGCAAAAATGTATTACGTACCGAAGAAATTTTGCAAAAACATATTTACGATTTCTTAGAAACTGATTCTAAAATAGAACGGGAATTTACCAAAAACCTGGAACAAGCTACCGAAGTAGTGGTGTATGCCAAACTGCCCAAAGGCTTTTACATTGCCACGCCGGTTGCCAATTACAGTCCCGATTGGGCAATAGTGCTGGACAACGAAAAGGTAAAACACATTTATTTTGTAGCAGAAACCAAAGGAAGTGATGACGAAAACGACTTGCGAGGCATTGAAAAACTAAAAATACATTGTGCCAAAGAGCATTTTAAAAGCATTAGCAATGGCGAAGTAAAATTTGATGTAATTAGCACTTATGATAAATTAAGAGATATTGCGGGGTTGAAATAGTCTTGAACCAGGATTCACAGGATTTTCTTGATTAGCAAGATTATTTAAAAATCCTATAATCTTAAACCAGGATTCAGAGGATTTTCATGATTAACTAGATTATTTAAAAATCCTATAATCATGGAAATCTTGAAAATCATGGTTCAGACAATGAGAAAATCATGGTTCAAGACAATTGGTTCAGACAAATAATTCAGACAAATGAAACATAAAATGAATTAAATATGGATGTAAACGATATAACCCACAAAATCATTGGTGCTGCAATGGAAGTGCATAAGCAAATGGGAAATGGCTTTCAAGAAGTCGTATATCAACGTGCATTGTCTATTGAAATGAATTTACAAAATATAGCACACCAAAGAGAAAAGGAAATGCCGCTATTGTACAAAGGTTATGATGTAGGGACAAGACGAGTGGATTTTTTTGTGGAAGAATTGGTAATGGTTGAAATAAAAGCTATTATTAACTTGGAAGATGTGCATTTGGCACAAGCTAAAAACTATCTGGAAGCATATCATTTAGAAACGGGATTACTTATTAATTTTGGTGCTAAAAGCTTACAGTTTAAACGAATATATAATAAGTCTTGAACCAGGAACAGTCTTGAACCAGGATTCATAGGATTTTCTTGATTGACAAGATTTTTTAAAAATCCTATAATCTTAAACCAGGATTCACAGGATTTTCTTGATTAGCAAGATTATTTAAAAATCCTATAATCTTAAACCAGGATTCAGAGGATTTTCTTGATTAACTAGATTATTTAAAAATCCTATAATCATGGAAATCTTGAAAATCTTGGTTCAGACAATTAGAAATCATGGTTCAGACAAATGATTCAAGACAAATAAATAAAATATTATGAAAGAAAAATTAGATTTGCAGTCGGTAGATGGTGTTTCTGCTAACATCGAAAAAATAGCCGCCCTTTTCCCCAACTGCATTACCGAAACGGCAGAAGGTAAAAAGATAGACTTTGATTTATTAAAACAAGAACTCTCTGCCGAAATGGTAGAGGGCAACAAAGAACGCTACCGATTAGAATGGCCTGGTAAGCGCGAAGCCATTGTTACCGCCAACCTGCCCACCACCAACACCTTACGCCCCGTGCGGGAAGATTCTGTAGATTTTGATACCACCGAAAACATCTACATAGAAGGCGATAACCTGGAAGTGTTGAAACTTTTGCAGGAAAGTTACCTCAACAAAATAAAAATGATCTATATAGATCCGCCGTACAACACGGGGAAAGATTTTGTGTATAAAGACAATTTTGCCAAAAGTTCCGAAGAAGAATTAGAAGAAAGTGGTCAAAAAAATGAATACAACCAACGCCTGGTAGCCAATCCCGAAACCAGCGGACGCTACCACAGCGATTGGCTATCTATGATGTACCCAAGATTAAAATTAGCAAGAAATCTTTTGACAGAAGATGGGGTAATTTTTATTTCTATAGATGATAATGAAGTACATAACCTGAGAAAGATTTGCGATGAGATTTTTGGGGAAGGGAATTTTGTGGGCGAATGGCAATGGTTTAAATCTGCAACGCCCCCTAATCTTTCTTATAAAATAAAGAAAAACATTGAGTTTATATTAGCCTACGAAAAACAAAGAAGTACAAATAAATATAAAGGAGTAAAAAAGGATAGCAAAAGTGATGATCCTATCACGAAGCCTCAAAACAGTTTAAAAACACTAAAATTTCCAAAAAATTCTATCAACTTTAAAACTGAAAGTGGAATTCTCAAGGCTGGAATTTACGGAACTGAAAAATTTCCAAACAAACTAATTAATGATGTTGAGATAGAAAATTTTAAAAATAAAGATGAAGCTTGTTTTGAAAATAGATTTATCTGGGTTCAAGAAAAATTATTAGAGGAATTATCTAATAATACAATTGTAAACTGTTCTAAATCTGGTGTGTTATCATACAAAAAGCAAAATTATTCAGAAGAAGTTCCTCCTAATTTAATAGACATTTCGGTTGGAGTAGAAACTACTGAAGAAGCTGGTAAAGATTTACTCAAAACATTCGGAACAAAAGTCTTTGACTACCCGAAACCAGTCTCGTTGTTACAATATTTATTAAGATTTAATGAATCAGTTAATTCGGATGACATCATCCTCGACTTCTTCTCTGGTTCCGCCACCACCGCTCACGCCGTAATGCAACTCAATGCAGAAGACACTTCGAAAGGCTCAGTGCCCGGAAAAAGAAAATACATAATGGTGCAACTACCAGAAGCGACCGATGAAAAAAGTGAGGCCTACAAAGCCGGTTATAAGAATATTTGTGAGATAGGGAAAGAACGCATCCGCAGAGCGGCTGCTTCAATTACGAATGAGGAAATTACGAATTACGAATCGAAGAAAGCTCAATTAGAGAAATTAATCAATGCCAAATTACGAATTACGAAATCAATTACGAATGATCAATTAGGAATTACGAAGGAGGAGTTATCTTTTCCGGAAGGCGTTATTATTGACGAAAAAGCTGAAGAAATGCTGCAGGAGATTCGTAATTTACAATTCGTAATTCATAATTCAGAAAGGGGTTTCCGTGTCTATCGCCTCGATTCTAGCAATATGCAAGAGGTATATTACCGTCCGCAAGATTACAAGCAAGGCAATTTAGATTTGTTTGCCGATAATGTAAAACCCGACCGCTCTGCCGAAGATTTAGTTACCCAAATTATGCTGGATTGGGGCTTGGAGCTTTCCTTACCTATCGAGCAAAAAACCATAGCCGGTAAAGAAGTTTTTGCCGTAGCCGGAAATTCTTTGTACTGCTGTTTTGATAAAGAAATTGACGAAGCCTTTGCCAAAGCCGTGGCTAAAGACCAACCATTGCGTATTGTTTTCCGTGATAATGGCTTTACAAACGATACCGCCAAAGAAAACGTAAAACAATTGTTGAAACAGTTGAGTAGTGGAACGGAGATGAAAGTGATTTAATCAATTACGAATTACGAATTAGGAATTAGGAATTATGAATTACGAATTAGGAATTAGGAATTATGAATTACGAATTACGAATTAGGAATTAGGAATTACGAATTAGGAATCAATCATCCCGAAGGGATGAAATGTTTATAGATAGAATGTTTATAAAAAATATGTTTATTTTATATTCGACCCCGTAGGGGTCGCACCAAATAACCGGAATCATTTTCTACAAACATCAAAATCCTTCGGATTTAAAATAAAATATTAACCATTGAAAATGATATTGTAATTTACGAATCAAAATCCTTCGGATTTTTTAAAAAATAAAAAAATATGTCTGGAACATTCTCTCAAATTTATATTCAAATCGTTTTTGCCGTAAAAGGTAGGCAATCGCTCATTCATACTTCTTGGGAAGAAGAATTATACAAATACATAACTGGAATTATCCGTAATAAAGGTCAAAAACTTTTGGCAATAAACGGTATGCCCGACCATATTCATATTTTGATAGGAATGAAACCATCGTGCTGTCTTTCTGATTTAGTAAGAGAAGTGAAAAAATCTTCTAACGAATTTATTAAAGAAAAAGGCTTCGTAAAACATAAATTTACTTGGCAAGAAGGCTATGGTGCATTTTCTTATAGTCACTCCGCATTGGATAATGTGATAAGTTATATCGAAAAACAAAAACAACATCATACAACCAAAACATTTAAACAAGAATATATTGAATTTCTAGAAAAATTCAATATTGAATACCAAAATGAATACCTATTTGAATGGATTGAAACAGATAATTATTAAATCATTCGTAATAGACCCATTCGTAATTCGTAATTGACCCATTCGTAATTCGTAATTGACCCATTCGTAATTCGTAATTGAACCCATTCGTAATTGATAAATTCATAATTGACTATGTTAATAGACAACATCAACAACCGTTTAATAGACGATCTGAAAGAAAGCATTGGCAAAAGAAGTAAACTTGCCATTGCTGCTTCTTCGTTTTCTATCTATGCATTTGAGGCTTTGCGAAAAGAATTGCAAGGTGTGGAAGAACTTCGTTTTGTGTTTACCTCGCCTACATTTTTACAAGAAAATTTAAAGAAAGAAGTGCCTAAATTCTTTATTCCGCATTTGTTCAAAGAAGCCGATTTGTGTGGTGGTGAATTTGAGTTGCGATTAAGAAATCAATTGACTCAACGAGCCATTGCCAAAGAGTGCAGCCAATGGGTGAAGGATAAAGTGGTGTTTAAATCCAACAAACAAACTCATTATCCGTTGCAAGGAATGATGTATGCCGAAAATCAAAACAACACTTCTTTTGCGTGGACCAATGTAAACAGTTTTACCACCGCCGATTTAGGAATGGCACCCAAAAAAGGATTTCCAACTTTAATTCAAAAAACCGATTTCCCTAATGCCAAAGCCTATTTGGAGTATTTTAATCAAGTGTGGGAAGATGAAGAAAACTTAGAAGTAGTTACCCAAAAGGTGCAAAAATATTTTGAAAAAGCCTTTCAGGATAATAGTCCGGAGTTTATTTATTTCATCACTTTGTACAATATTTTCAATGATTTTTTAGAAGATTTAACCTTAGATAATTTGCCCGACGACCGTGTGGGCTTTAAAGACACTGTGGTGTGGAACAAACTCTTCAATTTCCAGAAAGATGCCGTGATTGGAGCTATCAATAAATTAGAAAAATACAAAGGCTGTATTTTGGCAGATAGTGTGGGTTTGGGAAAAACTTTTTCGGCCTTAGGCGTTATTAAGTATTACGAAATGCGTAATAAAGATGTGCTGGTATTGTGTCCTAAAAAACTGGAAGCCAACTGGAATACCTATCGGCATAATGACAAAACCAATATTTTGGTCCAAGACCGCTTCAATTATGACGTATTGTTCCATACCGATTTATCCAGAGAATCAGGAATGAGCAATGGTCGAAATTTGGCGAATGTTAATTGGGGAAATTATGGATTGGTGGTCATTGATGAATCACACAATTTTAGAAATGCAGGTCTTACCTATTCCGATAAAGAAAACCGCTATCAAGCTTTATTGCGAAAAGTAATGCGAGAAGGCATTGAAACCAAAGTATTGATGCTTTCGGCAACACCGGTGAATAACCGTTTCAACGATTTAAAAAATCAATTGGCACTAGCCTATGAAGGCGATGCTGCGCGTATTGATGAAAAATTAGATACCAACAATGGAATAGATGTAATTTTCAAACGAGCACAATCGGCTTTTAATGCGTGGTCGAAACTGGAAATTGCAGAAAGAACCACCGAAAAGTTATTGGATTTACTGGATTTTGATTTCTTTGAAATATTAGATTCATTGACCATTGCCCGCTCAAGAAAACACATTACCACCTATTACGACACCAGCGATATTGGCAAATTTCCTACGCGAAACAAACCCGTTTCTTTGGCTTGTGCCTTAACACAAAACAACGCTGTTACCTATAATGAAATAGCCGAATTATTAGGGAGTTTAAATTTATCGGTTTATACGCCTTTGAAGTATATTTTATCCAGTCAGAAAGATAAATATTCCGAGAAGTACGACAAGCAAACCAAAACAGGAAAACTAACGCAGTTTGATAGAGAAACGAGTTTGAAACAATTGATGCGTATCAATTTATTGAAACGAATTGAAAGTTCTATCGACTCCTTTAGAATTACCACCAACGGGATTTTAGCTCAAATAGAAAGTACGATTAATTCCATTTCCAAAGAAGGTATTGCGTCCATTTCCAGCATCAACTTTGACACCCAAGACGAAAATTTTGATTGGGACAGCAATTGGGGCGATGAAGAAAATGTAATTGGTAAAAAGGTAAAAGTACATTTAGCCGATTTAGACCGCCGACAATGGAAAGAAGATTTGGAAGAGGATTTAGCAATCATTTATCAATTGATGAAGAAAGTAAATTTGATTACTCCTGCTTTGGATTTGAAGTTGCAAACGTTGATACAATCCATTGAAAATAAAATTGAAAAACCAATTAATCCTAACAATAAAAAGGTAATTATTTTCACCGCTTTTGCCGATACTGCCGAATATTTATATGAAAATGTAAGTAAGCATTTTAAAGAAAAAAATAATATTCATTCAGCCTTGATAACAGGTTCAAGAAGAGTAGCTACAACGAAAAATATTCCAACAGAATTGAATGCATTGCTAACTTGTTTTTCGCCAAAATCGAAAGGGAAAGAATTGCTTTTTCCAAGCATCCATGAAGAAATTGATATTTTAATTGCCACCGATTGTATTTCTGAAGGACAAAATTTACAAGATTGTGATTATTTGATTAATTACGATATCCATTGGAATCCGGTGCGTATTATTCAGCGTTTTGGGCGTATTGATCGTATTGGCTCTATCAACGACACCATTACCTTGGTGAATTTTTGGCCAGATATCGCTTTAGATAATTACATCAATTTGAAACAACGCGTAGAAGACCGTATGATGATTTCGGATATGGCAAGTACTGCCGATGATAATATCTTGAAAGAAAATCAAAAAGACTTGGAATACCGTAAGCTACAATTACAAAAACTGCAAGATGAAGTAACCGATTTGGAAGATTTGCGTGAGGGAATTGACATTACCGATTTAGGGTTGAATGATTTTAGGATTGACCTTTCCAACTTCATTAAAGAATATGGTGAAATGACGGATATTCCCGAAGGAATTCACGCCGTTGTACCCGCTACTGAAATTTTAAAACCGGGCGTTATTTATGTTTTAAAATATGTGAACGAAAGCATTAACATCAATAAAATCAATAGATTGCATCCTTTTTACTTGGTATATATCAATCAAGAAGGCAAATTATTATTTAACCACATTGATTCCAAGAAAATTTTAGATGCCCTAAGAATGCTATGTAAAGGCGTAAAAGAGCCCATTACCGCATTGTGCGAACAAATGAATTTGGAAACCGATGAATATCATAATATGTCGGGTTATTCGGATTTATTGAAGAAATCTATTGGCACTATTTTAAATACGGAGGAAGAAAAAGCAGTGTTGAGCTTGTTCAAATCTGGCGGAACAACTGTTTTAAAAGATAGTTTCAAAGGAATAGAAGATTTTAAATTGATTTCGTTTTTAATTGTGAAGTAAATTAGGAATCTTCAATTACGAATTATGAATTACGAATCTTCAATTATGAATTACAAATATTAAATAGAAATTATGAAGACGGGAAATATCATACAAGACAAGTCATTTGCTTTTGCTGTGCGGATTGTGAATGTATATCGTTATTTGACAGAAGAAAAAAGAGAATTTGTTTTGTCGAAACAATTGTTGCGAAGTGGAACATCAATTGGAGCTAATGTAGAAGAAAGTATTGGAGGACAAAGCGAGAAAGATTTTTTTGCCAAACTTTCCATTTCCTACAAAGAAGCCCGAGAAACAAAATATTGGATACGATTATTACAAGAAACAAATTATCTGAACCCAACAGATTCAGAAAGTTTGCTTTCAGACATCGAAGAAATTTTAAAAATAATCGGTAGTATTCAAAAAACCATCCGAAATAAATTATGAATTAGGAATTACGAATTTTCAATTATGAATTATGAATTGACCCATTCGTAATTCGTAATTAACCCATTCGTAATTAACCCATTTATAATTAACCCATTCATAATTAACTCATTCGTAATTAACTCATTCGTAATTCGTAATTAACTCATTCGTAATTTTCCCATTCGTAATTCGTAATAGTTATGTTTAATTTACCCAATAGCACTTTAGTACAAAAAGTCATTCCAAAAAATGCGTTTGACGATTACACCAATGCGAAGCAAAAAAAGTTGTTTTCGGATAAAGTTCAGCGTATTACTTGGTTGAATAAAATTGCTGTAGATACCGTTAATTTAAGCGGAACAGCTGTGGAAGAAATTCAGGTATTTAAGATAGAATTGAAAGAAAAAACGATTATTAAGGATTTACTTAATATCATTGAAAAAGCCATTCCTTATCACATCTTATTTTGGATAGAATTTGAAGATGATTTTTATATCTCAACTTCTGCAAAACACCTACACCCTCAAAACGAAGATGTTGCGGTGATAGATTATACCTTTACTTCTGATTGGAAATTAATTGAAAATAACCTCTATCAATTTGAGTTGAAAAATAATCTAGATTGGGTTTTTAAGAATATTTGCGACCAATTAAAAAGTATTGAAACAGATACAAAATCTATTAATGAATTGGTTGAAAAACAAAAAAACAAGGATGCAATTTTAAAAGAAATAGAAAAATTGAAATCTGAAATAGCGAGGTGTAAGCAGTTTAATAAAAAAGTGGCTTTGAATTTAAAATTGAATGCACTTCAATCAAGGTTGTAATTATTCATTTTTATATCTATTTGCATATAAAATTTTAATTTTAAATAAATTTATACGCTTTTACATATAATATTGTATTTTTGTAGTAAATAGTTGTAAAAGCATATAATTATGTACGCCAATCTTGCCAATTTTATTAAGACAAAAAGAAAAGAAGCCAATCTTACGCAACAAGAATTTGCCGAAAGAGCAGGTGTTGCACTTACCGTGGTTCGGAAAATAGAACAAGGAAAAGAAAATCTCAGTTTGTCTAAAGTAAACCAAGTGCTGCTGATGTTCGGAAGTAAACTCGTTCCTGCTAACCTAAAAGAAATTGAGAAATGAGACAAGGAAAAGTTTTTTACAAAGATCATTTCGCAGGAATCGTGACGGAAACCAACGATGGCGATTTTACGTTTCAATACGAAAAAGAATATATTCAGAAATTCCCCAATCAGTTCATTACATTTTCAATGCCTGTTTCCGAGAAAGTGTTTAGAGAGAAACGCTTATTTCCATTTTTTGAAGGATTAATCCCTGAAGGTTGGTTGTTGGAAATTGCTTCTGAAAATTGGAAAATCAATAAAAATGACAGAATGGGATTGCTTTTGGCGTGCTGCAAAAATTGTATCGGTGCAGTGAGTGTAGAACCTATAAATTCGGAAGAAAATGAATAAAAAATGTTTATACTGCTACCAAGAATTGAAGTCTGAGCAGGATTTTCATCCGCATTGCAGCCAGAAATTTTTCGGAACTTCCCATCCTCCAATTTTGGATTATACTTTACAAGAAATGGAGGAACTGGCAAAGCAAGTCATTGAAACTTCCGTTGCAGTTCCGGGAGTTCAGCCCAAATTATCAATGGGATTAATCAAGGATGTTTTAAATGACGGAAGCAAAGGAAGATTAACGGTAATTGGAGCTTTGGGCGGAAATTATATTTTAAAACCTCAAAATTCCAGCTTTTCAGAAATGCCCGAAAATGAACATCTAACGATGAAAATGGCAGAGATTTGTGTGATTTCTACCGTTCCGTCTTCCCTTATCCGTTTGAAATCGGGTGAATTATCCTACATCACAAAACGAATGGACAGAGCTGAAAACAGTACTAAAATTCACATGCTCGACATGTTTCAGGTTTTGGAAGCGTTTGATAAATATCGAGGTTCAATAGAAAAAATCAGAAAAGCGATTGAAGAATATTCATCCAATACTTTATTAGATTTGTTACGGTTTTATGAAGTGGTTATTTTCAGTTATTTCACCGGGAATAACGATATGCATCTGAAAAATTTTTCACTTATTTTAAATGACCAGAATTGGGAATTTGCACCAGCTTATGATTTACTGAATGTGCAACTTCATTTACCTGAAGATAAGGAAGAATCAGCATTAACGATTGGCGGGAAAAAGAAAAGACTTTCAAAAAATGATTTTAATGATTTAGGTTTGAAATTAGGTTTAACTCAAAAACAAATTGAAAATACCTTCAAACGATTTCTAAAAGCAGAAACCAAAATGATAACACTTATTCATCAATCTTTTTTGAGTAAAGAGTATCAAGAATTGTACATTCAATTACTTCAAAAACGATTGAAACTCTTCAAATAAAACAATATGTAGGATAAATTTTTTAATATCCTAGTTTGTTTAGGGTTTTGAAGACAGAACGCAATCGTTATAAAATAGTATAAACAACAATGTTCGTTATTTCAATCAGTATAATTATTTTTGTATGAGATAACAATCATTTAAATGAAAAAGCAAATTCTTTTACCCAAACACTCTGCTCTTTTAGAGCAAATGGGCGAGAATATAAAATTAGTCCGAAAGCGTAGAAAGCTAACAGCCATACAAGTTGCCGAGCGGGCAGGTATTGCTCGTTCTACTTTGTATTTGGTAGAAAAAGGCGACAGCAGCGTGGCAATGGGTGCTTATTTTAATGTATTGCGTGTATTGGGCTTACAAAACGATTTTTTGAAATTGGCAGCTGATGATGAATTGGGCAGAAAACTACAAGATTTAGAACTCTTATAAAATGGCAACAAATAAAACCAATATCTTCGTTTATGCACACTGGCTCGGATTACATGAACCGGTGTTGATGGGTGTGAAATATCAGCAAAATTTATTTCCGTTGGAGGTAAAAGCAGAGGAAAATTTACAATCGAAATCATTAAAAACTTATCTCAACAATAGTATTGAAGCCATTGGAAAATCGCAACTAAAATTTGGAATATTCAAAAAATGTAATAACTTTGTAATCACTAACAATGAATTATCATGGAAGTTTCAATAATACCAATAGGAAATTCTAAAGGAATACGTTTGTCGAAAACTTTATTAGAAAAATATAATATAACAGACAAGGTGGAACTCATACTTGAAAAAGGTTATATCATTTTAAAACCCAAAGCAGAACCTCGAAGTGGCTGGGAAGAGGCTTTTAAAAAAATGCATGAAAGCGGTGATGATAGATTATTGATTAATGATGTCTTTGATGACGAAAATCTGGAAGAATGGATTTAAAGCAATATCAAATTGTCCTTGTCAATCTAGACCCAACCATTGGAAGTGAAATCAAAAAAACTCGACCTTGTGTTGTAATTTCTCCAAACGAAATGAACAAGTTTTTACAAACTATAGTCATAGCCCCAATGACAAGTAGTTCGAAATCATATCCAACGAGAGTTGAAGTTAGGCACGATAAGAAAAAGGGCTGGGTTGTTATAGACCAAATTAGAACAGTTGACAGGCAAAGAATAATAAAGATTTTGGATCATTTATCAGAAAAAGAAATTAAAAAAGTCAAAGAAGTCATAAAGGAAACATTTGTAGATTAATAAAATAACAGCAGTTAAAATTTTTTTTTGTGTAATCGCAGGTGGTAGGTTTTGCACCAGCTATTTTTTAACCGTTACACACTTTATGAGATACTACCTAATAAAAAATAAAAATTGGTCTATATTGGCTCTGAGTGTCGCATCAATCCTACAATTTCACAAAGCCCATAACAACCCAAAAAGAGTATCCGAAGCTCTTTAGCTCACTTTTGGAAAGAAGATTGGATGATAAATATTCCATTGTACGCCATTCAAGAAATTCAATCTATTATTTCTGAGCTGTAAATTTTTACAAAACCAACAAATTCTGCCTTACAGGATTTTTTGTTGCCCATGCTGATGAACGGTCAAGTAAGAGTGAAGTGAGTGCTATATTGTATAATAAACAAAAAACGTTCGTTATTTCAATCATTTTGATTGATTTTGTATGAAATAACAGTCATTTCTATCCTAAGTTTGATTAAAACCATCTGAAATGGACATCATATTGTACGAAGTTTTCACCTCCGTAAAACAATGGAAAGCAATTGCACAAAAAAATGGGTATCTCAACTTCAAAACAAAAAGGGAACCTTTACAAAGATTCCCTTTTGATTTTATTAAAACATATTTAATTTATACAAACCTCTTATGCCAGCTGTCTTTCAATGCAACTTGCCATTTATTGTCAAAGTCTTTCTTATTGATAACCGTATTGTCAAATACAAGGGTATCTTCATTTATTGCTCCTTGTTGATACAATGATTTAAAGTCGTTTAATGCCACAAATTTTATTGTTCCGTTTGACTTATAAGTTTGGTTGGTTCTATCCAATAATTTGATGCCTAATTCTTGCTCCAACTCTGTTATCATAAATATAGAAGCAGATTGAGCCCTACCGCAAAGCTGCGTTCCTTGCCCATCAGCAGCAATCACTATAAAGGCATCCTCTATAATAGCATAGCTCCCTTTTACCGGATGACCATGAGAATCCCACTTTTGCAGAAAATTGGAAACTTTATTTTGGATAGCTTCTTTTTCGCTTGCTGTGAAAAAATGGTCAGATTGATACACCCATACCATTGAATCTTCAGGATAGTTATTAAAATCGTTGTTCATAATAATAAAATTAGCTTGCAAAAGTAACCAATTTAGTGTTCAAAAAAAGGTAACATTATGTAAAATGACAGAAAAAAGTATAAGCGTTTTAGAAAATGTAGCATATCCAACTACGCACTTTTATGCTCAACAAAATTTTTTGAGCTTATTTCCAAAAATCATATTCCATTGTAAAAAATTTCATTTATGCTAATAAATCTCTATTTTTGCACCAATATGAAGACAAGAAATATTTTATCAGCTCTACTTATTTGTGGTTTGTCATTTTCTACATTAAATGCACAACAGGTAGCCTCTCCGGAACTTATCAAAAGCATAAAAGATGCTTCCGATGCCCTAAATAAAGGTGACTATAACAATGCCATTGCATTATACAAATATGCTATTCGAATGAGCCCGGATAATGTACCTTTCAGAAGAGACTTGGCCTATTGTTATTTTTTACAAAAAAACTACGACCAAGCTTTAGAATCTTTAATGCCAGTTTTAGAGTCAGAACTAGCCGACCCTCCCACCTTCCAATTAGCAGCCGGCGTAGAACAAGCCAAGGGCAGTACTTCCAAGGCAAAGAAGACCCTAAATGAGGGATTAAAAAAATTTCCAAATTCAGGTTTGTTGTATTATGCAAAAGGCAACTTGCTTTTAAAAGAATCTAAAAAGCCTGATGCCGCCCTGGCAGAATGGACAAAAGGCATACAGTTAGAACCTAGTTATGCTAATAATTATTTCAATTTGGCTCAGACGCTTTTTCAAAATGAAGATTATCTATGGTCAATTATCTATGCAGAAAAATACATTAATTTAGACAATCAAGGAGCAAAAGCAGTTGAAATGAGAACCTTGTTATTAAATGCTTATAAAAACCTTTTTGCTACTGCTAAAAATATTGAGTTGCCTTCCTTTAAACAAAAAGGAAATTCAAAAAATGAGCTTTCCTTTGAAAAAGCGGCTATGAATACCTTAGCGAATAATATCAGTACTATTTCTGATGGTTTCACCACTGATAATGTCATCATGTTACGCTCCCGTTTTTTAATCGCTTGGAATAACCACTATGCACAAAAGTTCCCTGAATCTCAATTCAGTTACCAGACTCAAATGATGCAATCGGGCTATTTTCCTGCATATAATCAATGGATATTTGGTGCAGTAAACGATTCTCAAGAATTTGGTATTTGGGTCAATCAATTCAAAGATGAATACCAAAAATTTGAAATCTGGAAGGCAAAAAATCAATATATTCCTTCTGCTGAGGACAACAAAAGGAGCAACTAAATACTTTATTTTCTTAACTAAAACCTAGCCGAGAATCCTGCAGAAATAAACCCTTGAAAGCCATTACCAAATTCTGCAAAGAAAGCGGCATCCCCTCCTACTCTAATCCCGACATAGCTCCATTGATAGGCAGGATAAACAGTTGCATTCCTTTTACCTAATAAAGATATCGGTTCACTTTGAATAATTACACAAGTACCGAGAGCAAAACTAGAATACAAACTAAAGTTCTTTCTGCTAATCCAATTAGCTCTCAATCTAACCATAGTGGCTATTACTTGATTTCTTCTATTATAAATCTGCCCTGATGGATTACTAGAAGTGTATTTATTGTTATAGTAATTGAGTTGACCACCCACAGCAAAATATTTACCGGTAAAAAAATCGCCACCCATAAACACAGAAAGCACATCTGTTATTTGCATATTAGCATTACTATTACCATCTAAAGACAATATGGATTGAATGGGTACAAGTCCTACACCGGCATACATTTCTGCCTTTCCTTTATTATCTATTTTTTGGGCATTTGCACCCACACTAAACAGCATTAAAACTCCATAAAATAATTTCTTCATTATTATTTTTTATAATTATTATTTAAACAAAAGAGTCAGGATCCGGACCTACCCTTATATGTTGATCCAAGGCATCAATTGCCTCCATATCCTGAGGTTCAATTTCAAAATCCCAAATTTCAAAATTTTGCTTAATTCGTTCAGAATGGATACTCTTTGGAATTACAACAATTTCATTTTGAATATTCCATCTTAAAACGACTTGGGCAATACTTTTATTATATTTTTTTGAAAGTTGCTCTAATAAAGGTATTTCAAAAACACCTCCTTGCATCAAAGGACTCCAAGCCTCAAACTGAATAAGATTTTGACGACAAAAAGTCTGCAATTCTTTTTGTACCAAATATGGATGATGCTCTAATTGATTCACCATAGGTGCAATTTCAACTTGTGGCAACAAAGTTTCCAAATGATGCTTTAAAAAATTACTTACACCAATGGCTTTTACTGCTCCTTGCTGATATAAATATTCCAGAGCCTTCCAGGTTTGCAAATACTTTCCGGTAACCGGCCAGTGTACCAAATACAAATCAACGTAACCTGAATTTAGTTTTTTCAAACTTAGGTCAAAGGCTTTTAAGGTCTGCTCATAACCTTGATCTTCGTTCCATACTTTAGTAGTAATAAAAAAATCATTTCGATGAATTGTACTTTCCTTTATGGCTTGTCCAACTCCCTCTTCGTTCTCATAAAAAGAGGCAGTATCAAAATGTCTGTAGCCACAGTCTATAGCGGCATGCATCGCTTTATTTAAAGCCTTTCCTATACCTGATTTCCAAACACCCAAACCCAATTGAGGCATTAAAACACCATTAGAAAGTTTCCTTGATTTCATAATAAATACATATTAAAAAATTACTCTTTCTATTAGGTTTTCGCCATAAGCATAAGGCAAATAAGCCAAAGAAGGCACTGGTTGGGTGATAATCAAACTTGCTTTTTTACCCGGGGTAATACTTCCCATTTGCTCTTCAATTTCCATCGCAGCAGCAGCATTAATAGTTTGTGCATTGACCACTTCCTCGGGCGTCATTTTTAATTGGGTGCAAGCAATGGTCATGAGCATATTCATATTACCGGAAGGGCAGCTTCCTGGATTGTAATCTGAAGCTAAACAAACCGGCAAATCTGCATCTATCAACATTCTTGCCGGTTGATAGTGCATGCCTAAGAAGAAAGCGGCACCCGGTAGCAAAGTAGGAATTGTATGGCTATCCAGCAAAGCGTCTATTTCTTCCTGACCCATACTCTCTAGGTGATCTACGCTTACAGCATCATGCTTAACACCTACTTGTACGCCACCGGAACGATGCAACTGGTTGGCATGAATTTTAGGTTTAAAACCATATTTCCAACCGGCCTCTAATAATTGTTCCGTATCAGAAACCGAGAAAAACCCCTCTTCGCAAAAGGCATCCATATAGTCGGCAAGACCCTCTCCTGCAACTTTGGGTAACATTTCGTTTATGATTAAATCAATATAGCCTTGATGGTTTTCTTTATACTCCGGCGGATAAGCATGTGCTGCCAAAAAACTAGCCTTTATGGGAATATGGCTAAACTGTTCTTTTAATCTTCTGATTACTCTTAGCATTTTCAACTCTGCTTCCGTATTTAAACCATAGCCACTTTTAATTTCTATGGCTCCTGTACCCAAAGCAATAAGTTTTTCTAATCGTTGCACCGCTAATTCAAACAATTCTTGTTCAGATGCTAAACCCACTTTTTTTGCTGAATTTAAAATACCGCCTCCTCTGGCAGCAATTTCAGCATAAGAAAGCCCATTAATTCTATCTACAAACTCTTGTTCTCTGGATGTTGCAAATACCAAATGGGTATGACTATCTATCCAACTGGGAAGCACCAATCTACCACTGGCATCCATAACCTCACTAAATTGCAACTCCGGCAAATCTTCCATTTTTCCAAAGGAATGAATATTGCCATCCTCCATAATTAAATAAGCATCATCAATGGACGGAAGCTCCTTCATTTCTAATCCATTAACTCTAAGAATATTTTCTATCCTAGTTTGAAAAAGAGTTTTTATATTTGCGATTAAACTTAACATTTTTAATAAAATAAAATTGAAATAATTGAAAATTCACCAACTTTTTGTACTTTTAACTCGTCTTCAATAGAAGTAGCTAAAAAATAAAAGTGAAATTAATAAAAAATATGAAAATAATAAAAACAATTTTTACTTGTGGCTTGATAATGAGTACTTTTACTTTCGTTTCTGCCCAACAATTTAATAATAGTGTTTTAGCTGCAAAAGCCAGTCAATTTACACAAGAGGTTGAATTAAACTGCCCTCAATATGTAAATCAAGACGCTATAATTATCAACCAACAATTTTTATCGAGGGTAGAGATCAAACAACAAGCTTATCAGTCCAATGAGGGTTTTACTCCAATGTCATTTATTCCTTTAAAAAATAAATGTAATCCTAATTTACAAAGAGATGAAAACATTTTTGATCCCAATACATTTAATCCCTTAAAATATTTTTTCAATTTCAGAGCGGGTGTCAGCACTACTTATAGAGTAGATAATACAAACTATATTATTGTAATTCATCCATAACCAACAAGAAAAACTCAAATAAAATGAATTTAAAAAAAATATACAAAAGCTCAAAACTCACTATTATTAGTTTAGGATTTATGCTGTCTTTGTGCTTTTCAAGTATAAGCCTCCTTGCACAAGGGCCGGGTGTTATACCTGATGGACTTACTTGTGCTACTGCATTACCTTTTTGCACGGACACTTCTTACAACTTTCCCAATAGTACTAATGCCCCTACTGCTCCGGCAGGATATAGCTATGCTTGCTTATCCACACGCCCGAATCCGGTTTGGTATTATATGAAAATAGGAAATCCCGGAACTTTACAAATCTCTGTAGCCCAAACCAGTATGGCAGGTACCGGGCTTGATGTAGATTTTGCATTCTGGGGACCATTTGTGGATTTACCTTCAGGCTGTGCAGCCATTGCTGCCCAAACAGCCCCAATTCAAAGTAGTTATTCTGCTTCTGCCTCAGAAACAGTAGGTATTGGCCTTCCCGGAGGTGTAGGAGGAGGAGCAGGATGTGCTACCACCCCACCCGCAGCATTAACCGGACAATATTACATTCTACTTTTAACCAATTATAGTAACCAACCCGGGAGCATTTCTTTCTCTAAAACTGCCGGAACTGCTACTACTGACTGCTCTATCCTTACCTGTGGTGTAGAAGTCACCAGCAACTCTCCTGTTTGTCAAAGCGATTCTCTTCGTTTATTTTTAACTAATGCAAATGATTCTGCTTATGCCTATAATTATTATTGGACAGGAACCGGTGGCTTAACGGCAAATGTAAAAGAACCTGCTTTTGGAGCTTTAAACCCGGGAACCTATAATTTTAATGTAGATGCCGTTACTCAATTACCTAATGGAAATTATGACACCTGCTCCAAAGAAATTGAAGTAGTAATTAATCCTACTTATCACAAAACGATTGTTGAATACATTTGTCAAGGGGACTCCTTAGCTTGGTATGACACCTATATTAATACCTCAGGTGATTATGACAGCTTATTTCAAACTGTAAACGGTTGTGATAGCCTTGTAACCACCACCCTACATGTGATGCCTAAACCGGTACTTATTCAAATGCCTGATTCTTTAATCGCTTGTCAATTTGATTCCCTTGCTATTCAGTCCAACACCTTGCCTCCAAATGGCTCTTATACTTATAGTTGGACACCGGATAATAATTTAAGCACCACAGACCAACCTAATATTTGGTTTTATGCTGATGAAAGTAGAAATTATAAATTGACCGTTACCAATACCGTTAATGGATTCCCTTGTAGCATTTCTAAAGATATCAGCATCATTGTAAACCCTGGAAATTTCTTGGTGGCACCACTTACCGACACAAGTTTATGTCCGGGAGAAAAAGTACAAATACCTGTTACTGGTGCTGCACAATACAATTGGACTCCGGCTATTTATCTGAACAATCCAAATGCTTCAAGCCCAATTGTTACTCCTGAAACAAACACCAGATACCGCTTAATAGGCACAAGTGACAAAGGATGTAAAGATACTGTGTTTGTTAATATCGGAGTATATCCGGCTGCTACTTTAGCTTTACCAGACCATGTAAATATTTACCCTGGAGAACAGTATCAAATTACACCAAATACCAACGCTTTATATTTCACTTGGTTCCCTAATTCAGGTTTAAACAACGAAAACATCAGCAATCCAATTGCCAGTCCAATTAAGGATACCAGATACTTTGTAACTGCCAAAACGGAAAACAATTGTAGTATTTATGACTCTATAGACTTCTTTGTAAAAGAAACGGTGATGGATATGCCTAATGCCTTTAATCCTAATAATGGTTCTTATAAAGCCAGCATTAGAGGTATCGCTAAAATTCATTCTTTTGAAATATTCAACAGATGGGGGCAAAAAGTATTTGAAACTACTGATATCAATGAAGGTTGGGATGGCACCTTTAAAGGAACAACACAACCGATGGGCGTTTATATCTATCAAATTAAAGCCACTACGGTGGAGGGGCGACCTTTCAAAAAAACCGGTAACGTTACCTTAATCCGATAATAAATTCATTAAAAAAGCCATCTTCAGAGATGGCTTTTTTAATTTATGGCTTGCTGTAAAAACAACAGCAGTCAAGGTATCCTTCATGATAAGTTATCTATATCGATGGAGCAATTTCAAATTATTTTTTCTTTTTTGTTTTGTCAAAAAGGAAACAAAAAAGCAACCCGACAACAAACCGAAATAACCACCTAACCAACAATCACTACATCACTAAATCACTAAATCACTAAATCACTAAATCACTAAATCACTACATCACTACATCACTACATCACTACATCACTACAGCACTCGAAACGATTATTAGCAATTGAGCGGTTTCCAACTTGTATGAAATTTTTTTTCGTTGCAAAGTAAGGAAATCAAAGAAATATTAGTTTTTCAACTTTATTTAAAATTTGATTACTCAAAACCCTACTTGGAATACCAATCCTCACAAACTTCATTCGAAACCTAAAGCTTTTTTTGGGAGACAATATCCGACAACAACCGACAACAAACAATGATTGTCCGCTTTTATATTTTCAAATAAATGTAGGCTGCTTTTTCTCATTAAAAATAAGGTTGTGTCGTTGCCAGAATTGCTACCTATGGGTAGAGATTGCCCATCCTTGGGGTGCAAATCCTCGATAATTTTTTGCCAATCCAGCAAACAAAAGGGAGCAATAAACCGTACATTCATAGCACTTTAGGGTATTTCAGTATCAAGACCACCGAGGTAAATAATAAGAAAATCAGCATCAACAAAAAAACTTAACAATATATTTGGATTATTATATGGAAATTTTATCTTTGTAGCGAATAAAGTACAAAGCTCTTCGAACAAATGCGATTCGGATGACATAAAAATGTGAGGAGTTGCGTATATTTGAGTGTTACAAGCAAGCCTAAAAGACGACACTACAACCATAAACGTGACAACCAAACCATCGACCTTTGACATCCTGACCAGACTTTTCAGACGACCTTAACTTGGCAGACAATTTCGATGTATTTCGACACAGACCAGCAGACCAACTTAGCGACACACATCCCGACCCAAGAAAAAATAAAACACCCCCACCGCACAAAAAAATTGAATTTACCAGCCGCACAAGTGGCACATTTGGCTTTGCCCTGCCCGCAAATCAACCCTTCTGCAAAGCCAAAAGAGCCACTTTTTCCCTACGCACCAAAGACAGTACAGACGAAACAAATACGCTTTGTAGAACATCTACTTAAAATTATTTTCATAAAAAGTTTGGAAATTAAAAAACTTTACCTACTTTTGTAGCGTCATTACAAAGGAATAAATTTGAAAACGCTAATAAAAAGTATCACAAACATCCAAACCGGACTCTTCGCTAAGCCTGCTGGCGTTGGCGAAGTGGTGTATTTGCAGTCCAAGAATTTTGACGAATACGGGCAATTGCATTCTGAACTTCACCCTGATTTAGTGGCTGATGGTATTTCTGAAAAGCATCTGCTAAAAGACGGTGATGTGCTTTTTGCGGCTAAGGGAACCAAAAACTTTGCAGCCGTTTTTGAAAACCACAACGAACCTTCTGTGGCTTCCACTTCCTTTTTTGTTATCAGACCAACAGACAACAAAGTGCTGCCACAGTTTTTGGCTTGGTTTCTAAATAACCCTACCACACAAACTCTTTTAAAAGGTCAAGCCATTGGCACTTCAATTCCTTCTATTTCAAAACAGGTATTAGAAAATCTGGAAATAACAGTACCGGATATCGAAACACAAAAAGCGATTCTTCAAATCACTAAGCTTCGTAACAAAGAGAAATCATTGAAGCAGGAAATTGAAACGCTTCGTGAAAAACAAATTCAACAACAAATAATTAACGCAATAAAATAAATATCATGGCTAAAATCACTCAGAAAGATATCAACGATGCAGTTTGGAAAGCTTGCGACACCTTTAGAGGCAGCATTGACCCAAGCGTTTACAAAGACTATGTGCTTACCATGCTGTTCCTAAAATATCTCAGCGATGTGCATGACGATAAAATGGAAGGTTACTTGAAAAAATATAATGGTGATGCAGAACGTGCAAAACGTGCCATGCAACACGAACGTTTTATTGTGCCGGAACACAGTCACTTTAAATTTCTTTATGATTCACGCAATGAAGCCAACATTGGTGAACTCATCAACATCGCTTTGACTGATTTGGAAGAAGCCAATCGTGAAAAACTGTACAGCGAAGATGGTGCAGGAATTTTCCAAAACATTGACTTTAACAGCAGCAAGTTGGGGGAACCAAAAGACAAAAACACCCGACTCAAAAACTTATTGCTCGACTTCAACAAGGATGCTTTGAATCTTCGTCCTTCGCATTTGGATGGTGTGGACATTATCGGTGGTGCTTACATGTTCCTGATTGAAAACTTTGCCAGTGATGCCGGGAAAAAAGCAGGTGAATTTTTTACACCAAAAGAGGTTTCTACGCTTATTGCTAAACTCACCAAAAGCAAACCCGGTTCAAGAATATGCGACCCAACTTGTGGTTCTGCTTCTCTTTTAATTAAAGCGGGTGAAGAAGTTGGCTCTGATAATTTCTCTCTTTACGGACAGGAAGCCAACGGTAGCACTTGGGCTTTGGCAGTGATGAATATGTTTTTGCATGGCTTTGACAATGCCACCATCCGTTGGGGCGATACTATCCGCAACCCCAAACTGAAAGAGGGCGATACCTTAATGAAGTTTGATACCGTAGTTGCCAACCCGCCTTTCTCCTTAGATAAATGGGGAAAGGTAGAAGACAAGGATGGTGACAAAACCACCATCAGCTACGACCCTGAAAGCGATAAATACAACCGTTTTTGGAGAGGCGTACCACCCAAGAGCAAAGGCGACTGGGCATTTATCAGCCACATGATTGAAACACTAAACGAACACGGAAAAGCAGGTGTAGTTGTACCACATGGCGTTTTGTTCCGTGGCAGCAGCGAAGGAAAAATCAGGCAGAAAACCATTGAAGAAAATCTACTGGAAGCCGTAATTGGCTTACCTGCCAACCTGTTTTTTGGCACAGGCATACCTGCTGCCATCTTGGTGTTTAACAAGCAAAAAAGCAGCAACAATGTATTGTTTATTGATGGCAGCAAACACTACGAAAGTGCTAAAAACCAAAACAAGCTGCGTGATAGCGATATTGAACACATTGTAGCTACCTACCGTGATTTTACAGCCAGCAAACTGCAACCCGGTGTGGTGGAAGATAAATACAGCTACATAGCCACACCCGAAGAAATACAAGAGAACGATTACAACCTGAACATACCCCGCTATGTAGACACCTTTGAAGAAGAAGCCGAAGTGGATATTGCTGCCGTGCAAAAGGAGATTGAAGGACTTGAAAAGGAACTAAGCACGGTGCAGATGGAAATTAATCAATACTTAACACAATTATCGAAATGATAAATCAATCGGATAATAGAAAAGCATTTTATGGTTTTCAAATTCCCCATGAGTGGAGATTGGAAAAACTTGGAATCTTTGGAGAAACATACACTGGACTTTCAGGAAAAACAAAAGATGATTTTGGTATTGGAAAGCCTTATATTCCGTATCTAAACATCTTTAATAATGCAATCATTAGAGATGGTGCTTTCGATTATGTAAATATTGAAATAGAAGAAAATCAATATTTAGTTCAAAATGGCGATTTGTTTTTCACAACATCTTCTGAAACCCCGGAAGAAGTTGGGATGTGTTCAGTTTATTTAGGTAATGAGCCTGAATTATATCTTAATAGTTTCTGTTTCGGCTTTAGGACCTATGACAAAGCAGAGATTTCAACAGAATATTTAGCACAATTATTTAGAAGTTCACTTGGTAGGAGAATTATTTACAAGTTAGCACAAGGAGCAACAAGATATAATATATCCAAAACGAATTTACTAAATGAAGAAATCCCACTCCCCCCACTCTCCGAGCAAAAAGCCATAGCCCAAGTGCTGAGCACAGCAGATGCCGCCATCCTCACCACCGAAAAACTTATAGCCCAAAAAGAACTCCGAAAAAAATGGCTGATGCAGCAATTGCTTACGGGGAAGAAAAGGTTGAAGGGGTTTGAGAATACCAAATGGAGAATACAACCATTAGAAAACTTCATAAAACCTATCGTAAGAGAAGTGCCAAAACCGGATGTTCCGTATTTAGGAATTGGTTTAAGAAGTCACGGTAAAGGAACTTTTCTTAAACACGATGAACAGCCTGAGAAGAATAGCATGGATAAATTCTATGTGGTGCGTCCAAACGATTTAATTGTGAACATCACTTTTGCATGGGAACAAGCCATTGCCATTGTTCGTCCTGAAGATGATGGAGCATTAGCATCGCATCGTTTTCCAACTTACACATTTATTGAAGAAAAAGGACATCCTGATTTTTTCCGTTTTTTTATTATTCAACCAAGAATGAAGTTTATGCTAGAAATGATTTCTCCCGGAGGTGCTGGCAGGAACAGAGTAATGAGCAAATCAGATTTCATAAAACTTGAATTTTTATTACCCGAATACAAAGAACAAACCGCCATAGCCCAAGTGCTGCAAGCGGCAGATAAAGAAATTAGCCTGCTCAAAGCCAAAGCAGAGAAGTTAAGGGAGCAGAAAAAGGGGTTGATGCAAGTGTTGTTGACGGGGAAGGTGAGATTAAAAATAAATGAATAATATGAAGACAATAGGAATACAAATTAAGTCCACAGAGGCAATTATGGTTGTACTTGAAAAAGATGACGCGGGAAACATTACGCAAACAAATGAGTCAGCCAAATTTGGTATTGACGACCCAACCAAACCGAATCAGGTAAGGCAGTTTCGTGACCAAATCAATGCAGCATTTGACTCCATTGGTGCATCAAGAATCGGTATTGTGGCAAGAAACGCAAACGGAAAGGGAGACCGTGCACCTTCTCCAATTTCTTTTAAACTGGAAGGTATTATTCAGCTCTATGATAAAGTTGATGTAGAACAGATTTGGAAACAAACCACAATTGCCTATTTCAAAAAGATTGCTAAAACAGGAAGTGCAAAAAATAAGTATCAGGATGATGCTTATGATGTAGCCTATTTTTTAATGAGTTAATCAATGGTAACAGTAGAGCTAAACGATGAAGATTCAGTAAAAGCCATTCAGGATTTCGTTCGAAATACGCCTGACATCAACGTTTATGAATATATCCGTAGAGGTTGCAATGGTGATGTTTATTTCGGCAAACGAATAAAAATGAATGATGATGTAGTGTTGAAGTTCTACTGGTCGCACCCCAACTATGATGCAGCGGAAGAAGCTGTGATATTAAGGCATATTGAACACGATAATATTTTAAAAATCCATGACCTGCGTTTTCTACCGCCAAACTATGCTTACTTTTTAACGCCACGTATTTCGGGTGGCGACTTACAAGGAGTTATTGATGACAGAAGACTTTCAAGCAAGGAAGCACTTGAAATTATTGCAGGTGTTTTACTTGGCTTAACAGAGCTTCATTCAAAACACAAATTAGTTCACCGTGATTTAAAGCCGGGCAATATTCTGTTAGACCTTAAAAAGAATATCCCAATCATTGCAGACCTAGGTGCGGTGAAGAAAATACACAAAGCAGATGGGTGTGTAACGGCATCAAAATCTACCTATCTGTATCTCCCACCGGAAGCGATTTTAGCAAACGAGTATTATTATCAATCCGACATTTATCAAGTTGGGGTCATCATGTTTCAATTATTAGGGTGCTTCTTCCCTATCAATTCCCCAATGGACTGGCTGACTGCAAGAGAGAAAAAGCAATTAGACGGTATCAGAAACACAACCGACAAGTACCGAAAGTTTGATGAAATCATTGGCAAGAAGATAGTCAAAGGGCAATTGGTCGATACCAATACTCTGCCTTTCTATTTAGACCCCGGTTTTAAACGTGTTTTGAATAAGGCATTAAACTTCCACTATGAAAAGCGATATAAAAACCCTTCGCTATTTCTGAAAGAAGTTCATAGCCTTTTACGGGTATGTCCAGATTACGTGCATGAACCGGATAAGCTCATTGTAAAACATGAAAACGGCAAAGAATTCCAGATGTATAAGAACAAAAAAGATGAAGTAGTTTTAGAAAAACGCCTGTCCAACAAAGATTGGAGAAAGGACAATGGCCACAATGGAACAATTGAATCAGCCTTGAAAGTAGCAAGATTAAAATAAATCAGAAACTATGCAGCTAAATTACTTTCCCATAAAAATTGAGTTTGAAAAGTATCAAATAAACACTGAACCATACAGTGAAGAACGCCTTTCAGAATTAAGAAGTCAGTACAACGCCACGCATTCTTTTTTCAGAAATGAGGATTCTATTTACATATCGAACAAAGACGGTGATGATAATATTTCTATTGGTTCTTTAACAGAACGAAGCACATTTGGAGACAATCAGGTTACAGCATCGCTGATAAAACATATCTTTTTCAGGACTTTCAAAGACCGATTCCCAAAATATACTCCGGTAGATTTTTATCCTTTCCGTTTCTTTTCAGGTAAAGAAGATATTATTAAAAATGCCTTGCCTGATAAGCTGAAAGACAGAATTAGCTATAAAAAGCTTATTGAAGTTCAATTGCGTTTGACCGAAATCAATGGAGTAAAGCGTTTCGGTTTCTTAATCAATATCCGCAGGAACTGGATTTTCAATATCAGTTGTGCAGAATTACATGCCGAAGGTTTTAACCTAAAAGGTTTGGATGTTTTACATGCGGAAACACTTCCCGGATTGACCAACATACTTGCCCCCAATGAAGAATTTGTGGGTGTATTGAAAGAAATAAACGGCAATAAAGCCAAAGTAGAGACTAACGATGGCCTGAAAGAATTTGAATTGAACGAGCTGTTTATCCGAAAGACTAAGTTCAACATTGGCAACTACCTGAGCTTTGCCACATCGCAACAAAAAAGTGATGAAATTTTAAGCATCATTGAAAGCAAGCGTTCAGACATCTATAATCCCAAAAGCCTGTATGCTGAAATAACCAAAATTGCTGAACATCTATTTACCGAAAATGGACAGCCCGTTCTTTTTCAAAATAAGGATAGCTTTTGCTTTACAGTAGATAGCAAACCTTTGGTAGCGGAGAATTCAATTGAACTGAAAGCCCCAACTTTTATTTTTGACTATGCTGCAACTAAAAAACATACGAGTGCAGACAGAGGCTTGACCAATTTTGGCCCGTATGATAGTTCAACTTTTGATACCAAAAGTCCCAGAGCATTATGTATATGCCATAAAAACAACAGAGGACACTTCACAAACTTTTTATCTCAATTAAAAGATGGCATTCCTGATTCATCTTGGTTTCAGAAGGGTTTAATAAGGAAATATGATTTGCAAGAATTATTTCTTGATGTAAAAGAAATTGACGAATACTCAATAGAAAAGTATGTAAACATCATAAGCAATTATGACCAGTTTAAACCTGACTTAGCCATTATTGAAATACCTGCTTCGTTTAGAAACCTTCCTGATAATGCTAACCCATACTTTCGATTAAAAGCCAAGTTACTTTCATCAGAAATACCTGTTCAGTTTGTAACAGCAGAGAAAATCAGGAATATCAATGAAAACATTCTGAATTTCATTGGACTACAGATTTATGCAAAATTGGGTGGAGTGCCTTGGGTCTTACCAACTCAAACTTCTGTAGACAAGGAAATAATTATTGGTATCGGGCACAGTTATCTTAGACAAAATCAATATGCGGGAGCACAACAAAATAGAGTTGTAGGTATTACCACATTTTTTTCTGGCGATGGGCAATATTTACTGAGTGATAAAGTAAAAGACGTGGCTTACGAAAATTATTTCGCTGAACTCTTAAAAAGCCTAAAACACTCGATTGATTTCATTTCGAAAACACATGGTTGGTCAAACGGTGAAACAGTTCGTTTGATTTTCCACATTTTCAAACCCATAAAGAATACAGAGTTTGAAGTTGTCAGCCAACTGGTTAAGGAAATTGAGCAGTATAAAATAAAGTTTGCATTTGTTACCATAAGCGATACCCATCCTATCATTCTTTTCGATATCAATCAACCCGGAGTGCAGAAGTATGGTAACACTATTGGGGCATTCATTCCTAACAGGGCTAGCAATATTATTCTCGATGATGAAACTTGTATTGTACAAATGTTTGGTGCCAATGAACTAAAAACTTCAAAACACGGAATGAGTAAACCTATACAAATTAGAATCAGGCGACCCCAAGGAAATTACAGTAATAACGAATTGGATGCTTTGATTTATCATGACTTAAGATACATCACACAGCAAATATTTTGGTTTACATACCTGACTTGGAGGAGTTTTCTTCCCGGGGCTGAACCCGCAACCATGAAATATTCAAATCTTATATCAAAACTGCTCGGCAAATTAAGAAGTGTACCGGGTTGGGATGCTGATAAATTGAACTACGGATTAAAAAGAAAGAAATGGTTTCTATAGAAAACAAAATCAGCTATCTAAACAGGATTGGTGATAGTCCTAAGTTAGCAGCATTTATGCAGTTGCTGACTGGCAAAGCTATTGTTCAACCAATTAGTTACGATTTAAGTGAACCCGATGAAATCTACTTTGGAATTATCTCTGCTATTCAGTCCAACGACAAGTCAGCATTTGAAAAACGTTATGGTAAAAAGAGTAAAAGCAACCCAAGCAAGGAATATCCTGCCCCATTTGTAAATGATGATTTTCTGATATTCTCTATCATTCTGGGTGTTACAAAATTCAACCTTGACAAAGCTTGGATTAAATACATCGTTTCGATTAGAAGCAAAAATCCCATCACAACCACATTAGATAATCTTTTAGCAGAGAACTATTACAGCACCAGCAACCTGCCTGAAATAGTATTTATGTTTTTGCAGAACATCAATTCAAGCCTGATTACAAATGATTTTCTTAATTCCACTTTCAAAAGAATAAATGAAAACACCGTATTGCTTGACAGCAAAAGTGATTTTCAAATCTTGTGTGCAATCCACGCCTACAATTCAATTATACTGCTCAAAAAAGCACCGGAAGGAAGCGAGATACAGTTGCTTAAGTCTTTTGATTCAAGATTTGTACAGAGGATGAAGGTATTGTCTTGGGTAATGCAATTGTTGATTCTGGCGGGTATTATTTATGGACTTCTTAAACTTCCCAAATACTCGCCTAAAACCGTTGATCTAATTGACGATTACGGCTTTGCATTTACAATTTTAGGTGCATTGGGCTTTACATTTTTTGGAAACCAATTGGGCTTTATCAGGAGAAAAACTCATGAATTGACCATGAGATTGTTTGGATATCCGAAAGGGTTAATTAAAAAACAAATTAAAGAATAGAAATTATGGCATATAAAATACCACAACTTCCTTTGGATTTCGATTTAGAAACCAAAGCCATTTTGAAAAAAACGGCTGCTGCACGCAGTGCATTGGCTGAGATGAAAGGGGCTGCCCTTAGTATTCCGAATGAAAGTATCCTTATCAGTACGCTTTCCTTGCAGGAGGCCAAAGACAGTTCGGCCATTGAAAACATCATCACTACACATGATGAATTGTATCAGGGTGATTATCTGAAAAAGGAGTTTAAATCCATTGCATCCAAAGAAGTACACAACTATGCGGAAGCCTTGCGTTGGGGCTTTGAAACGGTAAGGCAACAAGGGTTTCTGACAAACAACCACATCATCCGGATGCAAGCAACACTGGAAGAAAATGATGCAGGTTTCAGAAAAGTGCCCGGTACAGAATTGAAGAATGAGCAAACGGGCGAGATAGTTTACACCCCACCACAAACCCACGATGAAGTGGTGGCTTTCATGAGCAATCTGGAACAGTTCATTAACGACAACGCACTCAGTGATTGGGACCCCTTAGTGAAAATGGCTATCATCCATCATCAGTTTGAAAGCATCCACCCTTTTTATGACGGTAACGGAAGAACAGGCAGGATTATCAATATCCTGTATCTGGTAAAAGAAGGCATGCTGAATTTGCCCATCCTGTATTTGAGCCGTTACATCAACCAAAACAAAGCAGATTATTATCGTCTGCTTCAAAAAGTCCGCACCGAAAACGCCTGGGAAGAATGGGTGCTGTACATACTTGATGGTGTTGAACAGACTTCTCTACAAACCATTAAAATCATTGAAGGGATAAAAAACCTGATGCTGAAGCACAAGAAGAAAATCAGGGAGAACACCAAGTTCTACAGTCAGGATTTAATCAACAACTTATTCAAGCACCCTTATACGAAAATTGATTTTATCATGACCGATTTGGAGGTAAGCCGCCTGACCGCCACCAAGTATCTGGACGAACTCGACCAGATTGGCATTGTGCAAAAGGTGAAGCTGGGCAGGGATAATTATTACATCAACACTGACTTGTATAATCTATTGTCGAACGTGAACCAAATAAAACATGTATAGAAAAACGACATTTTCTATACATATTCTGAAAACATGTATAGAGCAAATTATTTGAGTAGAACATCTACAAAATGAAAAGAGAGCAAAATATCACCGGAAAAATAGGTACATGTAAAGAAAACAGGCAAAAACTACACATGAGCAAGACAACGTGTATAGAAAACCGCACTTTTCTATACATGACACAAAAGAAATTTGAAAAGTAATGGAAACACCCAGTTTTAAAGAAGACCATATCAGCCAGATTCCGGCATTGCAAATGCTGGTGAATTTGGGTTATACCTATTTAAGTCCGGCAGAAGCCGATAGGCAAAGAGGTGGCAAAACTACCAATGTATTGCTGGAAGACGTATTGCGGAAACAGTTGAAGGAAATCAACAGCGTCAGGGTAAGTGCTACCAAAACCAGCATTTTTACAGATGAGAATATTGAGCGGGGGATTTTGGCTTTAAAGAACCTTCCCATGAACGAAGGCTACATTGCAGCCAGTGAAAAAGCATACAACCTGCTCACCTTGGGTCAGGCATTGGAGCAAAGTGTAGATGGCGACAAAAAGAGTTTCACCCTTCAATACATAGACTGGAAAAACATCAACAACAATGTATTTCACGTAACAGAAGAATACAGCGTAATGCGAAGCACCAGCAAAGAGCATTACCGCCCCGATTTGGTGTTGTTTGTAAATGGTATTCCACTTTGCATCATCGAGTGCAAGCGACCTGACATGAAAGAGCCGTTGAAACAGGCTATCAGTCAGCAAATAAGAAGTCAACAGGAAGATGGAATCAGAAATCTATATGTGTATTCTCAATTGCTACTTTCCTTAAGCTGTACACAAGCTTTGTATGCCACCAATTCTACACCTGAAAAGTTTTGGGCAAAGTGGCAGGAAAAATTCAGCAGCGATGAAGAAGAACAGAACTATAAAGCCAAGTTATATGAACTGAAAAACAATCCGCTTTCTACCACAACAAAAGAACAATTGTTTACTGACCGCTTCAAGTATGTTCGTCAATATTTTGATGCTTTAGAACAAGAGGAAATTCTTCCAACCATTCAGGATGAATACTTGTTTGGCTTATGTCGACCTGAACGATTGATGGACATAATTTTCAATTTCGTGTTGTTCGACAATGGTGAAAAGAAAATAGCCCGTTATCAGCAGTTTTTTGCCATCAAAAAATCCATGCAGCGGATTAAGAACGTTGAAAATGGCAAACGTAGAGGTGGTGTAATCTGGCATACACAAGGGAGCGGGAAATCATTAACCATGGTAATGCTGGCACAAGCAATTGCTATGGAGCCAAGCATTCGCAATCCGAAAATTGTATTGGTAACAGACAGAACCGATTTAGATAACCAAATTACGAGCACGTTCAGAAAGTGTGGCAAGTTTGTAGAAAACGCCACTACTGGGCAACGTTTGGTGGAATTACTGGAAAGCAAAAGCGATGCGGTGGTAACCACTATCATTAACAAGTTTGTGGCTGCCGTAAAGAAAATTAGCAAGCACTTAGAAAGCCATGATATTTTTGTGTTAGTGGATGAAGGTCACCGAACACAACACGGCACTTTCAATATCGACATGCAAAAGACATTGCCCAATGCATGTTTCATTGCCATGACCGGAACACCGCTTTTCAAAAAGGACAAAAGCACCGCTGAAAAATTTGGCGGTTTGATAGATGCCTACACGGTTGACCAAGCTGTTCAGGACAAAGCAGTAGTTCCATTGCTATATGAAGGCAGATTGGCTTTGCAAGATGTAAATGCCAGTCCGATTGATACTTTTTTTGGAATGGTCTCAGAACCATTGACCGAATACCAAAAAGCAGACATCAAGAAAAAGTTTGCCCGAACAGACCACTTAAATTCAGCAGAGCAAAAAATGCGAATGATAGCTTGGGACATCAGCTATCATTTCAGAGACAACTGGCAAGGAAAAACACCATTTAAAGGTCAGTTGGTATGCGATAAAAAAGTGAATGCAATTAAGTACAAAGAGTATTTGGATGAAATTGGTATTATAAGCAGTGAAGTGTTGATATCATCCATTGACGAACGGGAAGGCGAAGAAAGTGCTTATGAAAAGTCAACCCAAAAAGAAAATCAATTCTGGAAACGCATGATGGACGAACATGGCAATTCAAAAAGCTATGAGAAAAATATCATAAGTCGCTTCAAAAATCAGAAAGACCCGGAAATCATTATTGTAGTAGATAAGCTACTCACGGGGTTTGACGAGCCAAAAAACACCGTTTTATATCTTACAAGGAATTTACAAGGACACAAACTACTACAAGCCATTGCAAGGGTAAATCGTATTTATCCCGATAAAGAATTTGGTTATATCATTGACTATTATGGCGTAATTGAAAATCTGGATGATGCCTTACAATTGTATTCATCTTTTGAAGATTTTGATGATGAAGATTTAGCTGGAACACTCACCAATATTTCAGATGAAATCAAAAAGCTGCCACAAAAACATTCTGACTTGTGGGATATTTTCAAAACTATTGCCAATAAACGTGATGCAGAAGCATATCAGCAATTATTAAAAGATGAAGCAATACGAGTTTTATTTTACGATAAATTGGCTGCCTTTGCCAAGAGTTTAAAGCTTGCTTTGTCTTCTATTCAATTTCACAAAGACGTTGAAGAAAAAACCATTAACCGCTACAAAGAAGATTTGACCATGTTCTTGAAACTGCGTTTGGCAGTAGTGGAAAGATACAGCGATGAAATTGACTACAAACAATATGAGGGTCAAATTCAAAAACTGATTGACACACACATTACCACAGAGAAAATTGAAACTATCACAGAACTGGTAAACATATTCGACAAGGATAAATTTCAGCAGGAAGTAGAAAACACAACGGGTAAAGCAGCAAAAGCAGACAAGATTGCCAGCAGAACAGCCAAGCACATCACCGAGAAAATGGATGAAGATCCGGCTTTCTATAAGAAATTTTCACAAATGCTTAAAGAAACCATTGCTGATTATGAAGCCAAGAGAATCAGCGAAGCACAATACCTGAGCAGAGTTCAGGATATTATGAACAATGTATTGGCACATACAGACAATGACATACCGGAACAATTAAGAGACAAAGATGTAGCCAAAGCATTTTATGGCTTGACAGTGGAAGCATTATCAGAAAAGATTCAGGACAATGTTGTACGTAAAGAGGTTTCAACCCAAACAGCTTTACAAATTGACGATTTGATAAAAGAATCTGTTTTAGATAATGGTAAACCCATCATTGACTGGCAATACAAAACCAATATTACCGGCAAATTACTCATTGAAATTGGCGACTATCTGATTGATGAAGTGAGAGACAAATACAATGTGGACTTGTCATTCAAAGAAATGGACAAGATTGCAGATGATTGTATTGAAGTAGCTAAAATCCGTTACAAGTAATGACAGAGGCAATACAATTCGGCAGCAGAACAATTGATTTTCGTTTGGAATATTCAGACAGGAAATCGCTTGGCATTACTGTGACACCTGAAATGGAAGTGTTGGTAAAAGCACCGACAGACACAACCATAGAAAAGGTCAAAGAGAAAATTAGAAAAAAAGCACCTTGGATAATTAAACAGCAAAGCTTCTTCCTTTCCTTTCAGCCAAAGACACCAAAACGAAAATACATAAGCGGAGAAACGCATTTGTATTTGGGCAGACAATACCGATTACAAATTTCAATCGACAAAGATGAATCAGTAAAACTAAAAGGCAAATTCATTGAAGTAACAGCCAATGATAAGTCAAGAGCAAAAGACTTATTAGACAACTGGTATTTACAACATGCACGGACTAAGTTTCATGCAATCGCAACACCACTAATTGACAAGTTCAAGAAATATAAAGTAGAACCAAGTTCTATTGTGTTGCGTGACATGCCGACACGTTGGGGAAGTTGCACACCAAAAGGAAAAATCATTTTAAATCCGGAATTAATAAAAGCACCTAAAGGCTGCATTGAATACGTTATCATACACGAACTTTGCCATTTAATACATCACGACCATACACAGAAATTTATAGACTTACAGACAAAAGAAATGAAAGACTGGGAAAAGTGGAAAATGAAATTAGAGAAATTATTAGCATGAGAAGCCTACACACAAAAGCATACACATTTGCAAGCCGCGCAAGACCAAGCACAGACCAAAGCTTGCAAAAGAGTGTGCTTTTCTCCAGCCCAAAAAGAAATTCATTTTTTTCTTCCCTCCCTTCGGTGTTTTATTTTTTCGCCACCCACAACCGACACAAAAACAGTTGGACAGAAACAGCGAAAACCCATACTAGACAAGGCTTGACAATGACGGAGGACAGAAGGCCAGCTTGTAACACGGGTTTGGCAAAAGTGGCGGTTCAGTGCTCCGCAGACACATTTGTGGTTAATCAAAGTTTGGTTCTCCGCATCAGCATTTGTGGTGAAAATCGCCACCTTCGCCAAGCCCGAAAACGTTACCTTCAACCATCCCAGAGCAGAATATCAACAAAAAATTTTGAATTCATACCAAGAATTGGTATATTTGAACCAAATTAAGAATTATGGCTAAAAATACTTCGATTTTATTAGGTGACTATTTTGACAATTTTATAAATCAACAAATCAAAAGCGGAAAATATTCTTCGGCAAGTGAAGTTGTGCGAACCGCCTTAAGAATGTTTGAGTTTGAAGAATCTAAAAAAACGGAATTGATAAATGAATTGAAAAAAGGTGAAAAATCAGGTTTCGTAAAAGAGTTTAACAGAGAAGACTTCCGAAATGAACTTCATCAAAAACATCTTGCTAAATAATGAATTACAGAATAAGTATTGAAGCGAAAAATGATATTGAGAAGATTTGGCTTTACACTTATGAAAATTGGTCGATTGAACAAGCTGACCGATATTTTGATTTGATAATAGATGAAATTGAATACATTGCTGAAAACCCAGCTTCTGGAAAAAATTTTAGTGATGTGAGAAAAGGGTATTTGAGAACTCAAATAAAATCTCATTTCATTTTCTACAAAGTGAATAAGAAACTGAATGAAGTGGAAATTATCAGAGTTCTTCACCAAAGAATGGATATTGAAAATAGACTAAATGACGAGTAAAAATATGGCAGCAGTTAACGGGCAGTTTTGCAAGAGAGCGGAGTTAGTGCTCCGTTTGAAATATTTTGCTATATTTGAAGTGCAGTTCTCGCAAGGAAATCTGTGGTAATAGTCCGCTCCATCGCAAAGCTGCTGGCACGTTAGCGGCAATTTTATTCCCAACATTCCGCAGACTAAATGTAACAAATTGACAAACTAAATCGTCTTTAGTATTAAAAGCATATGAAAAAGTTATTGACTATCCTTTTAATTACGATTTCTATCCAATATTCATTCGGACAAAAATCTAAACTAAACATTTCGATTGATGAAAAGATTGAAACAATTTATGCAGTCGCATTTCTAAACAATTACTTTCTTGTAAGTCCGCACGACAATCTTTATAAATGGAAACTAAAAGACGATTACAAAAAACTTAAAAATCACAAAGCAGTAACTTTGTTTGACACTCTTTCAAAAAAACACAAATTCAACGGATACAAAATTGTTCATTGGGCTTTGCAGTTTGACACATTCCCAACACTCAATCCAATAAAACAGACAGCGGAACCTATTGAGTTTGTCAAAGGTGAAAATGAAAATTTGTTAGCCGAATTTAAAACGGAACTCATTGCATTTAATAATGAACCTCTGTTTCAAAAATACTGGAACGAAGTGCAGAAACTCAACAAGCAAGTCATTAAACAAGTTGAAAAATCTTTGACAATTCAAAACCTACCAACTTATTTAGAAGATTATTACGGAAAGAAATTAAGTTCTTACAACCTAATACTTTCGCCATTTCTGCACACAGGCGGATTTAATGCAGAAATGCTTTCATTAAATGGGCAAAAAGAAGTCTATGCACTTGTAGGACCAAACGGAGAAATTGACTTTTTGCCGTATTTCGACAAAAATTATATCGAAACCAATATGATTTTACACGAGTTCGGACATTCATTTGTAAATCCGGTTACAGACCGATATGAAAAAGAAATCGAAAAACTAAAACACAAATATTACTCGAAAGAATTAGAAGAAACAGGAAAAAACGAAGGTTACAATGAGTGGAAATATGTTTTTAATGAATTGTTATTGAGAGCAACCACAATAAAAATTGCAGAAAAACATTTTGGGAAAAACATAGCCAACGAAAACTTGCAAAAAGAAATTTCAGCAGGGTTTGGATTGGTTGAAAAAATGGTAAAACTTTTAGATGAATACGAACAAAACCGAAAAAAATATCCAACATTTGACTTGTTCTGCCCTATTCTTTTTGAACGAATGAAATAAAAAAACTGCAGGTAATAACTAAGGTTTCGTGGCACACGGAGTGAATGCCATGAATTGAAAATCATCGAATACCTAGGAAAATAAACAAGAAAATGAGACAAACCGCTGTTGAACAGCCCGTCCCGACTTTTTCGGGAAAACCGATTATGTTCTGAACAGCTATGGCTTAACAATCTTATCTTCTAATTTTACAACCACCTGAAAGCCACCTTTAATGTAGTGGCCAAAGCTAATGGTCGCCCTCCTTATCACCTTGCCGATTTTCCCGGTCAAAATATCACTTCTCGAATGGTCGCTTAAAACAATTTGTTTGTATCAGAAGAATCAGTATATTCGTAGATAAATGGCTTTTTAGACGGACTGTCGTTATGTGCAATTAATGGGAATAACAAAATTTTTGAAGTCTGGAAGAATAGTAGTTAATACATTCGATAAGCAAATTGTGATTTCGGATTCCGGAATGACTATGCCCTACGAAAGCATAAGTATTTCAGAATGGGGACTAGTATACGAAAAATATGTTGGACAAGTTTTAGAGGAAGAAGGGTACGATGTAACATATAATGGACTGAATAAAGGATTTCTTGACAGAGGAGTTGACTTAATAGCCCATAAAGAAAATCAAATACATTTTATGCAGTGCAAATTTACTCGTGGAAATATTTCAAAGAGTAGAATTGATTGGATACTTTATAAAGCATCAAGAATTCTTTTAGACACATATACCAAAGAGAAAAAGAAATTATTTTTCACATTGATTGTGAGCAATAAAGAGGAATGTTTCTCAAAACATATTCCAAAGAATTTCAAGTTAAATTTTACTGAAACATCTAAAATAGACTATCCTATGATTCAGTATTTTCTTGACCATAATCATATACAAAATAAAATAGTTCTAGAATTTAGAGAAATAGAAATGAAGAGATAACAGCCAAAACAAACAAATTGGCAATAGAGCCGTTGCAGTGCTTCTATTGAGTTTTGTGCAAGATTGAAGTTTAGCAATTCTATTCAACAGTAGTGCTAAAAATTTTCACACATCGCCCATATCAAAAGCTTTCAACCCTTTGACAAACCTTTGTAATCAGGCATTACACCAAAACTCCTAAGCAAAGATGATACTTTTTTAATGTAGTAAAAACATTAAAACAGCAACAACAACACACCCATTTTCAAAACCATTTACTATCGATTATGGCTTTTACAAATCATTTAATAAGCTTTGAAATTGCTCAACAAACAGTCCAATGTGATATCCATCCATCAATCCGTGGTGTCCATGAAAGGAAACTGCCATTTCCATTTTACCATTATTTTCGGTCATTTTGCCAAAGGAAATCTTTGGACAAGAATCAGGACGAGAGAAGTTTCTTGCATGAGAAATGCTAGTAAAATCTAACCAAGGTACTGCAGAAAAATGAATCACGTTTTCACCTGATGTTGAAGGTAACAGATTGTTTGAATTTCTTACACTTTCAATCTCCTCCAAGGCATTTTCGTAAAATTTATTTTCATCTTCAAAATAATCCATGTAAGCAAAGCCAAATGTTCCGTTAGGTCTGTCAATAGTAGGAGAAGCATGTATTTTTTCAAATTCAAATACTTGATTTTCGATAATTCTATATCTGAAATTCTCAATTTGATTGCTCGCTTTTAAAGCACAAAATAAATAATACAAGAAGAAAGAATTTCCTTTTTCTTTTGCTCTCTTGTAGGCAATTGTGCAATCTACTTTTAGGGTAACACCAAAAAATGGCTCGTCAAATTGTGAAAAGAAAAGAAAATGCTCCTTTCTGTTCCAAGTTTCTATGTTTATTAATTTTTTCATTTCTTACATTCAAGTAATAAATGCAACACCTTTAAAAAAAGATAAGGGGATAGGG
>DAOMPL010000015.1:0-61667 GCA_035444785.1 Edaphocola sp. | reverse complement strand
GTATTATAAAAAATTTACATATCAATTCATTGAGTTTAACAGCAAACCCTAATTAATAATAAAGGACTATTTCTGATTTGAAGATAGTCCTTTATTTGAAAAATATTGATTGATAAAAATGCTTACTTTTTATTTGCTTGGCACCATGTTCTGGCATTGACAAATGCTTCAATCCAAGGGCTCACTTCGTCTTGACGTTCTTTTGGATAATGTGCCCAGTTCCAAGAGAAAATAGAACGTTCTATGTGGGGCATCGTTACCAAATGACGACCAGTAATATCACTCATCATTGCTGTGTTATAGGCAGAGCCATTAGGATTATGAGGATAGGTATCATAAGCATATTTGGCAGCTATATTATATTTATCTTCGGTTTCTGGCAAGTAAAATTTACCTTCTCCATGAGAAACCCAAACTCCTAAAGTGCTTCCAGCAAGGCTTTTAAGCATAACCGAATTGTTTTCTTGAATTTTTACTGAGATAAAATTACATTCATGCTTTTCAGAATCATTATGCATCATTTTGCCATGTTTTTCATGGTCAGGAGTAATGAGTTCTAGCTCCATAAATAATTGGCAACCATTGCAAATTCCAATGGATAAGGTATCAGGACGGGCAAAGAAATTTTCCAAAGCTTTTTTTGCTTTTTCGTTATATAAAAATGCTCCTGCCCAACCTTTTGCCGAACCTAAAACATCAGAGTTGGAAAAACCTCCTACCGTACCAATAAATTGAATATCCTCTAAGGTTTCTCTACCTGAAATCAAGTCGGTCATGTGAATGTCCTTCACGTCAAAACCGGCAAGGAACATGGCATTTGCCATTTCTCTTTCAGAGTTGGAACCTTTTTCACGGATAATTGCTGCTTTGGGTCTTTCTTGATTAGAAATTTCAGGTCTTTTTCCGTTGAAATTTTCAGGGAAATGATAAGCTAATGGTTGGATTTTATAATTCTCATAACGCTTTTGAGCCAAATTTCCTTTGGTTTGTTTTTGGTCTAAAAGGAATGATGTTTTATACCAAGTATCTCTTAATGTGGAAATGTCAAAAGTGAACTGGTCAGCATTGTTTTTGAAAGTTACTGTGTTTGTATTTTTTACTGTTCCAATATTAATAGCTTCTATTCCGGCTTCTAGCAAAGTTTTTTCAAATAAGCTATCGTCCTTAGCCTGTAATACAAGGGCGATATTCTCATTAAATAAAGTTTTTACGGTGTCCTTTTCATTCAATCCACTTAAATCATATTCTGCTGATAAATTTACATCCGCAAAACACATTTCTAAAAGTGTGGTAATCAGTCCTCCAGAGCCAATATCGTGGCCGGCAAGCACCTGGTTGTTCATTATTAAATTCTGAATGGCATTAAAAGCCTTTGCAAAATAGGTAGGATCTTTAATATCTGAAGCTGTATCGCCTATTTTATTTAATATTTGCGCAAAAGAAGAGCCTCCTAATTGAAGCGAACTTTTTGAAAGGTTAATATAATAAATGGATCCTCCATCTTTTTGTAAAACAGGTTCTATTATTTTATTGATATCTTTACAGTGACCTGCAGCAGAGATAATGACAGTGCCAGGAGCTAAAACCTCATCCCCATTAGGATATTTTTGCTTCATGGATAAGGAGTCTTTACCGGTAGGGATATTGATACCTAAGGCGATAGCAAAGTCGGAGCAAGCTTTTACGGCTTCATATAAGCGAGCGTCTTCCCCTTCGTTATTACAAGCCCACATCCAGTTGGCAGATAAGGATACGCTTTGGATTCCATTATCTAAAGGTGCAAATACGATATTGGATAAAGCCTCACCTATAGCATTTCTAGAGCCGGCTGCCGGGTCAATTAATGCAGATATAGGAGCATGACCCACGGTATTGGCTAAGCCTTCTTTTCCTTTGTAGTCTAATGCCATTACACCTACATTGTTTAGGGGTAATTGTAAGGTGCCTACACATTGTTGTTTGGCTACTCTTCCACCGACACAACGATCTACTTTGTTGGTCAACCAATCTTTACAAGCAACTGCTTCTAATTGTAATACTTGGTTTAAATAATCGGGTACTTTTGAAACTTCATAATTAAGACCTGTGTAATTTCTTTCAACCGTTTTGTCATTCATTATTGTTTTTGGCGAAGAGCCAAAGAAGTCTTCTAAGGCATAGTTCATAGGCGTTTCGCCTGTTTTGTCTGAATGGAAGGAGAAGTTATGGTCATTGGTAACTGCTCCTACGGTGTACATTGGAGCTCTTTCTCTTTCGGCTACTTTTTCTAAAATACTAATATCTTCCGTACTGATTACCAATCCCATTCTTTCTTGGGACTCGTTACCTATAATTTCTTTAGCAGAAAGGGTAGGGTCGCCCACTGGCAATTTATCCAATTCAATTAAGCCACCTGTATCTTCTACTAATTCTGATAAACAATTTAAGTGTCCACCGGCACCATGGTCATGTATAGAAACGATAGGGTTGTGTTCTGATTCTACCATAGACCGGATAGCATTTGCTGCTCTTTTTTGCATTTCCGGGTTGGAGCGTTGGATGGCATTTAATTCAATGCTGGAGCCTAAAGCTCCCGTATCGGCAGAAGAGACGGCTGCTCCCCCCATGCCAATTCTATAATTTTCTCCACCAAGTATTACAATTTTATCTCCTTTTTCAGGAGTTTTTTTGAGGGCTTGGTCCATCTTGCTGTACCCGATACCTCCAGCTAACATAATAACTTTATCAAAGCCTAATTTTCTGGAATTTTCAATGCCGTCATTTTTTTCATCGTGTTCAAAAGTCAATACAGAACCAGTTATGAGGGGCTGTCCAAATTTATTGCCGAAGTCGGAAGCTCCATTTGAAGCTTTGATTAAGACATTGATAGGTGTTTGATATAACCATTTTCTTTCTTCCATGCCATTTTCCCAAGGTCTATCTTGCATAAGACGAGAGTAGGCGGTCATGTAAATGGCAGTTCCTGAAAGAGGAATAGCACCTTGTCCACCTGCAAGGCGGTCTCTTATTTCACCACCGGAACCGGTTCCTGCTCCTGAAAATGGTTCTACGGTTGTAGGGAAATTATGTGTTTCTGCCTTTAAGGATAAAACAGAATCAAATTCTTTTTCTTGATAATAGTCGGCTTTGTCAAAAGATTTAGGTGCAAATTGTACTAATTTAGGACCTTTTACAAAGGCCACATTGTCTTTGTAAGCAGATACTATACCGTTTGGATGGGTTTCAGAGGTTTTTCTGATTAATTTGAATAAAGAGACAGGCTTTTCTTCACCATCAATGATAAAAGTTCCATTAAATATTTTATGGCGGCAGTGTTCAGAGTTTGCTTGCGAGAATGCAAAAACTTCTGAGTCTGTTAGTTTTCTTTCAATTTTTTTTGAGAGATTTTCCAGATATTCAACTTCCTCTTCATTTAATGCCAAACCTTCTTCTTTATTGTATGCATTGATATTTGAAATTTCCTTGATGGACTCCGGTTGGATATTGATATCAAACATATTTTGAGACAATACATTGAATTTTTGGTCTATCATAGGATCAAAATCTGTATTATCGGCAGTCAATTTATTAAACTCTTCAATACGAATTAATCCTTTAATGCCCATATTTTGGGTGATTTCGACAGCATTTGTACTCCAAGGTGTTACCATAGAAGTTCGAGGTCCTATATAATCTCCATTAAGTGTTTCTAAATCTAATTTTTGGGCATTGCCAAAAAGCCAGTTTAGTTTTTGAATGTCTTCTGCGGAAAGATTGGTTGTTGATTGAACGGCATAAATTTTATTTTGCCCATTCTCAAAAAAATGAATCATTATATTTGCGTAATTAATACTCTAAAATAATTTTTTGCAAATTTAAGACAATATAATGATTGTTGGAATACTATCTTTGTATTGAAGATATAATTTTTTCATAAAGATATTGTTAGAATATTTATTGAACTTAATTTTGATGATATTTTGACCTATTAAAGATGGATTTTGAGTTTTATGAAATACTTAATAAAAAAAATAGTTTAGTTTTAAAATATTTATTACCTTTGCAATTCATTTTTTTTATTAAAGCAAAATAATTTCAATTATTATGGCAGTAAAAATCCGCCTTCAACGTCAAGGGTCTAAAAAACGCCCTTTTTATTTCATCGTAGCTGCAAATAGTTCGGCTCCTCGTGATGGTAAATTTATTGAAAAATTGGGTACCTATAACCCATTAACTGTACCTGCAACTGTTCGTTTGAACCGTGAAAGTGCTTTGGAATGGTTAAATAAAGGTGCACAGCCAACAAATACCGTTCGTCGTATCCTTTCTTTTAAAGGAGTGTTATACATGAAACACTTAATGCGTGGTGTTGCTATGGGTCTTTTTAATGAAGAAGAAGCCAAAGTGAAATTTGAAAAATGGAATGAAGAGCATGAGCAAGTTGTAGCTAAGCGTGAAGAAACTCACCGTAAAGCTAAAGCTGATAAGCGTCATGCTGTAGTTCAAGAATCTGTTCGTAGAGTAGAAGAAAAAGAAGCGGCTAAAGTTTCTGCTAAAGCTGAAGAAGATACTACAAATAACGAAGAAGCTTCAAATGAAGCAGAAGCTCCTGCTGAAGAAGCTTAATATTGTTAATGTTTAATCTAATTGAAAAGGAAATAACCTCATGTTATTTCCTTTTTTTATAATTTTATTTATGAATTATATTGAAATCGGTAAAATAAATTCCAGCCATGGTCTAAACGGAACTATTTCTTTGGTTTTACACAAAAAGAATGCGACTTTGATAAAAAAAATGAAACATTTGTTTTTAGGAATAAAAAGAGAAAGTTATATTCCTTTTTTTATTGAAGAATTAAAGGTGGAACATCCACAGGAATGTTTGGTGAAGTTTGAAGATATTGATAGTATTGAAGCTGCCAAAAAACTAAATGGTAAACCTGTGTTTTTAAGTACAGACCAATACAAAAACTTAGACCTTGCCGAGAAAGAAATTAATTTTATCGGATTTGAAGTAAAGGACAAAACTGTTGGGAGCATAGGAAAGGTAGAAGAATTATTTGAAACTCCGGGTCAATTATTAGCAACTGTAAATTATCAAGGAAAAGAAGTTATTTTTCCTATTAACGATGCTACTTTAGTATCTGTTAATATTGAGTTGAAAATACTGGTTGTCGCTTTGCCGGATGGCTTATTGGATGTATATTTGGATTTTTAAAAATTAAAAAAAAATTTTAATCAACATTTGAAAAAAATATGGTAAAAGAAATCTTTTTATCTATCAAGGATTTAAAAAAATCTTTTGGTAGTCATAAAGCAGTTGATGGTATTAGTTTTGATATTTATAAAGGAAATATTTTTGGGCTTTTAGGGCCTAATGGTGCTGGAAAAAGTACCTTGTTAAGAATGATAACCGGAATTTTTCATCAAGATAGTGGAGAGATTCTATTGGATGGACAGCCTTTTGATGGCTTGAAACATAGCGATTTAATAGGTTATATGCCGGAAGAGAGAGGTTTGTATAAAAAAATGAAAGTAGGGGAACATATCCTTTATTTGGCCAGACTGAAAGGTTTAAATAGTGAAGAAGCCACCAAAAGAGCAAAATTTTGGATTGAAAAGTTGCAAATGTCTAGTTGGTGGAATAAAAAAGTTGAGGATTTGAGTAAGGGGATGAGTCAAAAATTACAGTTTGTAGCTACGGTTATCCATGAACCTAAATTGTTGATTTTGGATGAACCCTTTAGCGGATTAGACCCTGTGAATGCTAATGTAATCAAGGATGAGATTTTTAGATTGGCTAAAGAAGGCACTACCATCATTTTCAGTACCCATAGAATGGAGCAAGTAGAAGAGATTTGTGATAATATTATTTTGGTGAATTTAGGAAAAAAATTATTGGATGGTAGTGTTTATGATGTTAAACAACAATTTAAAGAGCATGTCTTTAGCGTAAATACTCAAAATAAGATTGAAAATTATCCGGATTTTGTTTCTATTTTGGAAAAAGGTACGCATAATATTACCTTCCAAACTAAAGACGATCTAGAACCTAATATGGTTTTGAGCCAGTTAATTGCCCAGCAAAATCCAATTTTAAGATTCCAAGAGCATTTGCCTAGTTTAAATGAAATATTTATTAAATTGGTCAATACTACGCCTACTGCAAGACCATTTCAAACTGTATAAAATCAAAAAATAAATGAAAACATCAGTAATATTAAAAAGAGAATATTTGTCAAGAGTGAAAAAACGCTCTTTTATATTGACAACATTATTGTTACCTATACTATTTATTGTATTTATTTTTGGAACAAGTTATTTGGCAACAAAAAGTACCCGGGAAAAGACTGTTGTGGTGATGGATGAAAGTGGTCTTTTTAATCAAAAATTGACACCAACGAGTTCTATAAAATATGAATATAGGCAAGAGCCTATTGGGCAATTAAAAGAAAAGCTATATAATGACAGTTTTACAGCCTTGTTATATATCCCTAAATTTGACATCAATCAAAAGCAGCAATTACAAATATTTAGTAATGAAAATCTAGGTACAGAGGTGGAAAGTAGTTTGAATAACCAATTGAATGATATTGTAAGAAATGAACGAATAAAGCTTGCCGGGATTGATGAGTCTCAATATAAAACTGCCAGCCAAGATATGATAAGCTTTGTAAATACTGTTGGTGAAGAGCAAAAGACCAGTAGTAGCGAGATAGCAAGTATAGTGGGTACAGTTAGTGGCGTATTGTTGTACTTTTTCCTTTTGCTATATGGTGCAAGTGTCATGCGGAGTGTAATGGAAGAAAAAACAAACCGTATAGCGGAGATTATCGTAAGTTCTGTTAAACCCTATCAGTTAATGTTAGGTAAAATTATTGGAGTGGCTTTAGTGGGCTTAACCCAAGTGGTAATTTGGATTGTATTCATCATTTTATTAGGAGTTGTGGCAATGCCTTTTCTAAAAGGAGGGATGGCAATGGATCCAGCTCAGGCACAAATATTGGCTCAACCTGGAATGACCGGGGCAGGAGAGCAGGCTGCTGTGTCTGGAATTATTAATCAGATTATGAGTGGAAATATTCAAGGTATTAATTTGGTAAGTACATTAGGCTGGTTTGTGTTTTTCTTCTTAGGAGGCTATTTTCTTTATGCGGCCTTATTTGCTGCCGTTGGAAGTTTAGTAAATGAAGACCAACAAGATGCACAACAGTTTTCTACCATTATTACCATGCCTATTATTTTTAGTTTTCTAATAATGTCGGCAGCTTTAAAAGATCCTCAAAGTGGTTTGGCCGTATTTGGCAGCATATTTCCATTGACCTCGCCAATAGTAATGATGGCAAGGATTCCGTTTGATGTGCCGGCCTCACAATTAATATTATCTGTAGTATGTTTGATTATAGGGTTTGTTTTAACCACATTATTAGCTGCTAAAATTTATCGTACCGGCATCTTGATGTATGGAAAGAAGATTACTTTTAAAGAAGTAGGTAAATGGTTATTTCAAAAGAATTAGAAATTTTTTCCTCAAAAAAAAGTCCAATAGAAAAATACTATTGGACTTTTTTATTATAATAACCTATTACTGGGTTACTGTACCTACAATTTGTAAAACTTGAGTAGGGCTATTTGTTGCATTTGAAGTAATTGTAATAGATTTATTGATAGGACCGGTACGGTGCGTATCGTATTTTACTTTAATTACTGCTTTTTTATGCGGTGCAATAGGTTGCTTAGGCCACTCAGGGACAGTGCATCCACAACTTGCTTGTGCATTAGAAATGATTAAAGGTTTTTTACCTGTATTCTTAAATTCAAAAGTACAAGTGCCATCAGCTCCTTGTTTTATGGTACCATAATCATGTTTGATATTTTTGAATTCAATTTTGGGCCCTTTTTTATCAACAGCTGCGGTAGCGGTTGTTTGGGTTGCTTGTGCAAAAACTGTATTAGAGAAAGAGGCTGTTGCTATTGCTATAGCCGAAAGGAATAATATCTTTTTCATTTTAAAAAATTGATTAATTAATAGTACAAATTTAGAGAGAACAAATAGAAAGCCAAACATTTTTTTAAAAATTAACCTTTCATTATTAAAATTTTTTTTTGAAGTTTAGATTTGTTGTTGGTTCTGTTGAGTATTGAGGTTAAAAAAATGTATTTTTGCATACTTTATGGTAAAGATTGGAAATATTGAATTAGGAGACTTCCCTTTGTTATTGGCTCCTATGGAGGACGTTAGTGATCCTCCTTTTAGAGCAGTGTGTAAAGAACAAGGAGTTGATTTTATGTACACTGAATTTATTTCTTCTGAAGGCTTGATACGTGATGCAATAAAAAGCAGACAAAAATTGGATATTTTTGATTATGAACGTCCAATAGGTATTCAGATTTTTGGAGGGGATGAGGAAGCTATGGCTTTATCTGCAAGGATTTGTGCAGCTACCCAACCCGATTTGATAGATATAAATTTTGGATGCCCTGTAAAAAAGGTTGTATGTAAAGGTGCGGGTGCAGGTATATTAAAAGATATACCTAAAATGATAAAGCTTACTAAAGCAGTAGTTGATTCCACAGATTTGCCGGTAACGGTTAAAACAAGGTTGGGCTGGGATGAAGACAGTAAAAATATTGAAGAAGTAGCAGAACGATTGCAAGATGTGGGTATCAAAGCATTATCTATCCATGGCAGAACCAGAACCCAGATGTATAAAGGAGTTGCTGATTGGACTTTGATAGGAAAGGTGAAAAATAATCCCAGGATTCAAATTCCTATTTTTGGAAATGGAGATATAGATAGTCCACAAAAAGCATTGGAATATAAAAATAGATATGGCGTAGATGGCATTATGATAGGTAGAGCCGCTATTGGCCATCCTTGGATTTTTAAAGAGATTAAGCATTATTTTGCAACAGGCGAAATACTTTCTCCGCCCACAATAGATGATAGAGTGGATGTTTGTAAAAAGCATGTTTTAAAATCTGTAGAGTGGAAAGGTGAGAAATTAGGAATTTTGGAAATGCGTCGGCATTATGCTAATTATTTCAAAGGATTGAAACATTCAAAAGAATACAGAACCCAATTAGTGAATGCCAATGATTTAAACGAAGTGACCCTGATATTGGAGGAATGCCGAAAGGGTTTAGAAGCTTTAGAGATTTTTTAAATAATAGTTTGTAATAATTAATTTTATTTTCTACTTTTGAAATTGTATGTATGGTTTTGAAAGCAATATTCTTATCTTTTGTGAGCAAATAACTCATCGGTTTCAATATGTTCTGGAATGGGTTTTTCATGAGCAATTGGATCTTGATTTTAGAGTAACCTTTGACAGAGAAGAGTGGAAGCAGTATCAAGGCTTAAAAATTAATTATTCTGAAAACCGTATAGAGACTGAAGATATTGCTATTAGACCTCATAAATTAATTTACGAATCTGGAGTAGTAGAGCAACAATTAAATATTAACAGATGGAAAAAAAATACTGTTATTTTTTATAATCAGCCGGGTGCATTAGTTCCATTTGATATTTTTTCAGCTATTTTTTATTTGATTTCTCGCTATGAAGAGTATTTACCCCATAAAAATGATGCCCACGGACGGTTTGATCCTGTAAGTTCCGTTGCTTATCAATATTCATTTTTACAACAGCCCATCATCGATGAATGGCTCTTGTCCTTCAAACTCATTTTAGAAAAAAAATTTAGTGTCTTTTTACCTAAAAAACAATTTAAGTTTCTACCTACTTATGATATTGACTTTGCTTGGGCTTATTTGAATAAATCCAAAAAACAAATCTGGGGTGGAGCATTACGGGATTTGTTCCGTTTGAAATTGAAATGGTTTTTTGATCGTTTAGCGGTAGCAACAAAAAGTAAAACAGACCCTTATGATGCGTTTGCCTGGATGGAAGATGCTCAAAAATTTTATGCATTAAAACCCATTTATTTTTTCTTGGTTGGGAAAAAAGGACCTTATGATCGCAATATTAATCCTAATCATCCGGCAATGAATCAATTGATTCAACATACATCCAATCATGCTCAAGTAGGGTTACACCCGTCTTATAATTCTTTTTGTAAATTGGAAAGAGTAAAGGAAGAAAGAGATTTATTGACTCAAATCCTAGATAAACCAATAAACCATTCCCGACAACATTATTTAAAAATGAAGTTGCCTCAATCCTATCATTTGCTTTTAGATTTGGATATACATAATGATTATACCATGGGCTATGGGACTGTTAATGGTTTTAGGGCGGGGACTTCTAACTCTTTTCTTTGGTATGACTTATCTAAAGAAATAAAGACGAGTTTAAGGGTTCATCCTTTTTGTTTGATGGACAGTACGAGTATCAATGCTTATGGAAAGGATAAGGAGAGTGCTTTTAAAGAGGTAGAACGATTAGTAATGTCCGTGAAAAAGGTAGGAGGAAGTTTTATATCCATCTTTCACAATAATAATCTAGGTCGAGGTAGAGAAAATAAAGGTTGGCATAAGTTTTACCAAAAATTAATAGAACTCATTCAACAACAGTAAAATATCTTTATTTATAAACCAAATTATTCATCCAATTGGTTTGTTCTAATAAGCGAATTGTTTTTTTATTTAATACCATACTATCCAATCTTTTTAGATGTCTTTCATGGTGCAAGTCGGTACCAATAAAAGAATACAAATCGGCTTCAAGTAGTTTTTCGGCTATTTCTTTTTCCCTGGAACCATAATATCCGGAAAGTGATAAAATGTTTAGTTGTAGCGGGAAGTCTCGGTTAAGGTATTTTTCAAATACTTTAAGATGGTCATCTACATAATGGTATCTTTCAGGATGGGCTAAAATACCTTTGTAACCCTTTGATTCTAACTCAAACAACAAATTATCTATTTCCATCGGTTCTGTATAAAAAGGAGTTTCAATAAGTACATAATTATCAAATACCGTTAAAAGATTATCTGCTTCTATATGCTGGATAAAGCCATCGTCCATCATATATTCGGCTGCATAATGAACTTCTACATTAATGTTTTGGATCACTAATGTTTCTTGTAATTTTAAATAAGCGTTGGTAATAGTAGTCCTGTTGTTTTTATGGATATCTGACATAATATGTGGTGTACCCATAAAATGAGTAATACCGCATTGTCTCATCCCATTTATTAATTCAATAGAAGTATCCACATCAGGGGATCCATCATCTAAACCCGGTAAGATATGAGAATGCATATCTTGAGCAAAAAAATCTTTAAAATTTACTTTTATTTTACTTTTTGTTTTAAAAAAATCAAACATATACCGTTAATCCTATTTTTTTTAAATGATTTTTTCAAATAAGTGGTGGAATCTTGCAAAATAAATACTTTTATTCTAAAAAAAAATTACTTTTGCAATTCATTAAATAAAAATAACTAAAAATGTCACTTTCTAAGATTTGGCTCTCCTCTCCACACATGGGAGGTGGGGAACAAAAGTATATTCAAGAAGCTTTCGATTCCAATTGGGTAGCACCTTTAGGACCTAATGTTATTGATTTTGAAAAAGATTTAACTCGTTTTTTGAAAGAGGATGTTCATGTAACTGCTTTGAGTTCAGGTACAGCAGCTTTGCATTTAGGATTGATACTTCTAGGAGTGACAGCAGGTGATGAGGTTATTTGTCAATCTATGACTTTTTCTGCATCTGCTAATCCCATTGCTTATTTGGGTGCACACCCAATTTTTATTGATAGCGAAAAAGACACTTGGGGAATGTGCCCTTTAGCTTTGGAAGCAGCTATTAAAAATAGGTTAGCAGCAGGTAAAAAGCCCAAAGCCATTATTCCTGTTCATCTTTATGGGATGCCGGCAAGGATGGATAAAATAGTTGCTATTGCACAACAATATGAAATTCCTATTATTGAAGATGCTGCAGAAGCTTTAGGTTCCACCTATCAAGGTCAGGAATGTGGAACTTTTGGAGCAATGGCTTGTTTGTCTTTCAATGGTAATAAGATTATTACAACATCCGGAGGGGGTGCATTTGTGGCAAAGGATGAGGCTTTGAATAAAAAAGCTTTATTTTTAGCCACTCAGGCAAGAGATGAGGCACCACATTATCAGCACAGTCATATAGGGTATAATTATAGAATGAGTAATGTGGTGGCTGGAATAGGAAGAGGTCAAATGGAAGTGTTGAATGATAGAGTTGCAGCTCGTAGGGCAATTGCCGAAAGATATCAAACTTATTTTGAGAAGGTAGAGGGTGTTGAAATGCAACCTGAGCTTTCTGATAGTAAGAGTAACCGTTGGTTGAGTGCTATAGTGTTAGATTCAGCAACGTTATCAGGAAAGACAAGAGAGGATTTAAGATTAGCATTTTTAGAAAAAAATATTGAAAGTCGTCCATTATGGAAGCCTATGCACTTGCAACCTGTTTTTGATGGAAATTTATATTTTGGTACAAAGGTTTCAGAAACTTTATTTGAGAATGGATTATGTTTGCCTTCAGGGTCTAACTTGACCGAAGAAGAATTAAATAGAATTTTTGAAGTTTTAGATGATTTCTTTAAATAATTCAATAATTTTATTACCTCTAAATATTTAATGATAAGGAAGGGATAATATGTTTTATTTAGGGTATGGAATAATACTTTTCATTTTGATGCTTCTTTACGTTTGGATAGCCAGACGTAAAGGGATTATTGATAATCCTAATGAACGATCCTCTCATCATAAGCCTGTTGTGAGAGGGGCCGGTGTTGTGTTTCCTTTATCTCTAATTGTATTTAAAATAACCTATTCTGTTTATTATCCCAATTTTGGCTATGTTTTTGCCGGAGCAATGCTCATATCATTAATTAGTTTTATTGATGATATCCATTCGCTTCCTGTTGCAATCCGATTTCCTGTTCAAATAATATCTGTAGTTTTACTGATTTATGGTTTTGGCATCTTCCCTAGTTGGAATTGGTGGAGTTTGTTGATACTCATAGTTATCATGTTAGGAATTGTAAATGCCTATAATTTTATGGATGGTATCAATGGAATTACAGCTTTGTATAGTTTGGTAGCATTCTGTTCTTTTTGGTATGTGATTAAATATACTGAACAAATGGAAAGTACCTCCTTAGTAAATTATGGAATAGTTTCATGCATTGTGTTTTTATTTTTTAATTTTAGAAAACGGGCAATTTGTTTTTTGGGAGATGTGGGATCCATTGGATTAGGTTTTTGGATTATTGCCGCCTTAGCCTATATCGTTTTTTGGAGTTATGAGTTTAAGTATATTCTCTTTCTATCAGTCTATTTGTTAGATACTGGATTTACTTTTTTACAAAGGTTGTTGAATGGCGAAAATGTTTTAAAACCTCATCGTAAACATTTGTATCAATTATTGGTTAATGAAAAATCTTGGGAGCATTTGACTGTTGCAGCTCTTTATGCAATCATTCAAATAATAATAAATATCTTCGTGGTAAAATCTAATTTGCCACTTATTCCTACAACTTTGATAGTGGCTATTCCTATTACTTTAGCATATATCCTATTAAAAAGAAATATTCTTAGAAAAATATCAGGTTTTTAACAATATAAAACAAACATTCTCGTTAGATAATTTATGGATATTATTGTTACTGGAGCTTCAGGATTTGTAGGACAAAATTTATGTTCCTTCTTGAAAGGAAATAATTTAAATGTGTTTCCGGTTAGGGTGCGGTATAATCAAATTGAGGACTACAATAATTTTTTAAATAATCTTGGAGCTAATGCACGTATTATTCATGCTTCCGGAGTAGCTCATGATATTAAAGGTGCCCACAAAAACACAATCTATAAACAAAATAATACTGACTTGTCTATCCAGTTAATAGATGCTTTTTTACAATCAAAGGCTTTAGATTTTATTTTTATTAGTAGTGTAAAAGCTACTGTTGATATTTCTAATAATTTGGTGGATGAAAATACTGTGCCTCATCCTAATTCTGATTATGGTATTTCCAAATTAAAAGTTGAGGAGTATATTAAAAAATTAATAATCCCAAAAGGTAAAAGAATCATTATCCTCAGGCCGGCAATGATATATGGTGCAGATTGTAAAGGGAATTTACCACTTCTGTTCTCTTTTTTGAAGAAAGGAATACCATACCCATTCGGTAAATTTCAAAATGAAAGAAGTTTTTTAAATATCAAAAATCTTTTATTTTCAATTTATAGAATATTGGAAGATAGAAGCATAGCAGGAGCTTGTTATATGGTGGCAGATGATGAAACCTATAGTTCTAATAGTTTAGTTAAGCAAATTGCCGGAGCAGCAAAACTGAAACCAAGGATAGTGTATATTCCTAAATTTATTATTCGGGTTGTCGCTAGAATAGGAGATTATTTAAATTTTCCTTTAAATTCTGAAAGCTTGGGAAAGCTTACCCAAAATTTATGTATTAATAATTCAAAGATAAAAAAAGTTTTACAGATAGATAAGATGCCTTACAATCTTGAAGAAGGGTTAAAAGAAATGATTGAAAAAATGGACAAAAAACAATAGCTTTGCCCATTATGAAGATAGCCGCTTCAATTGTTACTTATAATTCAAATTTAGATGAAGTACTTCACGTGATTCAATGCTTTTTGGCACATGAAAAAGCATCAATAATATTTGTTATTGACAATTCACAACAAGATAAAATCAGCAGGCATTTATTATTTGACGAAAGAATAGTTTATAAGCATTTTCCCAATAATCCGGGATATGGTTCGGCTCATAATTATGGTTTGTGGCAAAGTATAGCTCAAGAAATTCCATATCATGTAGTATTAAATACTGATTTGTCTTTTTCGGCTGATTGTATCAATCAATTGGTAGTCTTTATGGAAAATAAACCAGGTGTGGGCTTGGTGATGCCAAGGATTTTAAATCCTGATGGTTCAGACCAATATTTGGTGAGAAACAATCCAACACCTTTTTTGTTTTTTATTAGAAGGTTTTTTAAAAATAATAAAAGAGCTACCCGTGAAAATTTAATTTATGAAAACAGGAATAAAGATTATGAGCAACCCATGTTTCATATTCCTTTTATTTCTGGATGTTTTATGTTTTTCAGAACAAAAGTTTTAAAAAAATCTGGCTTGTTTGATGAAAACATATTTATGTACACCGAAGATGCAGATTTGACAAGAAGAGTATTGCAGGTTGCAGAAACAGCCTATTGGCCCAAAGCCACTGCTGTTCATAATTTTAAAGGAGGTGTACATAAGAGTTTAAAATTAACTTGGTATGGTTTTAGGTCGGCCTTTTATTATTTTAATAAATGGGGGTGGGGCAATACTTTAAAAGATGAAGTGAGGCAATGAGATATTTTGTTATAGCTGGAGAGGCCAGTGGAGATTTACACGGTAGCAATTTGATAAAAGCATTAAAACAGTTGGATGAAAATGCTGTATTTAAAGCTTGGGGAGGCGATTTAATGAAACAGGAGGGTGCCGAAATAGTAAAACATTATAAAGACCTTGCTTTTATGGGAATAGTTGAGGTGGTAGCTCATTTGGGTACTATTTTAAATAATTTCAAAATTTGCAAGAATGATATTATATCTTTTAAGCCGGATGTTTTGGTCTTAATCGACTATCCTGATTTTAATATGAGGATAGCAAAATGGGCAAAACAAAATGGTATGAAGGTTGCTTATTATATTTCGCCTACCGTATGGGCTTGGCGAGCAGGTAGGGTGCATCATATCCATAAATATGTGGATGAAATGATGGTTATCTTACCTTTTGAGAAATCTTTTTATCAAAAATACAATTATCAGGTACATTATGTGGGTCATCCATTGATGGAGGTCGTTAATGGATTTGATAAAACAAAAATTAATTTCAAGTCAGAAAAAGCTATTGCCTTGTTACCGGGAAGTCGTACCCAGGAGATAAAAAAACTTTTACCTGTAATGTTAGAGGCTGTTGATGACTTAAAAGGTTATAAAATTTTCATTGCCCAGGCTCCCGGTCAGGAGGAAGAGATTTATAAAAATATTATTGGAAATCGGTCCAATGTTTATTTGCAAAAAAGTAAAACCTATGATATTTTAAGCAAGGCAGAAGCGGCAATAGTTACATCAGGAACGGCAACTTTGGAGGCAGCTTTGCTGGAAACCCCTCAAGTAGTGGTTTATAAAACTAATGCTTTGACTTATTTCATAGCTAAACATATTGTCCATACAAAATACATTTCCTTGGTAAATTTAATTTTGGATAAAGAAGCGGTAGTAGAATTGATTCAGGAGCGTTGCACTGCTGTGAAAATAAAAAAATATTTACTTGAGATTTTGAATAATTCTGAAAAACGTCAAATGGTAATGGAGGACTATAAGTATTTGAAAAATCTTTTAATACAAGAGCAACCAGCATCAGAAAACGTAGCCCATATTGTTTTTGATTTGGGTAAAAGGACTATTTAACGAATAGCCCTTCTACTTCAGATTTAAAATGTTCACTTATCACCTTTCTTCTCATGCTGAGTTTTGGTGTCAGTTCTTTTGATTCTACAGTAAATTCTCTATCTAATAATTTGAATTTCTTTATTATTTCAATTGCTTGTAACTCTTTATTGATGGTATCAATGATGTTTTTATAATGTTTAACCACTGCTTCCAAATTCACTGCTTCGGTATTTGAAGTGAAGGCAATATTTTGAGTACTCATCCATTTTTTTAGGGCTTCAAAATTGGGAACGATTAAAGCACCTACATATTTTTCATTAGCACCTAAAACCATTGCTTGTTCTATAAAACGATTCCCTTTTAGATTGTTTTCTATGGGTTGAGGAGCTATATATTTTCCACCACTATTTTTAAATAATTCTTTCTTTCTGTCTGTAATTTTTAAAAATTTTCCTTCTACCCATTCGCCAATGTCACCAGTGTGTAACCAGCCATCAACAATAGTCTTGGCAGTTTCTTCAGGGTCTTTATAATAGCCCATCATTACATTGTCACCCTTGCAAAGCAATTCGCCTTCTTCATCAAATTTTACTTCAATATTATTTATTTTTGGGCCAATAGTACCTATTTTTCTATCTTCCTTGTTAAACCTATTAATTGAAATTACCGGTGAGCTTTCAGTGAGCCCATAGCCCTCCATGATAGGTATTTTTGCTGCTGTAAAAATTCTTGCCAACTTAGGAGGGCAGGCAGCACCACCTACCACTATGGTTTTAAGCTTACCACCTAATGCAGCTCTCCATTTTTCAAAGATGAGTTTATTGGCAACAGCCATTTTTAAGTCATACCAAAACCCATTGCCTTCTATTTTGTATTGGTTTGCTAAATTTACAGCCCAGAAGAAAAGTTTTCTTTTAAAACCTTTGAGTTCACTACCGGTATTCATGATTTTTTCATACACTTTTTCCAATAATCGGGGAACGGTGACAAAAACTTCGGGTCGTACTTCTTTTAAATTGGCAGCAATGGTTTCCATACCTTCGGCATAATAAATAGAAATGCCATTATTGAGGTAAATATAAGAAATTGTTTTTTCGTAAATGTGATTCAATGGCAAAAAGCTTAAACTTTTTCTTTCTTCAAAGCCAATACCATCAATCACATCTTTTACATTTTTTACATTACTCACAATGTTTTTATGGCTTAACATTACACCTTTGGGATTACCAGTGGTGCCAGAAGTATAAATAATGGTGGCAATATCTGTTTCTTTTATTTGACTTTTACATTGATTGATTTTTTCCAATTCATCATTTTTCAAAGGCTTTTTTAAACTGCTCCAATGCAAGACATCTTCACCCTGGGTAAAACAATATATCTCCTTTAAGGAAGGTATTTGGTCTTTGATTTTTAATAAAGCTTTATAGGTCTTTATTTCTCCAACAAAACAATATTGAACCATGGCATTATTAAAAATATAGACTACCTCATCTATATTAATATTTGGATATAAAGGTACCAAAACTGCTCCCGCTTGTTGCACCGCCATATCGGTAATCAGCCATTCGGGACGGCTGGGACTAATGATGCCTATTTTATCTTGCTCCTCAACTGTACTTTTTTTATGGATACCTATTGATAAAAGACCGTTGGTCAGACTATTAATTTCTTCTATAACTTTTTGAGTACTTAATCCTTGATAGGTACCATTAACCTTAGAGGCTAAAAGTATTTCTTTGTTTTTTAGTATTTCAAGGTTTAGGCAGTCAAACAATCTTGTATTAAGACTCATCTTAAATTCATTAAAAAAAGTTAAAGTAAACCTCAAAAGTACACATTTTATCTTAGTTTTTGGTTGAGATTTGAAATAGGTTTGTTGTTTTAAGGTCTTCTAAGATTTTATTATCTGTCAAACAACTTATCTTTCAAATTATTACCTTTGCAAAAAAAAGAGTGAGTAATAAAGTTTACGATATAGCAATTATTGGAGGTGGCATAGTTGGTGCCGCAACTTTCTACAAATTGCAAAAACGAAATCCAAATTTATCAATCCTTTTAATAGAAAAGGAAAAGCATTTTGCAGATCATCAAACCGGTAACAATTCGGGGGTAATCCATTCCGGACTTTATTATAAGCCGGGTTCTTTAAAGGCTGTGAATTGTGTCAAAGGTCGTAAAGAATTAGTTGAATTTGCAAAAGAAAATAAGGTGCCTCATGATGTTTGTGGCAAAGTAGTTGTGGCTGCTGATGAAAGTGAGTTGCCTCAATTAGATAAAATTTTTAATATTGGACTTCAAAATGAAATTGAAGGTATAGAGAAAATTACCGCAGAACAGGTTAAAGAAAGAGAGCCTTTTGTGAAATGTGTTGCTGGTATTTGGGTGCCGGTTACTGGAATTATTGATTATAGGGAGGCTACAGAGAAAATGATTCAAAATGCTTTGGGTCAGAATCTTTTATCCAAAGCGGGTTTAAATGAGGAAGTACTTTCAATAACTAAGGGTTCTGAAACATCAATTTTAAAATGTACAACCCAAGAATTTGAGGCTAAGCATTTAATTTTCTGTGCGGGTCTTCAGGCAGATAGAATGGCCAAAAAAGATGGTGTTGCCTTAAAAGAAAAAGTTGTAGGCTTCAGAGGCGATTATTATGAGTTGAATGATGAAGCGAAATATAAGGTGAAAAATTTAATTTATCCTGTTCCCAATCCTGATTTCCCATTTTTAGGGGTTCACTTTACCAGAATGACCAATGGTGATATAGAATGTGGTCCCAATGCCGTTTTTACCTTCAAGAGAGAGGGTTATGGTAAAACTGATTTTGACTTAAAAGATACTTTGGATGCCTTGGGATATAAAGGTACTTGGAAATTATTCTTCAACAATATGTCTTTTGGTATCAATGAATATAGAAGAGCTTTTTCAAAAAAACGTTTTTTGCATACCTTGCAAAGATTAATTCCTTCTTTAACTATGGAAGACTTGCGTCCTGGGCGTTCAGGGGTGAGAGCTTTGTTACTCAGAGAGGATGGCGATACCCGTGATGATTTTAGAATTGAATATAACAACCAATCTATTCACGTATTAAATGCACCTTCACCAGCCGCAACTGCTTCTTTGGCCATTGGCGAGCAAGTGGCTGCAATGGCAGAGCAGCATTTTAATTTGAAGTAATCCGATTTTTTAATATTACAAAAGGCTATTCATTAGAATAGCCTTTTGTAATTAATTATTATTTTTTCTTTAGTTCGTCTCTTATCTCTGCTAATAATTTTTCAGTTGCACTAGGCTCTGCTGCAACTTCTTCAACCGGTTTTTTTAATTTGTTTACAGCTTTTATCATAAAAAATATAACCAGAGCTATCATTAAGAAACTTAATACTGCTGCTAAAAATTTACCGTAAGTAACTCCATTATACACCAAACCTTCAATTTTGTCGGCACCTAAATTTTTTAATACCGGTGTAAGCAATAATGGGGTAATTACATCCTCTACTAAAGATTTAACAATACCTCCAAAAGCAGCTCCAATAATGATACCTACTGCCATATCCATGACATTGCCTTTTAAGGCGAACTCTTTAAATTCTTTTACAAATCCCATAATAAAAATATTTTGTTAAATAATGATTCAAAGAACAAAGTAAAGATATTTTTTTTAATGATTGTTAGATTTTTTGTTTATTAACGAAGCGTTTATTTTATAATTCTTGTTTTAAATAATATCCGGTATAGCTTGTCTTCACCTTGCATATCTGTTCTGGTGTCCCTTGGGCAATGATTGCTCCACCTCCAGAGCCTCCTTCCGGACCTAAGTCAAAAATATAGTCTGCTACTTTAATAATGTCCATATTATGCTCAATTACTATTACTGTATTGCCTCTATCTACCAATTTGTTTAGAACTGTCAATAAATGTTTGATATCCTCAAAATGCAATCCTGTTGAGGGTTCGTCTAAAATATAAATAGTTTTTCCGGTGTCTTTTTTAGAGAGCTCTGTTGAAAGTTTTACTCTTTGAGCCTCGCCACCACTCAAGGTTACAGCTGATTGTCCCAGTTTAATATAACCTAAACCTACATCTTGCAATGTTTTTATTTTTCTATGTAATGAGGGGATATTATTAAAAAAGCCAACGGCCTCTTCCACCGTCATTTCCAAAACATCGTGGATGGATTTTCCTTTATATCTAATCTCTAGAGTTTCTCTGTTATATCGCTTTCCTAAACATTTTTCACAAGGTATATAAACGTCAGGTAAAAAGTGCATTTCAATCACTTTCATGCCACCACCTTGGCATTCTTCACACCTTCCTCCTTTCACGTTAAAGCTGAATCTGCCTGCATTATAGCCCCTTATTTTAGCTTCAGGTATCATGGCAAACAATTGTCTGATATCTGTGAAAAAACCACAGTAAGTGGAAGGGTTGCTTCTTGGGGTTCTGCCTATTGGACTTTGATCTATTTCAATAACTTTGTCTATATGCTCTAAACCTTGGATGCTTTTATAGGGCATTGCTTCCATTTTACTTTGAGGATAACAATGCTTAGAGAGCAGCGGGTAAAGTGTTTCGTTTATTAAAGTAGATTTTCCCGATCCGGAAACCCCCGTGATACAAATAAATTCACCTAATGGAATTTTAATATTTACATGTTTTAGGTTATTGCCATCTGCCCCTTTTAATTCAATGAAATTATTATTTCCTTTTCTACGTTCCTTAGGAATAGGAATGTTTAATTCATGTTTGAGGTATTTTGCAGTAATACTGTTCCCCTCAAGAACCTCATTTGGAGTGCCTTTTGAAACTATTCTGCCCCCATGTTCACCAGCTTGTGGTCCTATGTCAATTAAATAGTCTGCTGCCAGCATTATGTCTTTATCGTGTTCTACCACTAAAACCGAATTGCCACTATCTCTTAAGTTTTCTAGAGCTTGTATCAATTGATGGTTGTCTCTTTGGTGTAATCCAATAGAAGGCTCGTCCAAAATATAGGTAATACCTCTTAATTTGGAACCTATTTGAGTGGCCAGTCTTATTCTTTGAGATTCGCCACCACTTAAAGTTTTGCTTTGTCTGTTTAAACTGAGATAATGTAAGCCTACTTCAATTAAAAAATGCAAACGGTCTCTTATTTCTTTTAAAATATCCTTGGCTATTACTTGCTCTTTTTTACTGAGAAAGTTTTCGATATCCGAAAGCCAGTTATAAAGTTCCTGTAAAGAAAGACTTGAAAGCTCACTAATATTTTTTTCATTTATTTTAAAAGCCTGGCTTTCTTGTTTTAATTTGGCACCATCACAAGTTTGGCATTTTGTTTGTTTTAAGAATTGCTCTGCCCAAGTTTTGATATAGTCGGATGGAGATTCAAAATACCATCGCAGCATCATATTGACTATGCCTTCATATTCGCCACTTTCCAAATAAGCATAATTGTTTTCTTCCTTTTCTTCATAGGTAACAATACCTTCTTTATTACCATAGAGCATTAAGTTTAGTTGTTCCTTAGAGAGTTGTCCAACTGGAATGTTGACATCAATCTTGTTTTTCTTTGCAAATTTTTCTGCTATTTTAAAACTTTGGGCTGCTCTTGAAATGCCCAACGGTGCAATGCCACCTTGCAAGATATTTAAGTTTGGATCAGGAATTAATGTGTCTAAGTCTATGGCTTGTTCTGTACCCAAGCCTTTACAGTTTGGACAGGCCCCATAAGGAGAGTTGAAAGAAAACGTATTAGGAGAAGGGTCTTCATAAGAAATACTATTTTCAATATCCATTAGGTTTTTACTATAGGTTTGGATGTTTTCGGTTTGGTGTTGTTGGACAAATAATAAACCTTTTCCTAAATGTAAAGCCTTTTGAATGCTTTGGCTCAAGCGGGTTTTACTTTCTAAATCAACCTTCAACCGATCTACCACTAATTCAATATCATGGATTTTATAGCGATCTAATTGCATCTTAGGTCTGAGGTCTTCAATAGTCCCATCGATACGGACTTTTAAATAGCCCTGCTTTTGCAATTGCTCAAACAATTCTCTATAATGCCCTTTCCTACCTCTCACAATTGGTGCTAAAAGTATTATTTTCTCATTATCGAGGGTTTTGTAAATGTGTTCTAATATTTCTTCTTCCGAGAATCGGGTCATTGCTTTTCCACTGATATAAGAATAAGCTTTTCCAATTCGGGCATACAATAAACGCATAAAATCATATACTTCGGTAACGGTTCCTACTGTTGATCTTGGATTTCGATTAGTGGTTTTTTGTTCTATAGAAATGACCGGTGAAAGTCCGGAGATTTTGTCCACATCTGGTCTTTCCAAATCTCCCATAAACTGTCTGGCATAGGCGGAAAAGCTTTCCATATATCTTCTTTGACCTTCTGCAAAAATAGTATCGAATGCTAATGAAGATTTGCCACTGCCACTTAATCCGGTGATGACTACTAATTGATTTTTTGGAATGGAAAGGTCTATGTTTTTTAAATTATGGACTCTGGCACCTAAAATTTCTATCTGTTCTGACATGATGCTCCTTTTTTGAAAATTTGAACACAAAGGTAAAACTCTAATTTAAGAATTTGACTTCAAATTTATAGATGGTCAATAGCTTCAATCTATTGTATTGTCATTTTATTGTGAAAAAATGTTTTATTATTTACTGTTAAGAGGGTCAAAACGTTAATATGTCCTAACTTTGACCCTTTAAAAGAAAAAAAAGTTTAATTATTAGGTGTGGCTATTATCATAATAGCTCAATTTTGTTTAATGATAAATTAAAAATATGAAAAAAATTTCTATTATTTTGGCTCTAGGAGCCAGTTTGCTTTTTGTTGAAAAGGTAAAAGCTCAAACTGTTACAACTCCCGGAACCGGTGTAAATTGGAATTTGGACAGTTTGGTGACTCATTTTCCAACCGATATTCAATTGGTAAATAATGAATATTTAATAAATTCAAAAGTAGTATTTGCTAGCTCGGATACATTTAAACAAACAAGTAATGCTTTAGTGAAGTTTGGTGCTGCTGGTACTTTTGAGTTTAATCAGAGCGTGGTGGATATCGATATAGACTCTCAAATGGTTTGGATGGCAGCCGATACTTCTTTGTCTTTTCCTAGAATAAAATTTGACCAAGCTGTTTCGGCAAACGTGAATAATTTAACCATAAGTTATAGTAATGGATTATCTGTGATAAACTGTGATGCCAACTTTAATGGATTGAGTATGCTTCAAACCCGACACAAAAGTCCAAACCCAAGTGGTGCATTAAGTGCATTAAACGGAAATATATCAGTAAATCATTCCGTTTTTATTGAAAGCCAGAGAAGTGCTATTACCTTGGGAGCTAATTCAGGTTCCTCTGTTTATGTGGACTCTTCTTGGTTTGAGCATAACAGCACATTGAATGGGAATTATCCTCAAATAAATATTGGAACAGCCAACAGTAATGGAGCAACCATAAAAAATTCTACTATTATTGGAAAATATACTAAATCCGGAGGTATAGGATTCTTAAATGTTACGAATGCCAATTATAATGTTTTAGTTGAAAATAACTATTTTTATCAAAACAGATATGGCATTGCTTTAAACGGTAGAGGTTTAAATGCTTTAATATTGAACAATATAATTGATTCTAATAATATTGAAGGGTTGCCTATGTCCGGAGGGAGCGGCATCAATATTTATGGAGATTCTTCTATTAATGTAATAGCTGCTCAAAATGAAATTTCCAGAAACCTTTGGGGCGTAACTATTCAGAAATCAGGAAGCAATAGGTCACCTATAGTATCTTTTGGTAAAGTAAATCCTACAAATCCTATCGATACCGGAGGAAATTATTTCTGGGGAAATACTAATGACAGTACTTTGTTTGCTTTATATAATAACACTGCCGATACTGTTTATGCACAAAGAAACCGTTGGGATTTTGAGCATGTTGACTCTATAGAATCAACTATTTTTCACCATCCCGATGATAGTACACTGGGCTGGGTATTATTTGATTCGTTTTATGTAACTCCTACAACTCCTCCGGTAGATACCAATACAGGAATAGTTAATGTGATGCCTAAAGGTAATTTTGCTGTTATGTTTCCAAATCCTACCACTGTAAACCACCAAGGATTAAACATCTTATCTTCGGAACCGTTAACTGATATTGTGGTGATAGATCTACAAGGCAAAGAAATTTTTAGGAGAAAGCTGAATAAAGAAAAAGAAATTACAATTCCTGTTGCTTCCTTTAAATCCGGTCTTTATTGGATATGGTTAAGCGATGGTAAACAACAACAGTTCTTACGTTGGTCGGTGATTAAGGAATAATCTTTCATCATTTTCAAATATAAAAAAACAGGCGGCTTAAATTTTAAGCCGCCTGTCTTTTATATTCTTATAAAATTGTTTCCTTTACAGATTTTAGGATGTCAAAAGTTTCTTCTTCACTATTTCCTTCTGCATAGATTCTTAATAAAGGTTCTGTTCCGGAAGCTCTTAGCATCACCCAGCCTCCATTTTCCAGATGGTATTTTACACCATCAATTTTTTCAACTTTATTAGATAAGTATTTTCCAAAACCTGCATTATACAAATCATTTTGAGCATTATTGATGATGGTTTCTTTTAAGTCGTTGGCCAAGGTGAGGTCGTCTCTTTGGTAATTAAAAGAGCCTACTACCTGATACACTTCTTGAATCAATTCTTTTAAAGATTTTCCGGTTTCTACCATAAATTCTAGAAGCACCAAACCATCATAAATGCCATCTCTTTCAGGAATATGTCCTTTTACGGCAATGCCGCCACTTTCCTCTCCTCCAACCAAAACATCTTCTTCAACTATCTTTTCAGAAATGTATTTAAAGCCAATTGGAGTTACTTCTACCGGAAGACCATATTGCTCACTCATTCTTTTGATGCGGTCTGTTGCCGAAAATGCAATCACCACCTTACCACTCATTTTCTTGTATTGAGATAAATAATGTACAAGTAGCAATATAATATGATGGGCATCCACAAAGTTGCCTTCCTCATCGTAAAGACCGATTCTGTCTGCATCTCCATCGGTAACCAATCCTAATTTAAGTTCCGGAGTATTTTTTAATAATTCTGAAAGTTCTTTGGTGTTTTTGTATAGTGGTTCGGGAGGTGTTCCCATAAAACTTGGATTGTGCTCACAATGCAATAATACAGCTGATGGCATTAGTCTTCTTACTACATTCTGACCCGCACCATACATGGCATCATAAGCCATTTTGTATTTGGAACTATTTAGTTTTTCAAAATCAAATTTAGTTTGTAAATAGTCAATATACATTTGTTCCAGGTCTATCCATTCAAAAAGTCCTTCTTTTTCAAAATCGCTTAATTTTTTTGTTGGCAGCTCTATTTCGTCAGGAATCAATGCTTCTACGGCAGCAATATCAGAAGGGTTAGAAGGGCCACCATGAGCTCCTTTAAGTTTATAGCCATTATAAGAAGGCGGATTGTGTGAAGCCGTGATAACAACGCCCTGCTGTGCCTTCATTTGTAACACACCTAGAGAAACCATAGGAGTGCTTACAAATCCCTTTGCCATCAACACTTTAATGCCATTCGTGCATAAAATTAAGGCTGCTGTTTCAGAAAATAATGCTCCTCCAAAACGACAATCATGTCCTATTACAACGGTATTGCATTTATTTTTTTGATTCAACCAATCAGCAAGTCCTTTTGAAACTCTGGCTACGTTGGTAGTAGTAAATTCTTTTGCAATAATGGCACGCCACCCATCGGTGCCAAATTTGATAATATCTTTCATTTTTATTTTTTAGATGTATTTTGATTAAGAGAAAAGAACATCTCTCATGGTGAAAATTCCTTTTTTATTATGTATGTATTCTGCTGCGATAACTGCCCCTAAGGCAAAGCCTTCTCTGGAATGTGCCGTATGTATGATTTCTATATCATCAATGGCGGAGCTATATTTTACATTATGTGTTCCGGGGATATTGTCGATACGGTGTGCCGTGATTCCCAATTCATTATTTTTAGGATGTAATGACCATCCTTTTAAATTATTATAGTTTTCCAAAATTTGTTCTGCAATAGTAATGGCAGTTCCACTTGGAGCATCTAACTTTTGAGTATGATGGGTTTCTTCAACGTTTACAGCGTATTCAGAATGTTTATTCATTATTTGAGCGGTTAATTTATTGATCTCGAAAAATAAATTAACACCAATACTAAAATTGGACGCATGGATAAAGGAAGTGTTATTATGAATTGCTATTTGTTCGGCTTCTTCAAATTGTTTGTTCCAACCCGTAGTGCCAGAAACCAAGGGTACTCCTGCTTGCAGCACTTTACTAATATTTTCAAAAGCACTTTCAGGGCTGGTAAATTCAATAACGGCATCAGCTTTTTGTAAGTCTGCTATGCTAATATTCTCTTTGTTGCCACTGTCAATTTTTAAAATAATTTCATGTTGTCTGTTCAGGGCTATTTTTTCTATGGCTTTCCCCATTTTGCCATATCCAAATAATATTATTTTCATGCCTTTAATTAATAATCTTTTTAGGCCAGAATAATTTTTGGATACCTTTAGAGTAATGAATTAAATCTGGCTTTTGGTCAATAGTTAATCCTCCAAAGTTAAAGATTGTTTTGAAATTATTGAGTTGTAAATCGAAAAAATCATACTCCTGATGATGTACATCATATTCAAAAAGTTGGTTTTCTCTTTCATAATAACAGCTAAAACGATTTACCAGCCAGCTTTCTAAAGGATTGGGTTCTATTTTTTCTCCAAATTCATATTGCATTCCAATTTGGAATCCATTATGATCATTATTAGCAAATAATTTATGGATATTTCCTTCGCAATTTTTTTGGAAATCTGTTTCTCCAGGTTTTAGTTTTAAGAGTCTTTGATAAATATTTTTACTAAAAGATTTTTCTAATTCCTGATTGAAAATAAAGATTCCCGGTTTGCCCTTTGATACAATATATGTTTGCATTAATATTTGGTCAAAACCAAAACCATGCTTCAATATTGAGAAAAGTTTATTTTTAAAATTGGCTACGGAAGCTATACTCATACTCACCCAAGCTCCACCTTCAAAAGTGTCTATGCAAAGATTGTCCGGAAGTAAATGCTTTATTATGCTGGCATTTACTTTCCAGTGTAACATTAATACATCTTTCCACTCACTGTACAATACCCAGCTCTCATTTGGAAGCGGGTGGGGGCGGTGTTCTATTTGCTTTAATATCTCTTGAGGTCTTATTATTTTCATTGAAAAGTATTCTTTTTGATACTTCAATCTATTTTTACTTTGCGTAAAGTTACAATAGAAATTTCTTACTAATTGTTTAAGATTCCTTTAATTAACAATATTGTAAGAATTTAATGGCTTTTATCTATTTTGTTTTTTAAATTTATAAGATTTAAAAATAGTTTTATGGCTCCTGTGTTCCCTTCAGGCAATTGTCTGAAAAATACTAAAGATGTATAAATAAAATTTCCTTTGCCATAAGGAGCATATAAGATGCCACTTTTAAGTTCTGGTTCCCCTTTATCGTTCATGCCCAAAACCGTTTTAAATGCAGTATCCCATTTGTCTGCATAATAAATTCCTCTTTCTTGAATCCAATTATTAAAGTCAAGGTCGGTTATTTTATTAGGAGTATTAAGTATTGGTGAATTATTATCTAAAAAATTGACTGCAGCTTTTTCATCTGTAACTCTTGAGCGAGAAAGATTTATTTTTAATGGACTAAAGTCTTTTAGTTCTAAACCCATGCTGGTATTGTATTGCATAATAATATTGCCTCCATCTTTTATGTATTGCCATAAATTAGGAAGATATTTTTCTAAATCTTTTCTGGTATTGGCAAAACGTATGCCACAGATAATGGCATCGTATTTTTTTAGATTATTTACATCTGAAAGGTCATTTGCTGAAAGCAGGCTCACATTCATTCCCAAATCACTTAATACAGAAGCCACTTTATCACCCGCTCCTTCAATATATCCTATGTTTTTGGCATTGTTTTTCCATGATTTAATAATTATTTCAGTTTGTGCCTTGGTGAAATATTGTAACGTAGGAATATGAGTATATTGAATCAAATGAAGCTGTTGATTGTAATTTTTTCCGTTGGCAATTACTCTAAAATACAAAGGGTAAGCTTGATTACCATTTTTAATTATGCCATTTGGTATATTAAGTTTAAATAAGGTTCTTTCTCCAGTTTTCAAGCTTATGTTTTTTGAAAAAGCAACAACTTCTCCCTGTTCATCAACGATTTCTAATTGTGCATTATTAAAATCTTTTCTTGAATTTATCCAAACTCCTAATTGAAAAGAGGATAATGGTTCCACTACAATTTTCTCGTTAACAGGCTCCAAATCTAAATCCGGCATGATTCTCACCGCTTCTATTACATCTCCTCTGACAGGGTCAAGTTTTTTATAAGAAACAGGAACTTTTATGTTAAAATTTTGATTTTCTATTTTTAAATTTACTTCCACCTCAAAGTCATTATTGCTTATTGGCTCGTTTGAATAGGGTTTTGGATAGTCAAATCGATTGTTTATAGATGGGTTTTGTAGCCAATAGGGTTGGGTAACCGGTAAGGATTTCGGAATTGAATACTGAATAGTTTTTGACCATAGCTTATCGTTATCTAAAGTGATATTAGATACTAAAACTTGTTGGTCAGGACTTACAATATTCTCTACTTGAATGTTATTAGAACGGCCAATGGCTTTAAGTTCAACAGTGATATTTTCTCCTTGTATTGCAGTTGGATTTTTTGCTAAAACTTCAAATTGTACTCCGGCACAACTGAGGATTATTTGGTTAATTTGATTGAGTTTTTTTGTTTTCCAAAATATGTTTTGATCCAGTTTTTCAATTTTTTCTTTGAGCGTTAATAAATCTTTGATACTATTTTCAGGGTGTGTAAAAGAGAATTTTTGAAGAATGTTTTCTATTTCTTTTCCAATATTTTTTTTGCCTATTCTTGACCAAGAAGTATCTATTCCCTCATAAATTGATTTATGAAAAGGGGCTCCGGCCATTAATTCAAAATTTTCGTTATTGATACCATAGCTTTGAGGGGTTCCGGCGCCCTGGCTCTTGTGTTCAGAACGACTTCTGCCTGCAATTTCTCCGTAAGCCTCACCCAATAAAGGGTTGTATTGGTTAATAGGTAATTCAAATTGACCTTCTTTTATGGTGCTGGTGGTACCAAACTTAAAGGCATTGAACAATATTCTTTTGGGTTTCCAAACTTTTGGGTCTGATGATTTTTGCAATTGATTGAAAGCTTCTAAAGCCGCTAAGGCCGAAGCGGTATGTTGGCCATGGCCACCCTCTCCTGTGGTAGGAAAGCGACAAATAAGAACATCAGGTTGATATTGTTGTATGGCGTTCTTTACATCTGCTACAACTTGTTGTTGATCCCAAAAGTTAAAAGTTTCAATAGGAGATTTAGTGTAGCCAAAATCTATAAAACGGGTAAATAATTGTTTGCCACCATCTATTTTTCTGGCTTCCATCATTTCATAAGTTCTGATTAATCCTAAAGCTGCTCCTTGTTCATTCCCTATGATATTTTGTCCTCCATCTCCTCTGGTTAAAGAAAGATAAATGGTATTGATATGGTCATGATGAATAAGGTAAGCTATAAGTCTGGTATTCTCATCATCAGGATGAGCAGCAATATACATTACAGTGCCTAGCTTGTTCAACTGCTGTAATTGTTGGTAAATTGAAGTTGAATTTAAAGGTCGAAATTGTTGGGCATTTACATTTGAGTGAATATTAATACCTAGAAAAAAGAGTATCAAAAAGAGTAGTTTTCTTATCATCAGAATGAGTTTGTTTGGTTTTTACATTTGCAAATGTAATTTTTAAAGGGTTAAAAGAAAACCAAAAATGATTAGATACTAGGCGTTTGTACCTAGTTTTAAAAAGAAATAAGGTTTTGATTTGTTCCTTTTGTGAAAAGGATAAAAATCAAAACCTCAATAAATATTATAAAACAATAATCTTAAAAAGATTTATTTTCTTTTTTTAAGACTGTTTAAAATGTTAGCATATTCAGCTTCATAAGGCGTTCCTTTGGTAGCATCTGCAGCTATTTGGGCAGCTTTAATCGCTTCGTCTTTTCTGTCTAATTTGTAAAGTACTTCTGCTTTATGTGCATTGATATAAAAGGCTTTTGGGTCTTGCTCTAATGCTTTGTTGGCATATTCTAAAGACTTGTCTAACTTAATGCCTTTCTCTAAATAATATCTTGAAGCAGCTAAATATGGTGGCTTGTCAGATTGTAATGCTTTATCTAAATAAGCTTGAATAAGTTTATCATTATTAGCGATAATAGGAATAACTAATTTTGTCTTTTCCCAGCTTAATACCAAGTCGCAAGAGTTTTTAGTCATGTTGTCAATGGAAATAGTAAAGGTTTCCACTTTAGAAGACTTTTGAGGTTTTACGGCAAGTGTAATAACATTTTTTGCCTTGTCATATCCGGTCATGCCCCAGTTTTCGGTACCATTATTTAGGATAAACTCCCAAGTCTTTTTTCCAGGGACAGTATAAATAGAATAAGACCCTGCCGGAATGGTTTTGCCACCTATTACCACTTCTTCGCCGAATGTTATTTTAGTATTTGCATTGGCTCCTGTTCTCCATTCTTGACCAAAAGGAATCATTTTGCCAAAGATTGCTCTTCCTCTCATAGAGGGACGGCTGTAGCTCAATTCAATTTTTGAAGTGGAAAACTCTTGGGTGATTTGAGTGCTAGGGCTTAATGCCGGCATTTTGAAACCTTGCCCGAAACTTAAGGAGCTTATCAATAAAGCTGCTGAAAATAAAGTAGTTGCTTTTTTCATTTTAATGAATATTTTAAACTTTGCAATGTTACTTAATTTAAAGCCAAACCCATGTTAAAAATAAACCATAATGACTATTAAAACTTTGACTTTATTTAGCTTTGCTCTTATATGAGAAGAAATTTGAGTTTTTTAATTGTAATATTATCCATCGCTGTTTTTATTGAATATTTATGTTTTGTTGCTTTTACTACAGCCACTCAAACATTAAATAAGCCATTAAGAAGAGGCTTGCTGTTTGCCTATATTGTCATTATGGTTTTAGGATGGATAGGCTTTGCAAGTTTAAGATATATTTCAAACCATGAGTTTCCTAAAAATGTAAAAGCTGTCCTAATAGCATTGTTATTTGGTTGGTTTGTAGGAAGGTTAGTTATTGCATTATTTATGTTTATTGGGGAGCTTTTCAGGGGTGGAAAGTGGATTACTCATAGCTTTGCTAATCAGAATATTAATATTTCATCAGAAATTGTTACTAAAGATTCTAATACTATTCCTCGTTCTACATTTTTGGCACGTTCTTCAATGATAGTAGGAGTCTTGTTTTTTGGTGGTTTTTTATTTGGAGTAAGAAACAGATATCGTTATCAATTAAAGAAAATACAAATTACTATTAAAGATTTACCCGAGCAGTTAAAAGGTTTAAAGCTGGTACAACTTTCAGATATTCACTCTGGAAGTTTTGATGATAAAGAGGCTGTTTTAGGTGGCGTTCAATTGGCTATGGCTCAAGATCCTGATTTGATTGTTTTTACAGGTGATTTGGTGAATGATAGAGCGGAAGAGGTGGTGCCTTATATGGATGTCTTTAAACAATTGAAAGCCCCTTTGGGAGTGTATTCTATATTAGGGAATCATGATTATGGCGATTATGTGCAATGGGATAGCCAATTGGATAAAGAAGAAAATCTAAATACTCTAAAAAAGCATCATCAAGAAATGGGTTGGAAGTTGATGATGAATGAGCATGTGGTATTAAATAAGAATGGTATTGACTTTGCTCTGTTAGGTATAGAGAATTGGAGTGCCAATTCCCGTTTCCCAAGACATGGTAAACTAAATGAAGCATATAGTGGGCTGGAAAGCAATTCGGCATTGCCTTTAAAGATTTTATTAAGTCATGACCCTTCTCATTGGGATGCTCAAGTACGACCAGAATATCAAGATATTGATTTGACTTTAAGTGGTCATACTCATGGTATGCAGTTTGGGTTAGAATTACCTTGGTTGAAGTGGAGCCCCGTACAGTTTATGTATAAACAATGGGCGGGTTTATATCAACAAGAAAAACAATATTTGTATGTAAACCGAGGCTATGGATTTTTAGGCTATCAGGGTAGGTTAGGGATATTACCGGAAGTAACGTTGATAGAATTTGTATAAAAAATGAAACCATCCGCATAGCTAAAACAGTAATGCGGATGTTTTTTTATTTATTTAGTTTCTTCCAAAAACTTGTTTTAATAGATTGGTAACTTGTGCTGCCGGGTCTTTTCTAATCTTTAATTCTTCTTGAGCTATGGTGTAAAACATTCCGTTTAGTGCTTTTTCTACCACATAACCACTCAAATCTGGGTTTACTTTTTTTGTTATTAAGGGTAATTTGTTGTAAGTGTTAAATACATTTTTCCATAATGCAGTGGCACCTACTTTGTCTAATGATTTGTTCACCACCGGACGGAATGCTGTAGTCAAAGATTGGGTTGTTTTTCGCTCTAAATACAATGTGGCAGCATTGTTATTTCCTGTTAAAATATCAAAGCCATCTTGAATGGACATTGAAGTAATGGCTTTAATAAAAATAGGAGCAGCTTGTTTGGTAGCATCTTCAGCGGCACGGTTCATTGAAAGAATTGCCTTGTCCACTATGGAGCCCAAACCTACATTTCTTAAAGTTTTTTCCACTTGTTGCACTTCGGCAGGCATTAATATTTTTATGGCAGCATTCTTAAAAAAGCCATCAGTAACCGATAGTTTAGAAGATGCATTATTGGCACTCACTCTTAAAGCTTCTTTCAGCCCGCTTACCACTTGGGTGTTTGATAAGTTGCTTTGCTCTGAATTGGAATTGTTCTTGTTAGAATTTTGATTTTGAGTATTTGTGTTTTGAGTGCTGGTAGCATTGTTAAATCTATCCTTTTTGTTTTGTGCTTGAACCATTTGGGTATTTATCAACATTAAAAGCCCCGATGCTATTATTATTTTTTTCATTATTATTTATTTGTTTTCTTTGACTTTATTTATCTGAAATCGTTTAAAGCAATTATTTTAAATTCCAGGTTTCTAATATTTGTTCTGTATGTATTTTAGCTTTTACTTTTTCAATTATATGCTCAATTATACCTTTTTCATTAATTAAAAATGTAGTTCTATGAGTGCCTTCAAATTCTTTTCCCATAAATTTTTTAGGTCCCCAAACACCATAAGCATTTACCATTTTATGTTCTGAGTCGTCCAAGATAGGGAAATTTAATTGATGTTTATTGCCAAATTTTTGATGACTGGTTAAGCTATCAGTACTGATTCCAATGATATTAATACCTTTTGAAGTTAAGATTTCAAAACCATCCCGGATATTGCATGCTTGTACCGTACACGTTGGTGTATTGTCTCTGGGATAGAAGTAAAGTGCTAGTTTTTTCCCTTTGTAATCTTCTAAGCGATGAAGTTTTTCATTCTGGTCTTTTAGCTCAAATGCCGGTGCCTTATCGCCAATCTTTAAATGTGTCATTCCTGAATTGATATTTAATATTTGTAAAATTAGTTAATTTAGAACTATAAATTTATGACAATTTTCTCTTTAACCAATCATGTGAAAATTGTATCTTTGCAACTTGTTTCAAAAAGTGAATAGTGATGAGTAAAACTGTAGCTTTCCATACCTTGGGTTGTAAACTCAATTTCTCAGAAACTTCGAGCATTAGCAGGAGTATGGAAGCAGAAGGGTTTGTTAGAAAAGATTTTGATGAACTTGCCGATATATATGTTATCAATACATGTTCTGTAACCGACAATGCAGATAAAGAATGTCGTCAGTTGGTTCGTCGTATTAAGCGTCGTGCAGAAGATAGTATGGTAGTAATTATTGGTTGTTATGCCCAATTGAAACCTAAAGAGATTTCTGAAATAGAAGGGGTGGATATGGTATTGGGAGCTGCCGAAAAATTTAATTTGGCACATCATGTAAAAGCTTTTCATAAAGGAGACGAAACCAAAATTTGTAGTTGCGATATTGATGAGGTAAGTGGCTTTAATGCTTCCTATTCCATTGGTGATAGAACTCGAACTTTTTTAAAGGTACAGGATGGTTGTGATTATAATTGCTCTTTTTGTACTATTCCTTTGGCAAGAGGGCATAGTAGAAGTGATACAATTAATAATGTTGTAGCCAATGTAAAAGAGTTAGCTAAACAAGGAACAAAAGAAATTGTTTTAACAGGTATCAATTTGGGGGATTTTGGAAAGGGTGACGAAGGCGGCAAAAAAGTTCAAGAAACTTTTTTTGAATTGATTAAAACCTTAGATGCTTTGGATGATATAGAGCGTTACAGAATTTCAAGTATTGAACCTAATTTATTGACTCATGAAATTATTGATTTTGTAGCCCAAAGTCGTCATTTTATGCCTCATTTTCACATTCCGTTGCAAAGTGGAGATAATGAGATTCTTGGAAATATGCGTCGAAGATATAAGAAGGAGTTATATGAGGATAGAGTGACGTATATAAAAGAAAAAATGCCACATTGTTGCATTGGAGTAGATGTAATTGTAGGCTTCCCTGGAGAAACAGATGAAAATTTTGAAAATACCCGTACCTTCTTGAGAGATTTAGATGTTTCTTATTTTCATGTATTTACTTATTCAGAAAGAGCCAATACGCTTGCCTCTGAAATGGAACAAGTGCCGATGGAAGTGCGAAACAGAAGAAATAAACAATTAAGAAATCTTTCTTATAAGAAAATGGTAGCTTTTGAAGAACAACATCGTGGTGAAACTAGAACAGTATTGTTTGAGCATAAAAACAAAAACGGTATTTTAGAAGGCTATTCCGATAATTATATTAGAGTTCAAGCAGCATTCAAACCGGAATTGGAAAATGCTATTGTGGATTGGATGGTTTAGTACCTTGTTTTTTCATCTATGTAAATCATTAGATTTATTATATTATAATAATGGCCAAAATGTTTAATGAATTTGCATTTTGGCCATTTCTTTTTGAAATAATTTTTGATAAATATTTTGCTCTTTTTAAGCAACACTATTCACCAAATGCTCTGATTAAAAGACTTTCAATCTTAGGTTTTCTTCCGCGAAAAGCTATAAACAATTCCATAGGATCTACAGTTCCACCAGAGGATAATAAAGTTTTGTATTTTGAGGCAATTTCAGAATTAAACAATCCGTTTTCTTTAAAGTATTGAAAAGCATCGGCATCTAATACCTCCGCCCATTTATAGGAATAATATCCGGCTGCATAACCTCCTCCAAAAATATGAGTAAAAGCGGTGCTTATAGAGGTTTTGGGGTTGGTAGGATATAAATTTGTTCCTTGGGTAGCTAAAGTTTCAAAGGTTTTTATTTCCTTAATTATTGGATGGTTTGTATGGTATGCCATATCTAATAATCCAAAACCTATTTGCCTTAAAGTCTGATACCCTTCCATGAAGTTCTTACTCTCTGCTAGTTTATTTATTTTGTCTTGTGGCAACAATGCTCCTGTTTGATAATGACGTGCAAAGGTGTTCAAAAATTCGGGCTCATAACAGTAGTTTTCTAAAAACTGAGAGGGGAGCTCTACAAAATCCCATTTTACAGAGGTGCCTGAAAGCGTAGGGTACTGTGTGTTAGCTAAAATTCCATGTAAAGCATGCCCAAATTCATGAAACAAGGTGGTGACTTCTTGGAAAGTAAGCAGGCTGGGGCTATCATTGGTAGGTTTGGAAAAATTGCACACCACTGAAATGTGTGGTCTTATATTTTCATTGTCCTTTTTATATTGATTTTTGAAACTGGTCATCCAAGCCCCGGCTCTTTTGCCTTTTCTGGGGAAATAATCAACATATAATAAGGCTTTGTATTGGTCGTTTTCAAGAATTTCATAGGTCTTTACATCCTTATGATATTTGTCGATACTTTCAATTTCTTTAAAACTCAGTCCAAATAGGGTATTGGCTAGGTTAAAAACTGCAGCTTCTACCTTATCTAAAGGGAAAAAAGGTTTCAATTCCTCATCCTTTAAGTCAAACTTTTGTTTTCTTAATTTTTCAGTAAAATAAGAATGGTCATAAGAATCGAAGTCTGTAATGCCCTCTGATTTTGCCAATATTTTAAGAGCTTCTATTTCTTTAACAGCATAAGGCATAGCTTTTTGCATGAGCTCATTTAAAAACTGAATTACGGTATCACTGTCTTTAGCCATTCTTTCTTCTAAAACAAAAGAAGCATAATTATTATAACCTAAAAGTATTGCTTTTTGCTCTCTTAGACTTACAATGTCTTTGATGAGTTGTTGGTTGTCATTATTATCATTATTAAAGGCTCTTTGTCCAAATGCCAATGAAAGCTTTTTACGTAATTCCCTATTTTTGGCATAAGTCATAAAGGGTACATAGCTTGGGTATTGCAACGTAACCACCCATCCCTCCAAATCTCTTTCTTTTGCTTCCTCTGCATATTGTTGAACGATGGATTCCGGAATGCCTTCTAAGTCTATTAAATTGGTAAGGTGTAAATGGTAGTTATTGGTGGCAGCCAATGCGTTTTGTCCAAACTGTAAAGTCTTTAAAGACAATTCTTTGTTTACTTCTTCCAGTTTTTTCTGATCTTCCTCTGAAAGTAAGGCACCACTTCTAACAAAACCCTTATAAGTTTCTTCCAAAAGCATTTGCTGTTCTTTGTTTAAACTAAGATTTTCCTTTTGGTCATAGACTAATTTTATTCTTTCAAATAAAGCTTTATTTTGTGATATTTTCGAAGCATGCTCTGAGAGTAATGGGGCAACTTCTTGAGCTATGTTTTGAATATTATCATTAGTTTCTGCCGAATTAATATTGAAAAAAATATTGGATAATAAGTCTAAACTTTCTCCTGAATAGGCTAAAGCTTCGATAGTATTGGAAAATGTTGCCTTTTCATTATTGTTTGAAATATTATTTATTTCGGTCTCTGTGTTTATTATTTGTTCTTGAAATGCCGATAGATAATCTTCTTCTGAAATTTGATTAAAAGGAGCGGCATGATATGGAGTGTTGAATTTTTGATTGAAAATTGATTTGCTCATAAATTGTAAATTTATATTAAAAAGTTTGCCAAAGTATTCTACTTTGGCAAACTTTATTTTTTTTATTTTATATCTAATAATTCCATTTCAAATTTTAAAATGCTGTTTTGTTGGATGTGTGGAGGTCTTGCCTGTGCACCATAAGCCAATCCTGAAGGAATATAGACAATTACTTTTTGTCCTACGTTCATAATAGCAGCCATTCTGTCCCAACCTTTAATCATTTGTTTGCCATCTACTTTAAATTCTAAAGGTTGTACATGATGAAAGGCAGAATCTGTATTGGAGTCAAATTTGGTACCATTCAAAAGAGATCCGGTATAATTCATAGAAGCGGTTTTGCCTGCAACAGCTTTTTGGCCTTTACCTTCTTTAGTGATGATGTAATAAATGCCAGTTGAATCCTTATAAGCTATCTTTGTGTTTGCTTTTACCACTCCTTTTTTGGGTAGTGTTTTTATTTGTATTTTTTGCTCTTTTAATGTTTTTATGATAAGGTCATCATCTTTTTTGATTTGTTCTTCAGCTTGAATTTTTGCTAATCTGTCAGCCTCTTCCTTATTTTTAACCTTTACCATTTCTACCGTCCAAGAAGCAAAATCTGTTGGTTTTACCCATTCCGGCATTTGTTGTCCACTGTTCTTGAAAAAATCGGGTGCATTCAATCTGAAAATTGCTACTTCTCCATCTACCATTTTGTTGATGCCTACAAATACATCATTTTCTGTGGCGGGGTTCATTAAGGGTTGTTCAAAAGGAATGTTATTGTTCATTTTTCTAGAATCCAGTATGGTACTGTCTCCCAACATAAAAGTAATATGCATTTCGCCGATATCTCCAGGCTTTCCTTCATAAGTACCTGTACCTTTTTCGATAATTTTATATTCTAGTCCTCCGGGATATTTTTGAAACTCCTGAGCATAAGAAGAGATACTTAATCCTGCTAAGAGGGCTCCTGTAATAATTGCTTTTTTGATTTTCATTTTGTTAATTTGTTTTGTTTTTTATAAAATTTCTTTAATAGTTGTTTTTACTTTGTTTAATGTTTTTTCAAAAGTTTCTTGAGAATGTCCTCCGGCGGCATTAAAATGACCTCCACCGTTAAAGTATTTTCTACAAAAACTACTAACATCTATCTGACCTTTACTTCTAAAAGAAAGTTTAATAGAGCCATTTTTTTGAGTGAGCAATACCGAAACTTTTACTTGTTCAATACTCAATGGCAAGTTTACCAATCCTTCTGTATCGCCCGTTTGAATGTTAAAGCTATCGAGTTCTTGTTCTGAAAAAGCAATGATGCCTAATTTTCCATTTTCTAATATCTCCATTTTCTTTTCCAAGGCGTGGCCAATAAATCGCATTCTGTTTTCGCTCCAGCAGTCATAAATTCTTTCATGGATAATGGCATGTTCCAAGCCTTTATCTTTGAAGAAAGCTACCATTCTGTGGGTACTTGCTGTAGTTCCTGGAAAGCGAAAAGAACCGGTATCTGTAAGCGTTCCGGTATATAAGCAGGTAGCAATGTCGTTATTTATTAATTCTTGATCACCGGCATCCACAATAAAATCATATACCATTTCACAGGTGCTACTTTTATCGGGATTGCTTACTCCGGCAAAAAAGACATCTAATTCCGGTTCTAAATGGTGGTCAATCAGAATTTTATTTTGAGTAGCAGCTCTTAAAGGTTTTTCTAGTCCTTTTACCCTATTGAGATGGTTAAAGTCGAGGCAGAAAATTAAATCACATTCATCCAAGATTAATGCACTTTCTTTAGGTTCAGATTCGAAATTTATTATTTTATCTAACTCGGGCATCCAATGAAGAAAATCTGGTATTTCATTGGGTACTACTATGGTAGCTTGGTGTCCTCCTAACTTCAAGTAATGATATAAGCCTAAAGTAGAACCTATTGCATCTGCATCCGGCTTCTGGTGGCAAGTGATGAATATTTTCTTTGGTGTTTTTAGAGCTTCAAATATCTGTTCATTATTCAGCATATATTTTCCTAAGTTCTTTTTTGTTTATTTGATTCCGTTTCTAAAAAGCATGCAAACTTAGTGTTTTATTTTCCTAAATTTACAATGATTTCAAATTCTTCTTTTTTTAAGTCGCAAACAGAAAGACGACTTTGACGGATAAGAGAAAGTTGTTGTAGTCCTGGTTGCTCTTTCATTTCTTTTAAAGTTACCGGTTTTTTAAAAGCCTTACCTGCTTTTAAGTCCACAACAACCCAGCGTTCATCGTTTGTTGTAGGGTCTTGGTAGGCTTCCTTAAGAACGGTGCATTGCCCAACTACTTCCATGCCTTTATTGCTATGATAAAACAAGACTTTGTCCCCTTTTTTCATGGATTGTAAATTGTTTCTAGCCTGATAGTTTCTCACGCCATCCCAAAAAGTATGACCATCCTCAATAAATTGCTCCCAGCTGTATTTGAAAGGTTCAGATTTTACCAACCAATAATTCATGTATTGTTTTTTACTTTAATGGAATGCAAGATAAAAATTATTTTATTATAGAAAGTTAAAAGCTTACAAAAACAATAAATTTTTGGTTTTTTCTTCCTTTAAAAACAGAGTTTTTACTTACTTTTTGTTTTATGTTATCTATTGTATTTTTTAATAGTGGTTTTTTTCCATCATTTCTTGAAGGCTATCGGTACTATCAATTTAAAACTAAAGTTACGCCCCATATTAAATACGCCCATTCGCCCTGTTGCATTGTTTTCTTCAAGATACTTTAATCTGCTCAAATGGCTTTGGTAAGCAATATTTGTCAAATTGTTGGCACTAATATACATAGAAAATAATGTTCCTTTTTTTGCTACAACATCAGTTCCTATTCCTGCATTTAACAATGTGTAGCCGGGTGTTGCTGTTTCTGTGCCAAAAGCCTCATAAATATGGTTTTGGTTGAAGTAATTGTCCACACCTATTTTTACGTAAGAATTGGCAAGGAGTTTACCTAACTTTTTAGCAGTAGCACGAAGCTCAGAATGTAGTTTTGGAGCAGGTGTAAAAGGAAGGTATTTCATACTATCAGGTTGATTTGCCTGTATAGATTGGACATAAGAAAAACTGTTTTCAAAATGAAGCCAATCCAGTGGGTGTGGGTGTATGTCAAGCGTTATTTCGCCACCATACAAATGTGCATTCCCTTGTGTGTATCTGAAAGTCTGATGACCTTCTGTAAGCAAGTCAGAGCCATCATGATTTTGCATTTTTTCTAAAAAAGTATAGTTGCTAATGTGGTTGTAAAACAAATCTGTTTCCAATGTAAGATGTTCTGAATGGATACCAAAGGCATAATCAAGCTGATAACTGTTTTCAGACTTTAAATTATGCGAACCTATTATATATTGCGAAGTGCCTTCGTGCACCCCATTTGCAGATATTTCTGCAATATTTGGTGCTCTGAAACCTTTTGAGAAATTAAGCTTCGTGTATAGTTTATCATTAATTTGATAAGTTGTTCCTATGCTTCCCGAAATACCTTGAAACTTGGAATGGAAAGTTGTGAATAAATGTTCAGAATTAGCATCAGGCGTTTCAGTCTTATTTCCGTCTTCATCCAACCATAAATCTTTACCATGCTGATTCCTGATATCGTAACGTAAACCTCCACTCAATGTCCATTTATCCCAGGATTTTTTTGCTATTGAAAATAATCCAAAGTCAAATAAATTATAATCAGGAATTAAAAATTCTGAACCTTTATTTTTAGAGTTCTGATACATCCCGTTTGTTCCAACAGAAAGGTCAAAGTTGTTTTCGGTTGTATAGTTGTAAAGGAAATCGTAATTTATCGTATTCATAAAAAAATACAATCCGTATTCTTTGGGGGCTAAAACATCCTTATACTCCTGGCGTTGATTTTGTTGCCAACCTAAAGTTGCTTTCAACGAACCTTTGGCAAGATAAAAATAGTTATTAGATACAATTTTGTAGTGATGAGTCTTTTGATAGGGAACAAACGGTTTATAAGATTTGAAGTCCGAATTAGAGGCAATAACTTCATCCACTGTACTGTCGTTAATAGCGATTGGTTTTATAAATTGACCTGTTACAGCATCTCTTTCGCCTTCTACAATTCCCGGTGTCAGGTTGTACTTACTGAAATTCAAGTGAGCATATCCCCACGACTTATTGACTCCTAACATTGCTCCTAAAGCATTTTCTTTAAACCCGGAATTGAAAACATATCCGTCATATTTGTTTTGGTAAGCGTGTGCTGCTTTTTGGCTATAGCGTATATCCCAAACAATTCCTTTTTGGTTTCCCCCTAAATTTAACGAACCACCAATTAACCCATTATTGGTTTGGTAATTTGCCAAAATATTTCCTTTTATTTTACCTTCAGGCAGGGTAGGTGTAGGAAGCATATTGATAACACCTGCCATTGCATCACTTCCATAGGCAAGGCTTGCTGGGCCTTTTAATACCTCTACACGGTTTATGCCATATTGGTCTATTTCAATTCCGTGTTCCTCGCCCCACTGTTGCCCTTCTTGCCTTATTCCGTCATTCACCACAACAACTCTATTGTATCCTAAACCTCTAATGACGGGTTTGGAAATGCCCGAGCCAGTGGTGATTTGTGAAATGCCCGGTTGAGTGGCTAGTGCATCTATGATGTTGGATGCAGCGGATTGTTTTAATTGGATGGGTGTAATCACTGAAATGGGAGCTGGTGCTCGGTTTCTTTTTGTTGCTTTGGAAAGACCTGTTACCACTACTTCTCCTAATTCTGTTACCGCTTCTTTCATGACAAAATTTTGAACAGAAGTTGTTGTCAAATCAATTTGTTGCACAATCTTTTGATAGCCGATATAATTAATTTCAATTATCAATTTTGACTTTGGTAGCTTGTTTATTTGATAGTGTCCGGCTGTATCTGTAATATCTCCAATTTTCAAATCTGGAAAGTATATGGATACTCCTATAAGTGCCTCACCCGTCTTTTGGTCTGTTATTTTTCCGCTTAAAGAAGTGTTTTTTTGAGCATAAAGATTCACTGTTGTCGCTAAAATAGCGAACATTAAAAAAATGATTTTTTTCATTATTTATATTGTTACGATAAATGTTGATTAATATTGGGTTGTTGCCTAAGCGGACGGTGTTCACATTTTAAAAACTATATAAAAAATTAATTTTCTATGGCATCTTTTAGCCTTTGACTTGCTCAAAAACTGTCTATGTTTTTATGGAGTTAATCATTTTACCATATAGACACATAGGTTTTTGGAATTTATCAAAAGTTCTTGATATAGAAGCATTGCTTTTACATTAGCATAAAATTTAAATGCGAACACCTTTGCTAGGACGGCAGAAAAATCACATACAAATAAAATTTTGCAGAGATCTGAAAAGATATTAACCAATAATTGGGGGACCTCTTAACGAGAAATGGCATTTATATGCTTCTGAAACATGAAGTGTTTTGTAAAAATATAGGTACTTAGTTTCAACTTTAAGAATATAAATTGAAAATTGCCGGTAAGTAGGTATGTCTGAAACGAAAGGAACAAAATCATCAATAGCACAATGATGTTCGGTTTGATGAAAGTGTAATCCTGTTTGAATGCAGTGTACATCATCTTTATGAACAAAATTGTGCACCAGCTCAGTTACTGTAGGTAAAAGGAACAGTAATAAAAGCAATAAGGCAGAGTATTTTTTAATCCTATTTGACAATATGGCAAAGATAGATATTATTCCTTACTTGGTTGTATGTTATGTACTCTAATGAGCCTCTAACCAATTGTTGCCAAAACCGGCATCGGCCTCCACCGGTACACCATTTGGCAAAGGCAAAGCATTGCTCATGAGTTCTAATACCATAGCTTTTACTTGCTCTTGCTCTGAACGGTGTACGTCAAAAATCAATTCATCATGTACCTGCAAAATCATTCTTGATTTTAAATTTGCTTTTGTGAAAGCGGCATCGATATCTATCATAGCTAATTTTATCATGTCAGCTGCCGATCCTTGTATGGGAGCATTGATGGCAAACCGTTCTGCATATCCTCTCACTACTGCATTGCTGGAATTGATGTCTTTCAACCAAACCTTTCTGCCCAAAATGGTTTCGGCATAGCCTGTCTTTTGAGCTTTCTTTACAATATCTTCCATGAATTGGGCAATGCCAGAAAATTGCATTTTGTAATTATCGATAATTTCCTTGGCTTCTGTTCTGCTAATATTTAAGTTTTGAGAAAGCCCAAAAGCACCTTGTCCGTATATGATACCGAAATTAACACTTTTGGCTTTATACCTTTGTTCTTTGGTAACATTTTCGATGTCCACATCATATACTTTTGCTGCTGTGGCAGCATGAATATCCTTGCCTTGCTTGAAAGCCTCTATCATATTGGTGTCGCCACTGATGGCCGCTACCACTCTCAATTCAATTTGAGAATAATCGGCACTCAATAAAATATAATCCTCATTCCTTGGAACAAATGCTTTACGGATTTCTTTACCTCTTGCAGTTCGCACCGGAATGTTTTGAAGATTAGGGTTGTTGCTGCTTAGTCTTCCACTGGCTACCACAGTTTGATTATAAGACGTATGAATTCTTCCGGTATTTGGATTAATCATGGTGGGTAGTGCTTCTACATAGGTATTCCGTAATTTGGTAAGCTCTCTAAAGCTTAAAATATCGTTTACTATTTCATGTTCAGAAGCCATCTTACTCAAAACTTCTTCACCGGTAGCGTATTGTCCGGTCTTAGTTTTCTTTGCCTTTGGATCTAATTTTAGTTTATCGAACAGCACTTCTCCTAATTGTTTGGGGGAGGCTAAGTTAAACCGGACACCTGCTTTTTGATAGACTGCCTCTTCAAATTGCTCAGCATCTTCTGCCAAAATTTTAGCATAATCATTTAAAAATCCTTCGTCCACCCTGATACCTTCATATTCCATATTGGCTAATACCTTTACCAGTGGATTGTCGGCTTTATGGAATACGGTTTCTACATCCTTTTCTTTTAATAATGGAGCTATTTTTTCTTTGAGTTGTAAGGTAATATCAGCATCTTCGGCAGCATACTCTGCAGCTTTTTCTATGCTCACTTCCCTCATGGTTAATTGACCTTTCCCTTTTTTACCAATCAAATCAGTAATAGGAATGGGGTCATAGTTTAGGTATTGTTGTGCCAATACATCCATGTTTCTTCTGCCTTCCGGCTCTGCCACGAAATGGGCCACCATGGTATCAAATATATTGCCATTAAGCAATTGTCCATAACGTTTTAAGATGATGAGGTCATATTTTAAATTTTGTCCAATCCATATAATTGATTGGTTTTCAAATAATGGAGCAAAGGCATTTACAAGTTTGAAAGCTTCTTCTTGATTGGCGGGAACAGGAACATAAAATCCTTTATGTGCAGCTACACTGAAACTCATGCCTACCAGTTCTGCCACATTGGGGTCAATACCTGTGGTTTCAGTGTCAAAGCAAATTTCTTTGTAATCTGATAAATGTTGTATTAAATCACTTATTTCTGATAAGGTTTGAACAAGCTTATAATCATGTTGGGTGTTACCGGCATTTGCAAATTCGGGAAAAACGATTTCCGGAATAATATTATTTGAAGATTTGTTTTTATTATTGGCAACTTCATTTCCAAATAAATCGAGCTGTACATTATCGTTATAGCTCACTTTAAACTGGTCTCCTAAAATTCTTTTTCCTAAGGTTCTAAACTCTAAATCGTTGAAAACCTCACTAAGTTTTTCAACATCAGGAGGACTTAGTTTAAAGTCTTCTTCATGAAAATGAATATCCGGTACATTGGTAATTATAGTCGCTAATTTTTTTGAAAGGATAGCATTTTCTTTTCCTGCCCTTACTTTTTCACCTAATGCTCCTTTTATGGTATCGGCATTTTCAAGAACCCCTTCTAAGGTTCCAAATTCTTTAAGCAGTTTAGCTGCTGTTTTTTCTCCTACACCGGCAATTCCGGGAATATTGTCCACGGCATCACCCATGAGACCTAAGAGGTCTATTACTTGGGAACAGTTTGCAATATCCCATTTTTGGCATACATGGTCGGCATTCAAAATTTCTTCTTTATTACCATAGGCTGCAGGCTTAAAAATATAAACATTTTCTTTTATCAAGAGCTGGCCATAATCTTTATCCGGAGTTACCATAAAAACTTCATATCCGGCATCAGCGGCTTGCCAGGCCAACGTTCCAATGACATCGTCTGCCTCATAGCCCGGCATTTCTATGATGGGGATATTAAAACCTTCGATTATCTTTTTGATATCCGGAATGGCTGCCAATAAATCTTCCGGTGCTGCTTGTCGGTTAGCCTTGTAGTCTTCAAAGTCGGCATGACGTTCTGTGTCTCCCGGTGTGTCGAAACAAACGGCAATATGGCTGGGCTTATATTTATTAATCAGCTCGGTCAAAGTATTGGTAAAACCAAATTGAGCATTGGTGTTTTTACCTGTTGAGGTGATTCTTGGATTACGAATTAAGGCATAATAAGCTCTAAAAATAAGAGCAAAGGCATCTAAAAGAAAAACTTGTTTCATGCTACGAAGATAGGATATTAAGAGCAGTAATGGATTTTATTATTGTTTTTTTGAATGATTGGGATTGTTTAGTGTCCAAATAATTGCCTTTTCTTTTGTCGCTCTAAAAATTGTCGTATGTTTTTCCTTCGGTTCATCAGAAAACTTCCACTTTATGTTTGCTTTGTTTTCTGTTTTAAAAATATCTGCTAATTCTTTTGTGTAGGATGAAATATCTTCTGCATTTGAACCTGCGAACCAGATTCGTTTTTCTGTAGTTGTAAAATTTGCTAAATGTTCTTTTGCTGTTCTTACCAAATAATGATTGTTCCACCAAAGAGAAGGGTCAAAAGCAATATAATTGTCAAACATTTCAGGTGTTAACAGAAAAGTTTCCATAACAAAAAGTCCTGATGCGGACTCTCCGATTATACTTTTCTCGGTCCTTGTTCTGTATCTCTTTTCGATTTCTGAGAAAAGTTCATCTTTGATAAAAGCCCTGAATTTTTCTGAACCACCTACAATAGGTGCTATTTCTTTGTCTTTCGCCACTTCGGTAAATCCTGTTAAATCTCTTCTTCGTTGAGTGTTTTCTATACCAACAAGAATTAAAGGTTTTATTTTGTTTTCCTTTATCAGTTTTGCCAATGTGTTTGCAATGTGAGGAAAGTCTTCTTTTATTCCTCCATCTGCCATATACATCACCGGTAAAGAGTCTTTGCTTGCTTTATAATTTTCAGGTACCCAAACATTGATTGTTCTTTCTTCTCCAACTTGTTTTGATTGAATTTTAAAGGTTTCGTGTTCTGGAATTGGGTCTTTCTTTTTCATTGCACTTAAGCAACTTGTAAGTGTTATTTGTATTAAAAGTAAGCTGTGATAAATGAATTTCATATTTTTTGTTTTATTTGTTAATGTACTGAATGCTGACGTTTTAAGCTAATGCGTAAGGTTTCGGGTATTGCCAAAGTGACGGATTATTAGCACTGCCAATTTGTGTGACTGTTGTGCATTCGCAGTATATGCTGTTTGTTGTCATTACGCTACTTTCTGTTTGTAAAGGTGTTTTTGAAATTCAAAAAATAATTTTCTGATATCTGTAACTTGTCCAAGTGTATTTAGTGCATCGGGTAAACTCTGATATTTATTTTCCAAAAGGATTGACAATTTTTCTTCACCCAGTTCGTCCACACCTGTTTCAATGTATTTACTCAAAACAAAAGTGATAAACTCTTTTTGTTTGTCGTTGAGCAGGGCAAAGATGGTCGCTTCGGCTGCTTTGGCTCTGGCTTCTCTTGTCATTGCAATGTAGTCACCATTGAAAACGTATTCCAACACATCATACAAGTCACTTTTTTCCATATCTACCAACTTTTGTAAAGTCAATAAATCATCTTTCGGGAAACCTGCCGATTCTAAATTTTCCAACAAAACTTTTCGGGTTAGTGGATTACTCCACAGTTTCCGCAATTCTTCTTCGTCTTTAAACAGTTTGGGAAACTCGCCAAACAGATTATTCAAAAATTCTTCTGTTGAAATGGGTTTACCATCTGCACTCCAAAATGAAGTGGAAACCATGTGTTTGATTTCTCTTTCCTTGCCGTCTTTCAGTTTGATTTTTACTTTCTTCTTGCACACACAAGGTCGCTGTCCGCATTTTCCACAAGGTGGTGGCGGTAATTTTTCACATACGCAAGGTCTTTGACCGCAAACAGGACAAGGTCTTGGCGGTACATATTCACACTCACACGGATTCTTACCACACTTTTTACAAGGTTCTTCTTCTATCGGTTCTCCGTCCCATTCAGGGTCTGAAAAGTGTTTGTAAGCATCTACAAAATCGTAAATAGTGAAAAACTCTTTGCCGTCAAATAAACGTGTGCCACGTCCAACGATTTGTTTAAACTCTATCATTGAATTAACAGGGCGAAGCAAAACGATATTGCGAATGTTCCTGGCATCCACTCCCGTAGAAAGTTTCTGCGAAGTAGTCAGAATGGTTGGAATTGTTTTTTCGTTGTCCTGAAATTCTCTCAACAATCTTTCGCCTTCTTCTCCATCATTGGCGGTAACACGAACGCAATAAAAAGGGTCTGCCTTCGACAGGCTCAGGCACCTTGCCCTTTCCTGGTTTACCAAATCTCTTATCAATGCAGCGTGGGCTTGATTGGCACAGAAGATAATTGCTTTTTCGTTTTGGTTGGCTTCATCTAAAAAGATGTTTACTCTTTTCGCTTCTCGTTCTACAATTTCAATGCTGCGGTTAAAGTCTTTTTCTTCATACAATTTTCCTTCTTCAATTTCACCTTCCACAATGGTATCATCCGAAGTGTAGCGGTAATCATCCAAAGTGGTTTTGATGCGTTTTACTTTGAATGGCGTTAAGAAACCATCATTAATACCTTCTTTCAGCGAATAGATGTAAACAGGCTCACCAAAATATTTGTAAGTATCAACATTGTCTTTTCGTTTGGGAGTGGCGGTTAAACCTAATTGAACTGCCGGACTAAAATATTCTAAAATGCTTCGCCAATTGCTTTCATCATTGGCTCCGCCACGATGGCACTCGTCTATGATAATAAAATCAAAATAGTCGGCTGGGTATAATTGATAATTTACAGTGGATAATTGATAATTTAGGTTTGGTTCGGCTGCAATGTTCGTTGGTGCATTTGCATTTTCAATTTTCAATTCTCCATTATCCATTGAAGTCATAAAAGTTTGAAAAATGGTAAAGAAAATGCTACCATTGGTTGGCACTTTTCCGCTTTTCTTTATCTCGTTGGGTTTTATCCGCACCAAAGCATCTTCGGGAAATGCCGAAAAGGAGTTGTAGGCTTGGTCGGCTAATATGTTTCTGTCTGCTAAAAATAAAATTCTCGGTCTGCGGCTCACTTCGACTTCGCTCAGTGTCCGCTTTCCGTTTTCATCATACGTTGGTCGGTGAGCTTGTCGAACCGTCCAACGGGTTTGAAAAAGTTTCCACGCAATTTGAAAAGCAATTGCCGTTTTACCTGTTCCTGTGGCAAGGGTGAGTAAAATTCTTTCTTTGCCTTGTGCAATGGCTTCAACGGTTCGTTGAACGGCTATTTCCTGATAATATCTTAACTGCCAACTTCCGCTTTTGTCTTCAAACGGAACAGCAGCAAATTTTTCACGCCACACTTCGGCATTTCGATTACGCTCAATGTCCGAAGTGTCAGGGTGGTTGAGCGGAGTCGAAACCACCGGATACGTTTTATTCCAAAGTTCTTCAGGGCTTAGAAAATCGGTTACCAATCCTTCTTCGCCTGTTTTCATACAGATTTGGTAAATGGCTTTACCGTTGGTGCTGTAAGTGGTTTCTAATTTTAATTTGTCTGCATATTTCTTGGCTTGCATGACGCCTTCGCCCACTTCCAATGCAGCACTTTTGGCTTCTACCACTGCCAATTTAATGCCTTTGTAAACCAACACATAATCGGCAATTTCTCTTTTGCCCCTTCGTTCGACTCCGCTCACGGACCCTCCACTGCCTGCTTGAATTTTGCCTGCCGTTATGTTGTATTCCCGAAGGACTTTGGAGCCTTCTACAACGCCCCAACCACAAGCTTTTAGCTTTGGGTCTATTAATTCTGCTCTTGTTTCTGCTTCGTTCATCATTGTCTGAACTTTGATTTTAATGATTTTATGATGGACTATGATTTTTTTATCGGTTTCATTACTCTTTTAAATTGAAGGCTTCGGCTACCAAAGTTTATCAATAATCCTATTTTCATATTATATGCCTCCAAATAATTAATAGCTTGAGCCAGATGCACATCTTCTAATTGTATGATAGCTTTTAGCTCAACCATAATTTTGCCTTCCACAAAAAAATCAACTCTTCTTGTTCCAATATTTTCGTTTTTGTAAAAAATTTCCATTTCATGTTCACGGCTAAATAATATTCCTTGTCTGCTCATTTCAATTGCCAAAGCCCTTTGATAGATGACTTCTTGAAATCCGTTGCCAAGTATCTTATGAACTTCCATTGCACAACCAATTATTTTACCTGTCAATTCGCTATCTGGATATTGCTCATTAATCATAGTTTTCAATTAATCATTTTTAAAATCATAGTTCAGACCTCCACTAAATGCCTTCTGCAAGATTGATTTTTTCAATTCGTCTAAATTAGCAATTTTTTGTTGATACACCGCTTCCATTTTTTGTGTTTCGGCTCGCAGGGCATCTAATTGGTGGACGATGGTTTGTTGGGTGGCGAGTGATTTTGGAAATGGAATTTTCACATCATCAAAGCTGTAATTGTTGATTTGTGGAATGGAAGTTCCATTACTTAAACTATTTAAATCAATTAACTGAAACCAATGAAAAAAGTATTCAGCATCAATTTGTTTTCCTGGAATAATTGCCATTGTGTTCAAGTCAACTATTGTAGGCTTTACTATTATTCTTTTTTTGTTTGTTGCAATTGCTCCACCCCTTTTAGGGAAAATTGTTGCACCAATTGGAATGATTTGATTAGGCTTCATTTCATTGCTATTAACGAAACGAGATGATGTATTTATCTCAACTTCATTTTCAGGCAAAGTCATATCGCCTACTTTTACATATAGCACATCGCCTTCGCTTCTTTCAAGATTAGTAGAAATAGTAGTTCCACTTTTTAATTCACAAACTTCTTTAATGTTCTTCACTTCCCATTTGTCTGAACTTTGATATTTCGACGGGCTCAATACATCGTTTTTTTGATTAAGCTGATTGCTTGATTTCTTTTTGTTTTCTTTTTTAGAATCAGGGTAATCAAGCAAATCATTTGAATCAGGGTTCAGACATTTTTCCAAATAGCTTTCAAAAAGTTCTTTGGCGTTTTTGAGGTTTTGAATAGCCGCATTTCGACTACGCTCAATGTAAGCAAAGGCTTTGTCTAATATGGAAACAATGCGTTGTTGTTCGGGGAGTGGGGGAAGGGGGATTTTGGTGTTTTTAATTTTAATCTGTGATATGTTTGGTTGTGCTCCTCCTACTGCTTGTGCAACTAATTCTTCTTTCTTTTCCAAAAAACAATAGAAAATATATTCTGGTATTGTTTTATCATTTGGTAAAATCCCACAAACAGCTTGATTTGTTGAAGCTTCAAATCTCAAAATTCCAACTTGTCCTGCTGTTGCTCCATACATTGCAACTAAAACTGTATTTGGTGGAAACAATTTTGCGGAAGAATTTTTCAATCCCTCTTCTGTAATGAAATTCTTTGCTTCATAAATTTCACCTTGACTCACTTCTCCACTTAAAAGCCAAGGAATTGTTCCGCCTTCATAATAATCTTTATGCGTTTTTAAAGGTGTTCCGCCTGCTCCTGTTTCGCAAACTTCCCCCAACTTCTTTATTTCCCAAGCTTGCATATTGTCTGAACTTTGATTCGTTTGATTAATATGATTACTATGATTTTTTTTTGTTTTCAATTCCAGTTCATCATTTAATCCTGATAATCTTGGTTCAGACATTTTATTATTTTTTTTCATGTTTACTTCGTCAAACTTATTACACGCATTATTCATCATTTAATTTTTTCAATTCTTCTTCCAATTCTTCTACGCTAGGCAAGCTGGATTTTAGATTTTCCGGCAAGGTTACACTCAATTGAAATTCGCTTACTCCCATTGGCTTGTGTATGTCTTGCAGAGCATATTCTACTTCCAAATTGTCTTTCGTTCTACACAATAATATTCCAATGGTTGGGTTCTCTTGTGGTCGTTTTAATGTTTTATCAATTAAGCTTAGATAAAAATTTAATTTTCCTGCATATTCCGGTTCAAATTCTTTGTTTTTTAATTCTACCACCACATAACATTGCATGGGAATATGGTAGAAAAGTAAATCAATAAAATATTCTTTTTCGTTAAGTTGTAATTCATATTGTTTTCCTACAAATGCAAATCCTTTTCCTAATTCTAATAAAAATTTAGTAATGTGTTGCGTAAGTTGGTTTTCAATATCTCGTTCCTTATAGTCTTCTGTTAATTGTAAAAAATCAAAGATATAAGGGTCTTTCAATGTTTGTTTAGCTAAATCAGAATTTGGAGCGGGCAGTGTGTTTGTAAAATTAGTGATGGCACCTCCTTGCCTTTTATATAAATCTGATTTTATCTGTAAAGCCAAAACATCTCTACTCCAATTATTTTCCTTGGTTTTTTGGATATAAAAAAGAGCTTCTTCAAGGTTTTTGATTTTAGTGATGATAAGGATATTGTGTCCCCATGGAATATTTGCAACAAGTTGTTGCAGTTTTGCAAAACGCTCATTATCAGTATGTTTTTCGTTTATGTTTGAAGTAATTCCCAAATTTGCAACAGGTTGTTGCAAATTTGATGAAGAATAAAATTGATAAAATGAGCGGCACAATGCTAAGTTTCTTACAGAAAAACCTTTCAACTCAGGGAATTCCTCTTTCAAATCCTTAGATAGTTGAGAAATAAATCCTGTTCCATAGGCTGTTTGTCTTTCTTCAATCATCTTCCCTAAATCCCAATAAAAAGTTATTAAAGCTGTGTTTACCGCAATAGCAGCTTTTATTTGAGCAGATCGCACTTTCTGCTTTACCTCAATAATCCAGTCTTTATAATCTTTTGTGAGTTTATTCTCCATTTATTATCAATTGCAAATTATCCATTATCAAACTGCTTTCTTCGTCCAATGTCTTCATTTCTTCCAAAATATCTTGTGGTGAGCGTAGTCGAACCACTTCTTTTTTGTTCGGGTTCTTTACGCTTAAATCGGCTTCGGCAAGCTCAGCCACCTTTCGCCCATCAATATTCCAACTGTTTTCAGTTTCCGGACCTTCGGCTGCATTTCTTCTTTGTTCAAACAATTCAACAAATTCTGCTAAGTCGTTTTCGTTGAGTGGGTTGGTTTTGCCTAAATTGCGGTCGAGGTTCAACTGGTAAAACCATATGTTTTGCGTAGGTTTTCCTTTTTCAAAGAACAACACTACGGTTTTTACCCCTGCACCGGTAAAGGTGCCACCGGGCAAATCCAACACGGTATGTAGGTTGCAGTTTTCCAACAAGGTTTTGCGTATGGCAACGGTGGCATTGTCGGTATTGCTCAAAAAGGTATTTTTAATGACCACACCAGCTTTTCCACCAGCTTTCAATATTTTAATAAAGTGCTGCAAAAAGAGCGAAGCTGTTTCGCCTGTTTTAATGGGGAAGTTTTGTTGCACTTCTGCACGTTCCTTTCCACCAAAAGGCGGATTGGCCAACACCACATCATAGCGATCTTTTTCCTGTATGTCGGCAAGGTTTTCGGCAAGCGTGTTGGTGTGTATGATGTTGGGAGCTTCTACACCGTGCAAAATCATATTCATTATACCGATGATATACGCCAATGATTTTTTCTCCTTGCCGTAAAAAGTTTTCTTTTGGAGTATCTCGGTTTCTTTGGTAGAAAGTCCCTGCCCTGAGCCTGTCGAAGGGGATTTGTGTGATTTTAGATAATTAAACGCTTCGCATAAGAAGCCCGCAGAACCGCAAGCACCGTCATAAATTTTCTCGCCAATTTTTGGGGCAACCACTTTTACAATGGTGGTAATGAGCGGACGAGGCGTGTAATATTCGCCACCGTTTCGCCCAGCATTGCCCATATTTTTGATTTTGTCTTCATACAGATGGCTCATTTCGTGCTTCTCTGCGTGGGTGCGGAAACGCAACTCGTCAATGCGGTTAATCACTTCACGCAAATTGTAGCCACTTTGTATGCGGTTTTTCAGTTCGCTGAAAATTTCACCAATCTTGTATTCAATGGTATCGGCACTTTCAGCACTCAGTTTAAACTTTTTGAGGTAAGGAAAAAGTTTGTTGTTTACAAAGTCGGTGAGGTCGTCATCTGTCAGGGCTTTGTGGTGGTCCAGTTCGACTTTGCTCCCTTCGACTCCGCTCAGGGCAAGTTTTGGCATTGCCCACATTGTCCATTGATACTCTTTTTCAATGATAGGCATGTAAGTTTTGCCAGTAAGTTCAGCTGCTGTGGCACGGTCTTTTTCTAAATCATCCAAATATTTGAGGAACAAAATCCAAGAGGTTTGCTCCACATAGTCCAATTCACTGCCGCAACCAGCGTCTTTGTGCAATATATCATCAATATTTTTAAAAGTCTGTTCAAACATTATTTATGGCTGTTTTTCATCAAAAAACAAAGATACAATTTAAGGTACAATAAATGATACAATTATAGTTGGTGTATTGGCAAAAAAATGCTCTTTTGGTATTGTTTAAACTGATTTTGACAATGTCTTGCTGAAAACACTTTACTTGCAGAAAATTTTAACCGCAAACTTTAATAATAGCTTGTTGTTGAGCTTTTTTCTTGTTGCTGAAATTGTACTTTCTTAAAAATTATCCCAATAGGTTTTCTTTCTCGTGAGTTTCAAGTCTTGCAGCACTGAAGATTTTACATTTAATGTAAAATTATAATTTCTATAAGTTCCGAAGGGAGTAAGGTTAAGCATCATTTGCCAGCAATGAAGGTCTCTGGTGATATTGAATGTAGTGGCTCCGGGGGCTTTATTGATAAAGTCGTAGCCTGTTGTAAAGTTAAACATCATTTTAGGTGTAAATCTTAAGCTTCCGGAAATGGTTAAAGAAGGACTCAAATAAGAGGTGTCTTTTGCATTTACCCTATGTTGCAAACTGTAATTCAAGGAAGAGTTAATGGAGAAGTTCCAAGGGATATTAAAGTCGTAATAATTATTTATTCCATTATTCTTTAATAATCTCGATGCTTCTTCATCCTGCTCCCGACCTTCTGTTACGGTGGGGTCTATATTGTTCGCTGTACCGTTTGCACTCCAAGACATACCAATATTAAAATTGCTGAGCGTAGCAATGCCTTTCTTTTTTTGGCTAAGGTAATATTTCGTTATTTTTCCGTTGTCGTAATAATAAGGGTCAAAAGAGCCTCCAAAGCTTAAAGCTATGGCATTGAACAGGTTGGTATAGCCATTGAAATTTATTCTACTGAGCTTATTGGAATCGGCTACTAAATTGTATGCAGTACTAATGGTGAAATTATCTAAAAGAGAGATGTTTTTGCTTCCAAGAGAATCTTTTGTTCTCACCTTCATTTGTAAATTATTGTTTAAAGAAAAACCAATGGAGCCATTTGCCAAGGGGTTTCCCGGCCCTCCGTATGGCCCTGTCTGATAAAAGGATTCATAAGAACGGTCGCCAAATTTATTATAATATTCATGGAAATAGTTAAAGGGTGATTTTGCAAAGCCCGGAGTGTATCCCATACTAATAGAAGGGTTTACCACATGTCTGATGCCCATTATTTTCCCTTTCTTAAACATTTTAACTCCATAGATTCTGGTGTTTAAAGAGGTGGAAAAATTAAAATCTCTGGTTGCAAAAAATCCATTATTAATGGTGGTGTCATCCAAGAGTTTGGCAGCATTCCAGCTGCGGTAGATTTGTTTGGTGTTCCAATATTCGTTATAAGGTGCATTAAAACTCCAATTGATGAATCTAAGAATATTATAGGTAGCAGATATATTTACAGATTGCTTGATTCCGTTGGTAAAGTCGTTGATATTGATATTGTTAAAAGAAAAAGTTGAATCTATAAATTCATATCGGTTTTGGGCGGCGGCATTATAGGATAATGATATTTTTTCGTACCACTTTTTGTCACCAATGCTGTTCTTTTTTTGGAAAGGCATAATTTGTGCTACGTTGAAAGACATATCAGGCAGCGTAACGTTAATTCTGCCGGTTTGTGTGTTTTGGTTATGATTCAATGCTGCTGAAAAAGAAAATGGTTTCCCCGTCCAAGTTTTAGAATAAGCAATGGAGGATGAATATTGGTTTTGTGTTTGGATGTCTGCATTCATGCCATTAATACGGTTAAATCCACTTGTTCCGGCATCTACATGGGCTCTGAAGCTTGCTCCTGGCATTGCTCTTGGATCGACAGTGTGATTCCATTGTATCTTAAAGTTTTTTGAGGAACCTCCGTTTGCATCAAATTGTTCACCTATTTGGTCATAGGAATAACTGATGTTTAGACTGCCATTGTATTTGTATTTTTTGATATAACTGGTATTTCCTGTGATGCCGTAGCTCCCTTTTGAATAAATATCAAAAGTAAGTTTTGCTCCTATGTTTTCATTGATGTCAAAATAGTAACCTAATCCTGAAAAACCAATACCTCTTTGACCTGCAAGGTTATAAGTGGGCAAAATAAAACCTGATTTTTGTTGTGGGTTAATTGGGAAAATACCAAAAGGAAACATTAATGGGGTAGGCAGGTCGGCTATTTCTAAATTGGCAGGCCCTGAAGCAGCTACTTTATTAGGGATTACCTTTATTTTTTTTGCTTTTATGCCAAAATGTGGATGTTCCAAATTGCAGGTGGTATAAACATTTTTATATCCAAAAACAGATTGGTCGGGATTTCTTTTAATTTGAAAACTGTTAATGTAGGCATCAGCATATTGCATGCGGGCATTTCGCACCAATGCTCTTTTGCTTTTAAAATTGTATCGCAAAGAATCAAATACAATAGTCTCTTCGCCTTGTTTAAATGTTTGTTCAGATGTTTTTACCAAAGCCGTATCATATTCCGGATAAGCGTTGACAATATTTTCTTTTTGGTTTAAAACAATAACTCCTGATTGTAATTCTATGTCGTCTTGTGTAACCTGGGCTTTACCGTATAAATAAAACATGCTGCGATCCATATCCAAAACAGCAGAGTCAGTAGCCGAGGTTAGCACTTCTTTATCAGGAGCATCAGGGCTAAACTTAATGCCTAATGAAGATAGGTTTGAGCCGGTGGTAGAAATACTATCTTTAGGATTTAAATTTATTATTGTGCTATCATTAATTGTATTTAGACTATCCTGAGCCAAAATATTTTGAGCATAAAAGGTAGAAACAATGAGCAAAGAAATGACCATTGTCGTTTTTATTATTAAAAAAATGTTCTTTAGACCCTTATACATAATAGCGTGGGCAAAAATAAGCTATCTTCTTCAGTAAAATTAAGTTAAAATTTTCTTTTCCTTAAACCTTATTATATATTTGCAATTCCATGGAATAATATGTTTCATCATTGAATAGTTTTTTATCTTTTATTATAAACGAATGAAATTGAAAAATAGTATTGTCTTTTTAATAGTAACTCTTATTTTTTTAGGATTAAATCAAAATGCCTTTTCTCAGAAAAAAGGAGTAAATCATGTTGTCATTGATGCCGGACATGGTGGAAAAGATCCGGGTGCAATCGGGTCATTTTCAAAGGAAAAAGATATAGCCTTGGCGGTAGTTTTAAAAGTAAGGGATATTCTTAAAAAGGAAGCACCCTCTTTAAAAGTTACATTGACTCGCGATAGTGATTTTTTTGTGGAGTTAAAAGGGAGGCATGCCATTGCCAATACTGCCGGAGGCGATTTATTTGTCTCTGTACATATTAATTCTACAGCAGGTACTTCCTATACAGTACAATCAGGAACTAGAAGAGTAAAGGTGGGTAGAAAATATGTAACAAAACCGGTCTATAAAACAGTAAGAGATAGAAGTACAAAAACCTCTGGCACCGAAACTTATGTTTTAGGATTGTCTCGAAACGACCAAAAAGAAAAAGCGATTGAAAATTTTGAAGAAACAGTAACAGAAGAACCGGGCCTGTTGGATGAAAAAGATCCTGCTACAGCAATAATAATTGCTCAATATTCCCAAGCGTTTTTGGACAGAAGTGTTTCTATAGGCAGTAAAATTCAGAATAATTTTGCAGGCATTGGAAGAAATAATCTGGGGGTTAAACAAAAAAGCCTAGAGGTACTTGCAGGTAGTGCGATGCCCGGAGTATTGGTAGAAATTGGTTTTATTAATAATGAGGAAGAAGAGCGATATATGAACTCTGAAAGTGGGCAAAATGCTTTAGCAAACGCTATTGCTCAAGGTATTATCCAATATAGAAATGAAGCTAACAATAAAAAATAACCTCTAATAGACTATATTATATTATCTTAGCAAAAAAATTGATTTTTATGAAAAAAATTATTGTATCAAGTGTCCTTTTAGGATGGATAGCCTTCGGAATTGCTTGTTCTCCTAAGAAAGCAAAAGTAGAAGCAGGAATGACAAAAGCTATGGCATTAGCCAATTATAGCCCAGATCAAATTGCAAAAGGAGAAGCTATTTTTAATGAAAAATGTGGAAAATGCCACCGTTTGTTTCAACCTGTTGAGTTTAAAGCCAATAAATGGCATGGTATTTTGGATGCTATGATTCCAAAAGCAAAATTATCTAAAGAGGATGGTGATTTAGTAAGAGCATTTGTTATCGCTAATACTAAATAAAATTTTTCGATAGCTTTTTTTGTAAAAATACTATCAAGGAATTATTAATAAATATAAAGTATTTATTTGAAATTCAAAGAGGTCGGAATAGAAAAGGAAACAACCTTTCTCTTTCGACCTCTAATTTTTTTGAACTATATTTGGAAAAGTGATTTAGAATTTTCCAAAATTTACTGTTCATCAATTATTTTGCAATTTTTCCTTCTTTATCTATTTGCACATCTTCACCGGATTCTAAGGTTACGTTGGCTTTGCCTAATCGAAAAGGAGCCGCATTCCTATAAGTTACAGGAATAATTATTTTTCCTGTTTTGTCAATATAGCCCCATTTCCTTTCTTGTTCAGTAGGTCTGACAGGTGCCAGTCCATTATTAAAATCACCAGCATCATAGAAGGTTAAAGGAATAATTTCTTTGCCTGTTTTGTCTATGAAGCCATACTTTCCTTTTACTACAACGATTGCCATGCCATCACTAAAATCAGCTACACGATCATATTTTAAAGGAACCAACTCTTTTCCGTTTTTATCAATAAAACCGCTTTTGTCATTGACAGTGATAGCAGCCATACCATAATTGAAATCGCTTACAAAATCAAATCTTATTGGTGTTATCTCTTTACCTGTTTTATTGATAAAGCCCCATTTTCCATCCGTTACATCTTCTCCATAACCCCAATCTTCTACTTCACCACCAATGTTAACTGCCCACATATCTTCACTTTCTTCCCGAATAAAATCATACTTAGCAGGACAAATCACTTTACCGGACTCTTCTTCCATGATGCCGTATTTGTCATCTTGATTAAAAACTATTATGTTTTGAGCCTGTAACAAGCAGGCATTACTGAATAGGAATAATCCTATAAATAATATTTTTTTCATATTTTATATTTATTTTTCTCTAAATAAACAAATGCCTAGTACAATGTAATAAAATTTATTTTTTACAACCATATTTTCTTTGGGAGAGATATTTTTTAAGCCTAAATCCATAAATCCACCGAAAAGTACGGGTCCTAAATTTATGTTTCCGCCCAAGGTAATACCAATATCTGTTTGTTTGAAATCATCAGTTTTGTTATTTCCTATCAGAAGACGACGGGTAGTATTTTCTTGTGGATTATTCTCATTAGTGATTTTTTGGTTACCCGGTAATAAATAACTGATGTATGGACCTGCTCCTATGAAAAATTTAAAATCAGGACTACCTAATCCAATTGGTGCTCTCAAACTTATATAGGTCAATGGATTACGATATGTTTGAGTGTAACTTTGCCAACCTACAAGAAAAATATCCTCTTTGATATAAGAAGTTTTTGTCCAGTCTAAAGTGGGTTGAACCAAAAGGAATCCATTTTCATCAAGCTTAATAGAGCTAAATATACCCATTTTAAATACCGAAGAAGGAAATTCAAAATTTAGTAAGATATCATCTGATTTTTGCTTGAAAAAATTATAACCTGCACTTCCAAATATTCCTATATCTCTGATTTGTGCTGTGGCAGTTAATGCCGAAACTAAGGTGAGCAACGATATTAATAGTCTTTTCATAATTTATGTTTAAAAGGTTTGTCTTTATTAATATTGTAAATATTTATAGTTCTGATTGATTTTGGATGCAATTATTAAAAATTAAATAATGTTCTTTAATAAGAGTTATCAAAAAATAAATAAAAATAAAAAATTGTTTAGTGAATAATGGGCTTAGTCTTAGTATGAAATATACTTAGAAAGTGATTCGAACTTTTATATTGGTGAATTTAACATCCATGCTAAATTTATTGCAAGTTGCCTATTAGAGATATAGGTGTCGGGTTGTGGAGAATGATTGAGTCCGATATCCAATTCTAATGAAGCACTAAAATGACCAAATTTGCTCCCAACAACAGCTTTGATGCCATAATTATATGGTTTTATATCATCTGTAGCTTTGCTACCCACTGCCAGTTTTGAGTTGTTTACTGGGATACTTGAGGACGTGCTAGTAGTTGTAATAGTGTTAGAAAGTAATTTGCCTATAGTAGGACCAATCCCCAAAAAAATAGAAGCTGCATTTGGAAAAATTTCCAATTCTTTTTCTTTCATGATAATAGGCACTGCAAGTTCAATATAGGTCAGTCGACAACGCCTTGATTTTATACCACCAACTTTGAAATCTTCTTTTTGAATACTGCCTTTTTGATTGATAGATAAAGTAGGACGGAAGCCATATCCCATACCATCCTTTCTATAGCCGGCTTTAGGATGCCAGGTCAAAAAAGCCATAACTCCATAATTCAATCCTCGAATTGAGAATAAATTATAGGCTTCTATATTGGGCTCTTTAACATATTGAAATCCAAGATTACCACCGATAGTCGGACCAAAGCTACCTTGAAACTGTGCTTTGGCACATGTGAAGGAAATGATTAAAATGAAAATAGTTAATAATTTTTTCATTATAAATTTTCGAAAAATCATATTTGTTTTATAATCACTAAGCAAGGATTTTTTATTCTATGTTTTTCTATTTAAACAATTGGAAATCAATAAATTTTAACCAAGCTTATTGCTCTACACTCATCAAATAAATATTAAAGTTGGTAGTCATGGTTAGTATTAATGGATACTTTGCATTCTTCCAAACTCTAATATTGTCTCCACTGTCAGCATTTTCTAAAATATAACTATCAAAAGTATAATTAGTTCCGTTAACAGGTTTGGTCAATTCCATATAAAATGTTCCACTATTTTCAGAATGCCCGGGTTCCATTACATCAAACTCTTCAAGGGTACCTTCTTTACCATAAGCAGAAAGGGTCACTTTCTCTCCAACTTTTAATGCATTATAAACATCTGTACTGACAAAAGCACTGGTTTCATCTGTTAATTTTGTGATTCCACCTTTGAAATAACTAAATAATGCAGTTGCACTTTTCATTGCATTAGAGGTCATAGAAACAGTGCCTGATCTGTTTATGGGTTCTGTCATTTTCCAATCAAAGGAAAGACCTTTGTCAAGCTCTGTTATCGTCATAATGAATTGATATTCGTTGTCTCCTTGTTCCACATTATAAGTGAGCACTGTACCTTTTGTGAGTGTGAACGAAGGGCGGTCTTGAGCATAGGTTATTGTGCTTAAAACAAGCATAATAAATAGGATGAGATTTTTTTTCATTTTGTTTTTTTTATTGGGTAAATAAAAACTTTAATGTAACTATTCAGGTACCAAAAATAAACAATTTTTCTAAAATACAAAATTGGA
>DAOMPL010000014.1:0-64348 GCA_035444785.1 Edaphocola sp. | reverse complement strand
GTCGTTATGTATAAAAATTTCATCGTGGTGGTCGTTTCGCTGGGTTGCCTATAACTCTTATATATACGCAACTCCTCACTTTTTTATATCATCTATATCGCATTTGTGTGAAGGGCTTTGTACTTTATTCGCTACAAAGATAAAATTTTTTTATAAAAAATCAAAGAACTTGTTAAATTTTTATTATTGATGCCGATTTCTTTAATATTTACCTCGCTGGTCTTGATGTTGGAATGCCATAAGCATTATTAATTAAAGACTTATTACTTCTTGCTGCTTGCTGGAACGGCAAAAATATACTTGGGATTTGGACTAAAAGGATGAGCAATCTCTACCTTAAGGGAGCTAATCCGGCAACAATACAACCTTATTTTTTATTACAAAAATCAATCTACGTTAAAATGAAAGCCGACAACAAACGGTTATTGTCGTTTGTTGTCGTTTGTTGTCGGAAATTCTTTGAACGTTGCATATATTAATTTTTCTACTTAGGACTTGCTGTTAAAATATCAGCAAGCAAGGTATGCTCCAAAATTCCTTGCCTATATCAATGGAACAATTCCAATTTTTCTTTTCTTTGTACTTCGCCAAAAAAGAAACAAAAAAGCCAGTCCAAAACTAAATGCTTCACATGGCTTTTAGATGATTCACGCCTCACAATAATATACAAGAGAAGGTTGTTGGTGAGGACACCAACAACTGGAGACAAAAAAGAAAGCCCTCAGCCAAATACTCCACCTGTCTCTCACAACCTAACAATATTCCAAAAAATCCCCCAATCACCCAATCACCAAATCACCAAATCACCAGCTCACTACATCACCAGATCACTACATCACCCAATCACTACATCACCCAATCACTACATCACTCGATCACTACATCACTCGATATAATTTTACTGCACTTGAACTATTTTTTTCCTACATGAAAATTTGTTCTTTCCATTGTAAGAATAAGTAAATTAAAGAAATGTTTTTATTCGGCTTGTCCAAGTACGAAAGATAGTATGGGAGGTCCTGATTGTTGAGATGTTGAAGTTCTAAAAAGAGAAGTGGTGAATTAAATAATTAATTCACCACTTTGTCAAAAAGATAAGAGGTCTAATTGTTTTAAATTAATTAGAAACACTTCCTTTTGCCTTTTCTATAAGGTCATTCACTTTATCTTTCAGGTCTTGAGGAATTTTGTCTTTTATCTTATTGCCGGTTTCTTTTACTTTTTCTTTCACCTTTTCCTTATCTTCTTTTTTCATTCCCCAAATCCAATATGCTGCGGCGGCTAAACCTAATGCAATTAATCCGCCTTTTTTTCCAACATTTGCCATAATTATTAATGTTTTTATGTGAACTAATACCTTACAAAGTTAGGCATTTTCTCGAATTGTGTTGTTACCGTATTGCAAAAATTTTTATTAGTTTTATTTATTTATTGTAAACCTTTTTACCGTTGTTTGTCCATTGTCATCTATAACCTTCAACCAATAAATCCCATTATTAAAATGTTGCACAGGAACGGTTAAGCTTTTTTGACCATCACTATATTGACCTTTCCAAATTTCCTGCCCCAAAATATTGACAATATTCATTTTCCCTGCAACTGCTGCTTTATTAATTAAAATATTTAATACAGCATGTGCCGGATTAGGGTATATATTGACCTGTGTGCCTTCTTCTATATCATTAATACCAGTGCTTGGTGGCGTGTATGTATTGGCTGTATTGCCTAAAATAACATTTCCTATTGAAATATTAAAGAAGATATTATTGCTTCCTTTAATTTTTATACGTGCCGTATTGCTTTCTAAATCGGGTATAGCTATTGATGCCGTACCGGTATTTGGAATATTTGTAGCTAAAACTATAGGGAAAGTGACACCCGCATCGGTAGATAAATAAATATCTACTGTGGAACAATTAATAGGAGCAAGGTCTGTACCGGCTACATCCCAGTAAATAGTGTTGTTGCTGTTCTTTTTAATAGAATCCCCTAAAGATGGATATAATACGACAAATGGTCCGGAAGCACCACTTACAGCAATATTGGTTTTGACGTCAGAGGAGTTTACAGCTCCCCATCCATCATTTCGGATTTCTCTGGCATTGTATGCAAACTTATAATTTCTTCCTACTGCAGAGAGTCTTTCTCCTCTAACGCCGGTTAATCCTGTTCTTACGATAGTCATTCTTGGGAATACTCTTTGAGAGATGGTATCCGGGCTTACCGATCTAAAGGCAGGTCCGACAGTAAAGTTAGGAGCTAGGTTTTCGTCTTGGGTAAAGTTGCCTAAATTATATTGTTCTATATTGCCATTGATATAGTTTCCTATTGAATCAGGAGTAGCAGAAGGATAATCCAATTCAAAAGGTGTTAATTTTGGGATAGAATATGCTGTTGTACTTACATTAATAGTTGGGGCATTGTAGCCGGTATCGGTAACAGCACAAGTTCCGGTCTGCATATTCGTAAAAAAATAACTGATTTCGTCCAAACTGGTTTTATGAAAATAATCATTTGAATTTTGTTGAATATTATTCATAGATCCACAAATGCCGGCATAAGCCATAATGGTAGTACCACCTCCTGGTTCATAAGCAGAATATTGGTATTCTGTGCCGGAGCATACATTAAAAGTGTGATTGGCACCAAACTGATGCCCCATTTCATGGGAGACATAATCTACATCAAAAGGGTCACCCACCGGATTAGGACGACCGGTCACACCTCTGGCTTTCATGTTGTTGCCACATACACTACCCAAATAAGCTATTCCTCCGGCTCCTGTACTGAAAATATGCCCAATGTCATAATTGGCAGCACCAATTACGGTATTAGTATTAGATTGATTTTGTCCTAACAACTGCCCCCCATTATTATTAGCGGTAAAAGGGTCTAATGTAGGATCAGTATAAATTATAGTGTCATTATTAGGTATAAATTCCATAGTAATGGCAAGTTCCCGCTCATAGATGCCATTAACACGGTTCATGGTAGTAGTCATAGCAGCAAACACATCATTTTTGGATGGGTTGGCTCCTGCAACAGCAACCGCATATTCTCCTGTACAGCTCAAAGCTAGCCGATAAGTTCGTTTGGTGTCTCCTATGGTAAAACCAGCATTACGACTTTGAATTTGAGTTGCATTGCTTGCATCTAAAAAATCACCATTTACACCACAAGCCCAATCTTTATTGGAGGGATTCATGGTAGCGTCTGTTTTATAATAAGCCTTATATAATCCTTGCTCTTTGTCTATTGGGTCAACAAAATAGGTTCTTTCGCCATCAAATACCATAGCATAAAAACCTCTTGGCGTAAATTCTATTTTTGCTGTCATAGTGCTGCGACCATTATTAACAGCTGTAAAAGCCCACACTTCAGGAAATTTACTTTGTAAGCTTTGTGGAATTAAAGTATTTCTCCAGATATTGAAAACATTTGATTTCCCTTCAGGATTAGGTAGAAGCAAGCTTACTCCTGATTGATGATTATTGCCTGCTAAGGTCAATTGGTCTTTTAATTCTTGGGTATTTATTTTGAAACTAAATACCGGATATTGAATTTGATTAGGGATGCTAGCCGCTTGCCAATACATACTTTGAGCCTTGGAGCTCCAATTCAATCCTAAAGCAAATACGCCTAATAACAATACTTTTTTCATAAAAATATTATATAAATTAAATGATTTCTGTTTTTACAGAAAAATTTTTTTGTAAAAAGATTGTGAAGTTATATCAAAAAAACATTCTGACTTGTTAAAGTTTGAAAGGTGCACCTTGTGGGATTCATTTCGACTGATTCCTCTTCGTTTTTTCGAGCCGAAGGCGAAGCAATCCAGAGGAGTTGAGGGTTGAGGGTTGAGGGTTGAGGGCTGAGCTACTGGATTGCTTCGGGCAAATGCCGTCGCAAAGACGAAAGGCACGCACTACGTCATCCCGACCGGAGAAAGAGATGCGTAATGCAATGAAAAATCATCTTTCATAGTGGAGCAATCTCCTAAGCATTGACACTTATATGGAGATCTCTTCATGCAAAAAAGCATTTCAAATTTCTATGAAATTTGGGTTTTTCGTAGTCGATATGACGGTGTACTCTTCCCCTTAAAGTAATATTAGCTTTGTCATCGCTCTTAAATTCAATAACTTTGGATGTTTAAGAAAAACTAAAGTAATAAAAATGACTAGCAAACACTTCAACCTTTTGTGGTTTACCTTAATTATATTGTTTTCCCATTTTAACACCTGGGGCCAAAGCAAATTTATAGGCAGCTGGGGAGGCAAATTTTCAATTCAAGGGATGCAAATGGGATTGATTTTCAATATCCAACAAAATTCTGGTCAGCTCTCGGCTACAATGGATAGCCCGGACCAAGGTGCTAAAGGTATTCCCGTAAAAACGGTTAAGACAATTGGAGATAGTGTTTTTCTTGAAATTCCTGAAATTGTTTTCACCTACAAAGGTAAATGGATGAATGACACCCATATTGATGGTGTGTTTATTCAGCGTGGTGCTTCGTTTCCTTTGAATTTGGAAAAGGACGGTTTAAAACCTAAAATCAAAAGTCAGACACCTCAAAAACCTTTTCCTTATCTGGAAAAAGAAGTAGTGTTTGAAAACAAAAGAGAAAAAATTTCTTTAAGTGGCACCTTGACTTTTCCTCAAGGCAAAGGGCCTTTCCCAGCCATAGTTTTGGTTAGTGGTAGTGGTCCTCAAGACAGAAACGAAACAATATTGGGGCATGAACCTTTTTTAGTTTTAGCTGATTTTTTTACGAGAAATGGATTTGCAGTTTTAAGATATGACGATAGAGGAGTGGGTCAGTCTAAAGGAAATTTTGAAACGGCTACTACTGCAGATTTTGCTGAAGATGCTATGGCAGCTGTAAACTTTTTATACCAAAACAAACAAATTGACAAAAAAAGAATTGGCATTATGGGACATTCAGAAGGTGGTGAAATTGCCACCATGCTGGCAGCACAAAACACCAAACAGTTAGCATTTATTGTAATGCTTGCCGGTCCGGGAATGTCTGGAGATCAGATTTTGCTACAACAACAAAAATATTTAGCACGTGCCGTCAAAGAATCTGATGCTGCCATTGAACAATCTCAAAAGATGAATCAGCAAATTTTTGAGATTATGAAATCAACAAAAGATACAGCATTGATTAGAAGTAGGGTTTTAACCTATTTGAATAATAGTTATAATGATGGCACTTTGGAAAAAGTGGAGGGGCAAACGAAAGAAGAAACAGTTAGCACTTATTCTAATGCATTGCTTTCGCCTTGGTTAATCTATTTTGTACAATATAATCCTCAGTCGGATTTACAAAAAATAAAAATCCCTGTTTTGGCTTTGATTGGCAGTAAAGATGTTCAAGTAATTCCAGAATATAATATTCCGGCATTGAAATCGGCTTTTGAAAAATCAGGAAACAAAAGAGCCACCGTATTGGAATTGGAAGGATTAAACCATCTGTTTCAAGAAGCTAATACAGGCTTGCCGCAAGAATATGGCAACATAGAGCAGAGTTTCTCTCCCAAAGCGATGAAGGTAATTTTAGAATGGTTACAGAAGAATGTGAAATAATCTTCTAAGTCCAATTTATATTTAATGGGTGCTCCTTTAAAAAGAAATCACCCATTAAATTTAGGTTCACAAAAGACTATTCTTTACCTAAACTTGCCGGTATTGCTAGTAAAGGTACATTCAAGTGAAAACTCATTTGCTTGGTCTTGCTTGGATTGAAAAGACTTTTCCAAAAACCATGCTGATAGGTTATCATGACTAAAACATCGATTGTCTTTTCTTGAATGAATTTTTGAATGCTTTCTTCAAAACTAGTGCCGTGTATATGATTTGCGGTCAATTCAGATTCACTATATTCAGATTTCAAATAAGCTGAATATTCATTTAATTTGGTTTCTTGCTCTACAAATTTCGCAGTACTCCATTCTTCACTGGTAAAGATACAAGTGTGTATTTGAGCCAGATACAAGTCTGCCCATTCAAAAAGGAAGTTTAAAATATTTTTATCTTTTTCAAAATTGCTGGTCGCCAGTAAAAATTGTTCCGGTTTTTTCCATTTAAAATTTCCGGGAATTGCCAAAACAGGAACAGGGGCATTTCCAATAACGGAAGCGGTGCGACTACCCCATATTTTCTCATCCAAACCGGTGGCTCCGAGGGTTCCCATGATTATCAAATCTATTTTTTGTTCTTCTGCCAACTCTTCTACTGCGGCAGCTAAAGGTAGATTTAACACCTCTGTACAAAACTCAATTGCATGTTCTTTTTCCAATTCTTGTTTCAACATTTCCAATCTTTTTTTAAGATCTTCGATAATTTGAAAGTTGATTTCTTGATTGATACTCATGCTGGGACTCATACCCATATAATCGATATAAACTTCGTCAAACACCTCGAAAGAATGGAGTAAGGTGATTTTTGAAGGGATTATCTTTGCTGTTTCTATTGCAAATTGTAAAGCATTTTTTGCAGATTCAGAAAAATCAGTGGGCACCAAAATATGTTTCATAATTCAATTTTTTAGATAAATACTTTCATTAAGCAAGATAGGAAATATTTAGCATATTTTGAAATTTTATTTTTTTTTTTTAATTTCTGAAAATCTTTCCTTTGAAAACATCATTAAGCTCAGACCACAAGTGAACAACAAGTTTAGGCTTTCGTATTAAAACTTTAGGAGCTTAAAATAAAAAAGAGCAAAATAAGGTATTGATGAAAATTATATCAATACCTTGATTTGCTCTTTAAAAAAATGTTGCTAATACTTAAAAAGTATAACCTAAAGAAACACCACCATAAAAAGGATAAAACCAGCCATTGCCAAAAATAGGATTGAGGGAGGCTCTAAAATTGAATCCTCCATCTTTAGGTTGAAGGCGATATCCAAAATTTAGATGCCCAAATGAGCTGGACATAAAGCCATCATCTTCAAAACCAGAAGTAAGAAAGGTAAAACCGGCACCTACTTCAAAATAGTTTTTGCCATCTTTTCCTAATAAATAATTCAGACCAATAGGAACAGAAAGGAAGCCTCCGTCAGCAAGATAAACCCCTCCTAATCCTATTCTACCACCAAAACCATCAGGACGATTATTGAACCGTTTGTCAAAATTAAAAGAGATGATTCCAGGACCACCAAGTTCTGCAAAAATAGTGTTATTAGGCACTTGGCTGTCTTGAGCCTTACTTGAAGAAACAAAAAACACACTCAACAAGAGTGTTATTACTACGAAATTGAGTTTAATGATTTTCATATAAAATATATTTATTATCTCACAAAGTTAAGGAAATTATAAATAACAATACATCAATTTACAAATTATTTTAAGTATAAAAAAGACAGGCTTTTATTCAAAAATCAGAGTTAATAGTTCTCCGGTTTCTTCTTTCTTAAAAAGAAGGCTATCATCATTGCAAATACACTATCCACAATAACCCATCTTAAAAAGATTCCTTTGAACATCAGCCAAAAGTCATGGCTGCTCTTTTGTTGTTCGGCAATCAAGCTTATTTGTTCTGCTACTTTTTTGGCATCTACGTTCCTACTTTCTCCGAAACCGGCAAGGGCTTTTTTATAGCCTTCAAAAAAGTCCGGATTCAAATAGTTCAGATAATAAAAAGTAAATAAAAGATAAGCTAATTCAATAAAAATGACAGCAATAAAGAGCGGTTGAAAAATATCTTTTATTTCTGCAAAACCACCCAAATTTCTTTTTCGTTGCATCCCAAGCAGTACCATACAGGTTAATATGATGGCATAACTTACAAATCCACTTGCCCAAAACCCAAAAGGGCTATTTCCTAAAAATGTGTATTTTATCCAAAGTAAAACGGCATATATGAAGCCGATTATTACGCCTCCTTTTAACCCTAAGGCAAAGCCACTATTTGTTTTCATCATTATATTACTGTTGCCTTTCCTTGCAGTTTTGTATGAAGTAATGGGATATTATAAGCCAGGCTTTTAGCTTGACTTCTTTCTAAAGTCCAAATGCTGTCAAAATCAAAAAGAGTAAAATTAGCGGATGCTCCTTCTTGTATGGTTTCTAAATTTATGTTGAAAATCTTGGCAATATTTGAGGAAAGCAAGGCTGTCCATTGCACAGCAGAAATTCTGGGTGCAGCTTGCAAAAGCATAGGCCAAGAGGTTTCCAAAGCTGCCATGCCCGATTTGGCATATTCAAATTCTACTTCTTTCTCATCCCAATTATGAGGCTTATGATGAATGGCAACACAATCGATAACACCTTCTTCAAGTGCTTTCAATAAGGCTTTACGATCCTGCTCCCCTCGCAAAGGAGGGTAAACCTTGTAAAGACTGTCGTAGTTTTCTAAGTCTTTTTCGGTAAACAAAAGATGGTAAGGGGTTACAGAACAGCTAACTTGAACACCTGCTTTTTTTGCATTTTTTATCAACTGGACACTTTCTGCAGTGGTGATGCCACTAAGGTGCACTCTAGATTTAGTGTATCTTGCCAATTCGATATCTCTATTTACCATTAAACTTTCTGCAATGTTTGGAATTCCGGGCATACCGAATTTTACAGAATATTCGCTTTCATTCATCAATCCGTCAGCAAGAGAAGGCATCAATGGTAACTGTACAATAACACCATCAAAGGTTTTGACATATTCTAAAGCCTTTTGCATTAATCCGGCATGTTCTAAAGGCTTCCATCCATCAGAAAAAGCTATAGCACCGGCTTCATGCATGTCCTGCATTTCTGCTAAAGCCTTGCCCTCAATGTTTTGAGAGATGCTGCCCATGGCATTCAACTTTACTTTATGTCCTTTACCATTATCTATTACGGCTTTAAGGGTACTCTTATTGCTGATAGCAGGTTGGGTGTTGGGCAATAATAGCACTTGACCAAAACCTCCATTTTGTGCAGCATCTAAGCCACTTTGGATATTTTCCCTATATTCATGTCCCGGATCAGCAAAATCTGCCATCAGACCTATCCAACTTGGACTTAAATATTTACCCTTGCCATCAAAAACTATAGCAGTAGTATTTTCAATCTTTTTTTCTATTTTTTTTACAATACCATTTTCGATAAGTACATCTACTACTTTTTCATGAAAAGGAGATGTTTTGTCTAAGATGGTTACTTTTTTTATTAATTGCGAAGCCATAATTTGCAAAGGTACATTTTTTTAAAAAACTATAAGCCAAACATCATAGCAGCAGCACCTAAAACAGCAGCATTTTTATCTTGCAAACCTGAAACCATAATTTGTGGCATTTTTTCTTTGTAAACAAATAATAAATTTTGTTCAAAAGCCTTTCTGGTAGGCACTAGTAAGAATTCTCCTGCATTTGCCAAGCCTCCAAAGAATATATAAGCTTCCGATGATATTACGGTATGTACCTGAGCCAAAATATTTCCTAAAATTTGACCGGTAACATTAAAGATTTCAAGAGCCATAGGGTTTCCTGATACGGCAGCATCATAAAGCTCTTCACCCGATTCAAAAGGAGGTAGATTATTTGCCCTCATTATTTTTCTGGCGGTATTGATTATTCCGGTAACGGAAGCATAGGTTTCTAAGCATCCTTTACGACCACAACCACAAGGACGACCATTTTGCTTAGCCACAATATGACCAATTTCTCCAGCCATACCATCATGACCATAAAGCAATTCGCCATTTACAACTATACCACTACCCACACCGGTACCTAAGGTGATGACACTAAAATTTTTCATGCCTTTGGCTTTCCCAAATAGCATTTCGCCATGGGCTGCTACCTTAGCATCATTGGTTACTTTTACAGGCACATCAACCATTTCTTCCAATTTAGCCTTCAAAGGAATAACCTCATGCCAAGGGAGATTGGCAGCATGGTCTATCTCTCCTGTGAAGTGATTAGCATTAGGGGCACCCACACCCACTCCCAGCACATGACCATCAGTAGTATTAATAATCAGTTGGATATTTAATATTAAAGTCTGAATAAAATCATCAGCAGTATTAAAACTGGTGGTAGCAAAAGATTGCATATTGCTGATATTCCCCAGGCTGTCCACCAATGCCAATTTAGTAAAGGAGGAACCTATATCTATACCTATTGCATAATTTTTCTTAGCCATAATTTGTATAATAGAAATATAAAATTGTAATTTCAACCCCAAAATAAGAATTAATGCAAGACAATAACAAAAATAATTATGGATTTGCCCTATTTATTATAGGACTTTTATTCTTTATCTTCGGTTTTATCACTTGGGCCAATAGCCAGCTCATACCTTATTTAAAGATTGCCTGCCAGTTAAGTGCCACAGAATCTTATTTTGTAGCCACTGCCTTTTTCGCTGCTTATTTCTTTATGTCAATACCGTCTTCTTATGTTTTGAAGAAAACCGGATTTAAAGTGGGCATGTCAGTAGGCTTATTTGTAATGGCAGGTGGAGCTGCCTTATTTATTCCTGCGGCATTGAGCAGGAGCTATCCTGTTTTCTTAACCGGTTTGTTTATCATCGGTTCAGGATTGGCATTATTACAAACGGCTTCTAATCCTTATGCTGCGGCTTTAGGTCCCAAAGAGAGTGCCGCTAAACGTATCAGCATCATGGGTGTTTGCAATAAGCTTGCCGGTATCTTTGCAGTATATGTTTTAGGCAGTATTATTTTGAAAGATTCAGATGCTTTTGAAGCTTCTCTAAAAACTATGGATACCATAGCACAAAATGCAGCTTTGGATGGTCTTGCCCATAAAGTGATTACACCATATATCTGGATCAGTATTGCATTTGCAGCAGTTGGTTTATTATTATTATTTATCTCACTACCTCATATCGATGATGAGGAAGATGCCATCAATGATGATAATATTCTTTCCGGAACGGCAAAGGCTAAAGATTCTGTATGGCAATATCCGCATTTAATAGTTGGTGTAGTGGCTTTGTTTTTCTATGTAGGTGTAGAAGTAATCAGTTATGATACCTTTGCCGGTTTTGGAAAATATTTGGGCTATAGTATGGATCAAGCTAAACATTTTGCCACCTTTACCGGCTATTCCTTATTAGTGGGTTACTTTGTGGGAATCGCCACCATGCCCAAAATTATTGCTCAAAGAAAGGCATTGATTCTTTGTGTTTTATTGAGTTTAGTATTGACACTTTTAGCAGTTTATTTAAAAGGCAGTCCTGATTCCTCTGTAATTCATTTAATGGGTTTTGAATTGAATATCCCTACCCATCCTGCTATCTGGGCTTTTGCATTATTAGGTTTTTCCAATTCTTTGATGTGGCCGGCTATTTTTCCATTGTCAATCGATGGATTGGGTAAGCATACCAAAATGGGGTCTGCCTTATTAATCATGGCTATTGTTGGTGGAGCAATTTTACCCCCATTGTACGGCAAACTTTCAGAAACGGTATTTAATCCTCAAACTGCCTATCTAATGATGATTCCGGCTTATCTATTTATTTTGTATTTTGCTTTGAAGGGTTATAAATTAGGAAAAAAATAAAATAAGAAATTGATGAAGAATATTTTAGTCTTTTGTGGTGCAAAACCCGGAAATGATAAGGAATTTACGGAGAAGGCTTATGAATTAGGCAGCTATATGGCTAAAAATAATTTAAGGCTGATCTATGGAGGTGGCAAAACCGGTATGATGGGTGCTGTAGCCGATGGTGTATTAGAAAACGGAGGTACAGTTATAGGTATAATTCCAAGTTTTTTAAAAGGTATGGAAATAATGCACCCCAATTTAACAGAATTGATAGAAGTGGAGACTATGCACGAAAGAAAAGCAAAAATGGAGCAAATGGCAGATGCCGTAGTGGCTTTGCCGGGAGGCTTTGGCACTTTAGATGAAATTTTCGAATTGCTTACCTGGTCTCAGTTAGGGCTACATAGCAAACCTTTAGCACTATATAATATAAAGGGTTATTATGATGTTTTAATAGTAATGATGATGCAAATGGTGAAGAATGGGTTCTTAAATGAAGAGCATTATCATATTTTAAAAGTGGCAGACAATCTTAACGAACTCATTGAAAAATTACGAATGGCTTAGATGATTTCTGTGTCAGGATGGGGCTATTTCAAATGATTACTTTATGATTTCTGTCTCCACCAAAACTCAATAGTCAATGTGGTTGGTAAGGATTTCAAGCACAGGAGAAATCTCCTAATCATTGTCACTTACATTGGAGATCTCTCCATGCGAAAAACCTGTTCAAATTTCTTTGAAATTTGGGTTTTTCTTAGTCGAGATGACGGCGTTTTTTTTCCGTCATTCCGACCGGAGAAAATGGTTCGTAATGCAATGAAGAACCATCTTTCGTAGTGGAGGAATCTCCTAAGCCTTGTCACTTATTTTGGAGATCTCTCCATGCGAAAAACCTTTTCAAATTTCTATGAAATTTGGGTTTTTCTTAGTCGAGATGACGGCGTTTTTTTCCGTCATTCCGACCGGAGAAAATGGTTCGTAATGCAATGAAGAACCAATTTTCGTAGTAGAGGAATCTCCTAAACATTATCACTTATTTTGGAGATCTCTCCATGCGAAAAACCTTTTCAAATTTCTATGAAATTTGGGTTTTTCTTAGTCGAGATGACGGCGTTTTTTTCCGTCATTCCGACCGGAGAAAATGGTTCGTAATGCAATGAAGAACCAATTTTCGTAGTAGAGGAATCTCCTAAACATTATCACTTATTTTGGAGATCTCTCCATGCGAAAAACCTTTTCAAATTTCTATGAAATTTGGGTTTTTCTTAGACGAGATGACGGCGTTTTTTTTCCGTCATTTCGACCTTAGAAAGTGATGCGTAGTGCAATGTAACATCATCTTTCGTAGTGGAGAAACCCCCTTTTAGTAGCCGTCCTTCACTCCTTCCCCATAGGGTTGGTGTCCTCACCAACGGAAAGAGAGGATGTCTTGTCTAATCCATAAATTTATCTTAGCGTATCACTACGATATCGATTAGTTTTTTTTCTTCATTTTTGAGTAGCATATTGGTTTTCATCAATTGGGCTATCCTGCCGGAATCTTTACAATTTTTAAGCTCTTCTAAGTTCTCAAAAAGATATTTTCTAAGCAATTTTAATTTAAAATAAGCAAAAGAGCTGTTTACATCTTTTAAATAATTAGTATCTGCATTTGGAATTTCGATGTTATACATCTTTTCCCAATTTTCGCTGGGCAAATACTGAACCTGTAAAATATCAACCACCTTCTCCTTGATAGATTTCAAGGGGTAAGAAGTAAAATGACTTTGAGGCGGGAATGCTTTATTATCTTGCCAATATTTATAATAAATCATAGCGATGTCATGCGCCATGGCATCTTCAAAAATATCTAAATCTATTTCTTCAAAAAAATGAACGGCAACGGTTTTGCCTTCCTCATAGATTCTATCGCCATATTCAATCAGTATTTTTATTAATTGCCATTCTTCTTTATGGTCTTTCTTGAATAGATTAATGGTTGGGCTGCCTTCTTGCTGTTGAGGCTGTTGCATTTCAGGCAAAGGAGTTTCATAAGCTTCTGCGGCTTCTTTGGGTGCATTCTTTTTAAGCCTTTCTCTTATGAAATTATTGACTACGTTAACAAAGGCTTCTTCCTCTATGCCCAGTTTCATAGAAGCCTCTTTAATATAATGCAGCTGCAGTCCTAGGTTTTTGCTCTTATCTATTTTGGCGATAGTGGCTGCAATTTCATTCACCAACTCCGACTTTTTAAAAGGATCGTTTTGAGCCTCTTTTAAGCCTAAATCCATTTTAAAATCGATGATGTCCACCTTATTTGCCTCCACATATTCCCTAAAAGCCTCTCTGCCATTCTCTCTAACAAAGCTGTCCGGGTCATCCCCCTCGGGGAGTAATACCAATTTCACTACAAAGTTTTCTTCCAATGCCATGTCTAAGCCTCTGAGGGCGGCTTTGATGCCTGCGGCATCACCATCGTAAAGGATGGTAAGGTTTTTGGTAAGGTTGCTTATCAATTTTAATTGACCCGTAGTGAGGGAGGTGCCACTGGAAGCAACTACATTCTCTACACCTGCCTGATGCAAAGAAATAACATCAGTATAGCCTTCCACCAGAAAACATTCTTTTGAGTCCTGAATGGCTTTTCTTGATTGATAAAGTCCGTAAAGTACCTTGTTTTTTATATATAGCTCATTTTCAGGGCTGTTGATATACTTTGGAGCTTTATCGTTTTTCTTTAAAATCCTGGCGCCAAATCCAAGTATTTTTCCGGTATTACTAAAAATAGGGAAAATGACTCTTGCCCTGTAAGTATCATATATTTTTTCTTCTTTAATTTTGATTAAACCTGCCTTTTCTAAAATGTCTTTTGAAAAACCATTTTGTGAAGCTTCAATAAGAAAGGCGTCCCAATGGTCTAAGCTATAGCCTAATTTGAATTTTTTTAGGGTATCATCGGTAAAGCCCCTTTCTCTGAAATAACTCCAACCAATATTTTGTCCTTCCTCATTGTTTAAAAGGATATTTTGATAATAGTTTGCTGCAAATTCGTTGACTACTCTCAGGCTTTCCTCAATCTGATGTTGGGCTTGATACTCTTGGGCATCTTCGGTCTCTTCAATTTCGATATTGTAAAAATCGGCTAGCCATTTAATGGATTCCGAAAAAGAAAATTTCTCATGTTCTTCTAAGAAAGTAACCGCATCGCCACCTTTTCCGCAGCCAAAACACTTGAATATGTTTTTGGCAGGATTTACATTAAAAGAAGGAGTTTTTTCATTATGAAATGGGCATAGACCCAAATAATTTGCACCTCTTTTTTTAATCTGGACAAAATTACCAACTACTTCTGTAATGCTGGTATGGGCGATAACCTTTTGTACACTTTCCCTACTGATCATATTTTCTAAAATACTATACGCTGACTATATTAATTATCCTTGTTTTCTTCTTTTTCCTCATTGGCATCTGCCTCTGCATCTAATTGTGCCAGCAAGGCTCTAGCTTTTTCTTCGTCTTCTTCCAATACTAAAAGCTTGATGCCACCAATCGCTAATGCCGGAAGCATCGTACCCGAATATTCATTTAATAAGGTACACTCTATGCCATTTTCCAAAAGTACTTGCTTGCGGATGTTGGCAATAAAATAGTCGTAATAAACCTCTAAAGTTGCAAATCTTCCCATCAGGTAAAGTTAAGTAGTTTTTCGTTTATATCTCATAATAAATTGAAGATTTAGGTAAATTACTCATTAATCTGATTAAAATCGTTACGTGAAATTTCTTTAAAAGTTATTAATAATATAGGTTATCAGCAAGGAATAGGGAGGGGGTATTATACACAATAGAAAAAAAACAATAAAAAAAATAATATTATATAAAAATATTGTCGTACCTTTGCAGTCCAAAAAATTTCTTATAAAAAGGAGGACATTAAACATTGGAAGAAAATCAAATTGTTAACCCACAAAACAGTGCCCACGACGACTTCGATTGGAGCATTGACAAAAAAAACGTTTCAGGCTATTCTGCCGACAAACGCGAAGCTCTTGAAAAAGAGTACGAACAATCATTTAAAGCTATTACTGATGGCGAATTAATCACCGGTACAGTAGAAGGTTTAACCAACACAGACGTGATCCTAAACATCGGAGACAAGTCTGACGGTTTAATCTCTCTTAACGAGTTCCGTGATATGCCTGAATTAAAGGTTGGAGATGAAGTAGAAGTCTTGGTTGTAGAAAAAGAAGACCGTAACGGTAATCTTAACTTAAGCCGTCGCATGGCTCGTCAAGTACGCAGCTGGCAAAATGTAGTAGATTACTTTAAGTCTGGAGAAATAGTACATGGTACTATAACCTCTAAAACTAAAGGTGGTCTTATCGTTGATATCAACGGATTGGAAACATTCTTACCTGGTTCTCAAATCGATGTGAAACCAGTTACGGATTATGACCAATATGTTGGTAAAACTATGGATTTTAAAGTGGTTAAAATCAACGAACAAATCAGAAATGCTGTTGTTTCTCATAAAGCACTTATCGAAAGTGACCTTGAGCAACAAAGAGGCGAAATCATGTCTAAATTAGAAAAAGGTCAAGTGTTAGAAGGTACCATCAAGAATGTTACCGACTTCGGAGCCTTCGTCGATTTAGGTGGTGTAGATGGTTTGTTATATATTACTGATATCAGCTGGGGTAGAATTTCTCACCCAAGTGAAGTATTAGAAAACGGTCAAAAATTAAATGTAGTTGTTCTTGACTTTGATGACGAGAAAAAACGTATCAGCTTAGGTCTTAAACAATTAACTCCTCATCCTTGGGAAAGCTTATCTGCAGATATCGTTGAAGGTTCTGTAGTAAAAGGAGCAGTTGTAAACATTGAAGATTATGGTGCTTTCTTAGAAATCTTACCAGGTGTAGAAGGCTTAGTACACGTTTCAGAAATCAATTGGAGTTCTCAGCCTATTAACGCTAAAGAATTCTTCAAGATGGGTGACGAATACGAAGCTAAAGTTGTTACCTTGGATAGAGAAGAACGCAAAATGTCTTTATCTATTAAACAATTAACTGAAGATCCTTGGGGTAATATCGAAGACCGTTTTGCTGCAGACAGCAGACATAAAGGTATCGTTAAAAACATAACTCCTTATGGTGTTTTCGTTGAATTGGAAACAGGTATTGGCGGCATGATCCACATTAGCGACTTGAGCTGGACTAAGCGTTTCAACCACCCTTCTGAATTTACTAAAGTAGGTGATGAAATCGAAGTGGTTGTATTGTCTATCGATAAAGAAAACAGAAAACTTTCTTTAGGACATAAACAAATTGAAGAAGATCCATGGATCAACTTGGAATCTGTATTTGCTATTGGAACTACCCATACTGCTACTGTTACCCGTAAGGATGACAAAGGTGCTAATATCACTTTAGAGCATGGTGTTGAAGCTTTCGTTCCTGGTCGCCACTTACGTAAAGAAGATGGTACCGAAGTAAATGTTGATGAAACTTTAGAATTTGTTATCATTGAATTTGACCGCAACGACAGACGTATTATGGCCTCTCACACTCGTGTTTGGGAACAAACAAAAACTGATGAGCAAAATGCAGCTGCCAAAGAAACTAAAGATTCTGTAAAGAAAGTACAAGATAAAGTTGAAAAAGCTACTTTAGGTAACTTAGGAGCTTTAGCAGATATCAAAGCTAAATTAAAAGACGACGAAGCTAAAGAAAACAAATAAAGTTTCTTAAACTTCTGATAAGATAAAAAGGCATAACGTAAAAGTTATGCCTTTTGTTTTTTAAGGATATTTTTCCATTATTTTTGAAGTCTTTTTACTCATTTTTAGTTTCCCGAAAATCTTTAGCTTATTTGATTCCAAGGCATGATATTACTTTTTGTTCCGGCATTCAAAGTGTTAAATAAGAGCCTGTGGTCAGGTTGTGACAAGTAGGGGTCTTCATTAAGAAGTTGTTCTGCTGCTATTTTGGTTTGCTCCATAATGGTGGTATCGTGGATGATGTCTGCTATTTTTAAATCTAAAGCACCACTTTGTTTTGTGCCATAAATATCTCCGGGACCTCTCATTTTAAGGTCTTCTTCAGCAATAATAAAACCATCATTTGTTTGAACCATTATGCTCATTCTTTGTCTGCTTTCTTTAGAAATTTCGTTATTGGTCAGCAAAATACAATACGATTTTTCACTGCCTCTTCCCACTCTTCCTCTTAACTGATGCAATTGCGAAAGTCCAAAACGCTCTGCACTTTCTATTAACATTACAGAGGCATTAGGTACGTTTACACCAACTTCTATTACAGTGGTAGCTACCAAAATATGTGCCTCTCCCTTGATAAATCTTTGCATATTTCTTTCTTTCTCTGCCGGGTCTTGCTTGCCATGCACCATTGCAACATTATAATCAGGATCAGGAAAATAGGTCTTTATTTGTTCGTAGTTGGCTATCAGGCTTTCAAAATCGAGCTTTTCACTCTCCTCAATTAAAGGATAAACAATATAAATTTGTCTTCCGATTTTTATTTCTTGTCGGATAAATTCCATCACCTGTGGACGGGTTTGGTTAAATCTGTGAATCGTAATAATTGGTTTTCTCCCCGGTGGCAATTCATCAATAACTGATACATCTAAATCGCCATAAACAGTCATTGCCAAAGTTCTTGGAATTGGAGTTGCCGTCATCACCAAAATATGTGGAGGTAAGGTGTTCTTATGCCATAGTTTTGCCCTTTGCCCCACCCCAAAGCGATGTTGTTCGTCTATGATTGCTAAACCCAGATTTTTAAATTTTACAGTATCTTCTAAGAGGGCATGTGTGCCAATAAGGATGTCAATTTCTCCGGTATCTAATGCTTTTAAAATAGGTTTTCTATCTTTTGCTTTTATAGATCCTGTGAGCAATGCTACTTTAATTTCCATTTCTTTTAATAGGGAGGTGATACCTTCGAAATGTTGCTGGGCAAGAATCTCGGTAGGAGCCATCATGCAAGATTGAAAACCATTGTCTTTGGCAATTAGCATTGACAAAAGGGCTACAATTGTTTTTCCGCTTCCAACATCTCCCTGAATCAAACGGTTCATTTGTTTGCCGGTGAGCACATCATTTCTCACTTCTTTTACCACTCTTTTTTGGGCATTAGTCAATGGAAATGGCAAGTTTTCCTTATAAAAAGAATTAAATGCATGGTTTATTTTTACAAAGGTAAATCCTGCCTGGGCTTTATTTTTAAGATTGCTTTTGATGATTTTCAGATGGGTGATAAAGAGTTCTTCCCATTTTAAGCGGTAGATGGCCGCTGCAAGTTGCTCAGCGTCGGACGGGAAATGAATTTCTTTTAAAGCTTTATAGCGACCTATTAAATTATATTGTTGTAATACAGGTATAGGTAAGGGCTCATATACATCTTCCGGTCTTAATTTCTCTAATAATGCCTGAGTAAATTTTGCAAAAGTTCTGTTATTTATGGCTTTTGCCCTTAACTTCTCGGTTACACTATAAACCGGTTGCAAAGTATTGCCAGCTGTATGTTGTTGGGTCGTGGTTTTTTCTATTTCCGGATGGGCAATATTAGGGAGCCCATTGAAATAGGAGATCTTGCCAAACACAGTATAAGCCGTATTGGGTTCTATCATATTCATCACAGTATTGATCCCTTGAAACCAAACCAATTCTACCTTTCCACTGGGGTCTAAAAGCTGTGCCGTCAGTCTTTTTTTAAACCCGGTCCCGTGCTCTTGCAGGTTAATAATAATTCCTTTGAGCTGTACCCATTCTTGATCCGGATTAATAGAACTTATTTGCTGGACATTTGTTGCGTCGAGATAGCGGTAAGGGAAATGAAGTAAAAGGTCGTTGTAATTTTGGATGCCCAATTCTTTTTCCAATAATTTAGCTCTTAAAGGGCCTATCCCTTTAATAAACTCTACCGAAGTCTGCAAAATGGGTTCTCCAAAATTTAGATTTGCCAATTCAAAAAATTAAAAAACAAAGTAACAAAATAATTTTTGGGAAAGAAAATTGGATGGGTAGAAAAATGAAAAAATGCTATTGGCTTACTTGAATATAATTGAAAATATAATCAAGGAAGTGAAAACTATTAGACTGGTTAAGAGTAAAAAAATATTTTTTTGAATCTTACATACGAGTACTCTATGCAACACCTTTATATCAAACATAAAAGAAGTAAACCTTGGCTTACTTCTTTTATGTTTTTTATTCAATATTATACTTTTTAAAAACTTATCAATTCTATTTCAAATATCAAAGTACTATTAGGCTCTATATGTGTTCCCACCTGCCTGTCGCCATAGGCTAAGTGAGGTGGAATATAAAAACGGTACTTGCTGCCTACTTTCATAAGTTGAACGCCTTCTGTCCAACCTGAGATTACTCTATTCAAAGGGAAAGTAGCCGGTTGCCCTCTCAAAATAGAACTATCAAAAACAGTACCATCAATTGTGGTGCCTATATAATGACAAGTAACGCTGGATTGGGCAGTAGGATGACTATCTCCTTCACCTTCTTTTAAAACTTCATATTGCAATCCACTTCCAAGGCATACAATATTAGGATTGTTTTTATTGGTTTCTAAAAAGCTCAATCCACCCTCAAGGTTTTTCTTGGCTTTTTCTTCTTTTCTTTTTGACAAAAAATCTGCTATTCCCATTTTATTTATTTTTCTGCTACAATTTTTGCAATATTTACACAAACTTCCACCGCTTTTTGCATATCTTGGACACTGCAATATTCTTCTTTAGAGTGGATACCCATTTCTCCTGTAAAAATATTTGGACAAGGTAAGCCCATAAAAGACAATCTGGAGCCATCGGTGCCACCTCTAATGCTTATGCGTTGTGTGTTAAGTCCGGCTTGCTGATAGGCCTTTTCAGCAATATCCATTACTTCGGGATGTTGGTCCAAAATCTCCCGCATATTTCTGTATTGTTCTTTTACAATAAAGTCATATTTTGCTCCCGGATGGCGAGTGACTACCTCTTTAAGAATGTACTCTAAACGTGTTTCGTACTCGGCCAATTTAGAAGTGTCATGGTCACGGATAATAAAGTTTAGGCTGGTCATTTCTGCATTGCCATTGATGTTTACCGGATGTACAAAGCCTTCTTTGTCACTGGTAGTTTCTGGGCTCCAGGCATCCTTAGGTAAAGCATCTAAAAATTCACCGGCTATTTTAATGCCATTAACTAAAATGCCTTTAGCATAACCGGGATGGGCACTCACCCCATGAATATTTATAGTAACCCCATCAGCAGAGAAGCTTTCGCCTTCTAAATGTCCACGTTCGCCTCCATCGAGTGTATAACCAAAGTCGGCATCTAATTTTTTCATGTCAATAGCATCCACACCACGACCCACTTCCTCATCAGGAGTAAACAAAATCCTGATTCGGCCATGCTTTACTTCAGGGTGTTCCATCAAAAATTGGGCAGCATCCATAATAACCGCCACACCTGCTTTGTCATCAGCACCTAAAAGTGTAAGACCAGAAGCGGTAATAATATCATCTCCAATTCTTTCTTTTAAATATTCATGTTTTTTTGTTGATATAATAATATTGTTATCATCAGGTAAAACAATGTCGGTGCCATCCCAACTTTTATGTAAAATAGGTTTTACATTGGTGCCGCTACAATCTGGGGCAGTGTCCACGTGGGCACAAAAACAAACTGTTGGCACTTGCTTGTCAATATTAGATGGAATTGTTGCATATACATAACCATGCTCATCCAACTCGGCATCTGCAATGCCAATGGCTTTAAGGTCTTCTACTAAAATTCGGCTTAAATCTTTTTGTTTTTCGGTACTGGGTTGGGCATCAGAAAAAGGGTCGCTTTGTGTGTCCACTTGTACATATCGCATTAGTCTTTCTGCGGAAGTAAAATTGTAATTATCCATTTGAGAAAATATTATTTTTAAAAAATTAGAATTATTTTTATTAGGTATAAAAAAGGCAGATACAAAATTAAACAAAATTTCTTTTTGGGATGTTAAAACAATAGATCATTTAAAACTAAAACAAAATTTTTATCTTTGTCTTCTATGTATCAAAAAAATTGGAACATTTGGAAAGAAACTTTAGTGAATGCTTTGACGGAACCGCTTCCCGGCTTGGAAGCCCATAAAAGAATGTTGCCTTCCAACAGAGCCGAGAGCACTTTAGAAATAGATGAAAATGCAAAGCAGAGTGCTGTGATGATAATTTTGTTCCCCAATGAGCTTAATAATTTGAGTGTAGTATTAATTGAACGGACTCAGGATGGTGGGAAGCATTCAGGACAAATAGCCTTCCCCGGAGGTAAAATGGAACTTTCGGACCGTACCTTATTAGATGCTGCATTAAGAGAAACTGAAGAAGAAGTATTCCTTCAAAAATTTTCTTTAGAAATTTTAGGAAAACTAAGTCCTTTATATATTAAAGTGAGTAATTTTTTAGTTCAACCCTTTATCGCTTATTGTGCCCATTTGCCCCAATTGAAGAAATCGGATAAAGAAGTTCATCAGATTTACCTAAGCAATTTGAGCCTATTGCTCCAATCCAAAGCGGTAGTTCCTATACCTGCTTTGGCAACAATATGGCAAGCACCGGTGTATAAGCTCCCAAATGATGCTAATGTGTGGGGAGCCACTGCCATGATATTGTCAGAATTAGAAATGGTTTTAGAACGTTCAAAATTAATTTAATTTACTATTGTTTCTATGTTTTTTACACTTTATACATTAAAGCATTTTTAATAAAAAATTAATCTTCTGATTAGCTTATTGAAATTATTTATAAAATTTTATATTTAAATTATGAGTTATTTGTTTACTTTTGCATTTGAAATGAGCGGTTAATATTTAATTTAATCAACTATAATTTTAACAATAACATTTCATTAATTTTAATTACCTTTGCAAACATCTTGAAAATAAATAAATATTTACACTGTAATTGACTAATAATTAAATAAAAATAAATAATAATAAATCAATAAGTAAAGATGATGGAAACAATCACTTCAAGCCCGGTTGCTTTAGCAAAAGAAGAAACAGCTACAGAAGCAATTCAAATAGATTACATCGCAGTAAAAAATGCTGCATTAACTTTAAGAGCGATTAACCACAAGTTGCGTCAGCAAATAATCAAATTGTTGGATGAAAATGGTAAAATGAACGTTACTGATATCTATGTGAAATTGAGATTAGAACAGTCAGTGGCTTCTCAACATTTAGCTATTTTACGCAGAGCTAATATTGTAAAAACAGAACGTGAAGGTAAATTCATTCATTATGTTTTAAACAAAACACGCATAGCTCATGTTTCTGTTTTTGTAAATGATTTAGTAGGTAGCGAGCATTCTGCAAAATAAATCGAGTCTTTTTCATAGTTTACAATAGAAGGGATAAGCATTTTTGCTTATCCTTTATTCATTTTAAAAACATTATTGTATTTTTGAAAAATTTTAATTCAATAAAATGGTTAAGTATATTTTGGGTGTCATAGTCATTGCATTACTTGTTATTTTTGCTTCCTGTGAAAAGTATAAAGACACGCCAGGTAAAGATTTGGGACTGACCAGAAAGTACTGTAATGACCCTAGGGCCGCTAATTATAATGATAGCTTTCCGGGTGTGCCTGACAATGATGTTTGTATTTATCCAAACGAAATTTTTGAGGGGAACTGGCAGTTGAAGGATTCTGTTTTTTTGCAGGATGGCACCTTTCAAAGTACGGCAATTTATAATTTGAGTTTTTCTAAAAAAGATACTTTGCAGGATTCTTTAAAAAGGAAAATTATTGTTTCCGGGTTTTGTAATGCAATACAGCTACACCTTACCGCTAATAAATATGGTACAGCAATTACCGACACCTTAATCCCCAATACTCAAGGGGGACAGTTATTTTGTCAAAACACCGACACGGTTTTCGGGCAATTCAAAATTATTAAAGACAGCCTGACCACTACAATGAATATTAATTTAACCGTTCAGTCTTCAAACCAACAATATTTACATATAGGTAAAGCCATAAAGCAATAAGAATGTTTACAGGAATTATTAAGAATATAGGAATCATTAAAGACCTTAAAAAAGAAGGAAATAATTTACAAATTACGGTACAGTCTGATTTGACCCCACAACTTTCAATTGACCAATCTGTGGCACATGATGGCGTTTGCTTAACGGTAGTGGATATTAATGAAAGTCAATATACTGTTACAGCTGTGGAAGAAACATTAAATAAAACAACGCTAAACTCTTGGAAGCTTGGTAGAGCCGTAAACCTAGAATTAGCATTGCAATTAGGAGACCGTCTCGATGGCCATATCGTTCAAGGTCATGTGGATGGCACCGGAATATGTACCAAAATAGAAACTGCACAAGGAAGTCATCCCATCACTTTCAGTTTTCCGGAACAGTTTTCTGCTTTAGTAATTGAGAAAGGCTCCATTTGTATTAACGGGGTTAGTTTGACTGCTTTTAATGTGGGTAAAAGCACATTCCAAGTGACAATTATTCCCTATACTTTTGAACATACCGGGTTTAAAAATATGAAGGAAGGTGAAACAGTAAATTTAGAATTTGATTTATTGGGAAAATACTTTTTGAGAAAGTTAGATTTGGATCAAAAATAAAAAAATTTAATGAACTGCACCTATCCAAATGCTGATACCTATAATCAATAAAACGATAAAGGTAATCCAAACATACATAATATTCTTTTGCTTTGTATAGGCAATTAATGCAAAGATGACCCTAATCAAAGGCGTTATTAATAAAAGAAAAACCCCCAACATTGCTATCTGGTGGGCATCAAAATTCATCAATCCTTTCCATAACTCCTCAAAAGAAAATTTTTGAGGAATTTCCGGTAAATTTTGGGTGTTAATTTTAAGTGCTCCATTGGCAAAAATAAGCATTACGACCCCTAACAATGCAATCCAAAAGGCAGACCATACTCCAATCCTAAGCGTATTGCTGATGATGAGTTCTAAGTCTTTTTTTTGTTTGTTTGCTTCCATAATTTATCAATGATGTTTTGCACTAAAATTTCCAACAATACCATTATACATCATATACAGAGCTATGACGGCCACCAAAATAGCAAAGATTCTTTTTAATAAATTGACATTAATTTTTGCTAAAACTTTTGCTCCTACAAAAGAACCTAAAATAATGCCTATCAATACTGGAGCGGTGATAAAAGGTATTACATAGCCTCCTGCAAAATAAATAATGGCACTGGCTACCGCCGTAACGCCTATCATAAAATTACTGGTGGTAGTAGATACTTTAAACGGAAGCCGCATCACATTGTCCATGGCCAAGACTTTAAACACACCGCCACCTACACCTAACAATCCGGACAGAAAACCTGCCGATACCATTACCAAGGATCCTAAAATTGGATTTCTAGAGCCATAAGCTTCGTCTTTCCCATTAACCGGGAAGGTGCCAAATAGTTGTAATTTATAGGCTAAACTTCCATTTGTGATAGGCTCTCGGTGATCTGGTTTTTTTTGTGCGGTTAATATTGCAGTGAGTACCAATACTGCACCAAATATAATTCCTAAAATATCAACAGGAATTTTAAACCATACAATGACAACTGCCCCGATAATAGCACCTAAAGTAGTGGCTATTTGCAAAAACATGCCTATTTCCATATTGGTATATCCCTCTTTGACATAGGCGGCTGCCGCACCACTTGAAGTGCCAATTACAGATATTAATGAAGTGGCAACCGCATATTTCATAGGGATACCTAAAGCTAAAGTCAATGCGGGTACGATGATAATGCCACCTCCTAAGCCTGTCAAAGCACCTATCACACCGGCAAAAAAAGCGATTGCTATTAATAGTAACGAAAAACTTATTTGATCCATTGAATGCAAAGCTAAATATTTAGAATTAAAAACTAAAATAAAGAATGGGGTATCCTTCTGCATATACACTTACTTAAATGAAGAGCGACTAAAGATTTTTTTTATAATTATTGCTGTAAATTAGCTGTTCAATTTTATTTTAATCAATAATTTCTTGATTCCATGTCTGACATTTATTTTTATCAGAAGACTTTTTCAAAAAATGAAACATTAACTCCCGGAGAATATGAAAGCTGTAATTTTTCTAATCTAAACTTTTCCAATACCCAAATGAATAATTATAAATTTATTGATTGTGAGTTTGATAATTGTGATTGGAGCATGGCTTCCATTAAACAAATTGTTTTAAGGGATATCGTCTTCAAAAACTGCAAATTATTGGGGCTGCATTTTGAAGAAGGAAGTCCTTTTGGGCTCTCTTTCTCCTTTGAAAACTGCCAGCTGAGTCACTCCTCTTTTTTTAAAACAAAAATAAAAAATACTCATTTCAAAAATTGTAAATTACATGAGGCAGACTTCACCGAATCTGATTTAAGCAATGCCAATTTTGAAAATTGCGATTTAAAAGATGCTATTTTTGACCGCACAATTCTTGAAAAAGCAAATTTTACTACTGCCATTAATTTCTCAATTAACCCTGAAACCAATAAAATAAAAAATGCCAGATTCTCAAGCTTAGGGCTGGCAGGGCTTTTGACCCAATATCAAATTAAAATTGAATAAATAATCTTTTCTCATATTTTGTGGAATTTTATAAGCCTAACTTTTCAAAAACTATTTCTAATTTTTAAAAAATAATATGCAAATACACCAAACAATAATAATCTTATATGTTGAAGACCAAGAATTGAGTTGTAAGTTTTACCAAAAACTTTTAAGGAAAGCTCCCATCCTGGATGTTCCCGGAATGAGCGAGTTTGAGATAAATGAACATCTTAAAATAGGTATTATGCCAAATGCCGGAATTGCAAAAATTTTAGAACCTAGTGCATCGCATCCTGCTACCGGAACAGGCATCCCGAGATGTGAGCTATATTTTTATGTTGCATCCATAGAAAAGGAATTTGAAAATGCAATACAAATTGGTGCCAAACTTATCAGTCCTATTCAAGAGAGAGATTGGGGAGAGAAAGTAGGCTACCTCTCCGATCCTGATGGACATATTGTTGCATTTGCTGAAAAATTAAATTACTGATTTTTATTATTTTTCTCAAAAGTATAATACAGAACGAAGTATGGTTGGTTTTTGTAATTGAAATAAAATATTCTTTGGAGTGTTGCTATGCAGTATTGAGATGATGAATGTCATATTTTTTCAAAAGGTATTTTCATATCTTTGATAAATTAAATACTAATTATATTTTAAAGTATGAAAAGGTTGCTCTTTATTATTTGTATCATGATATTCCAGTCTCAACTTTTTGCACAATTTTCAAATGCCGAAGTTGGGATAATAGGGCTTACCTGCTCCCAATGTAGTCGAAGTGTAGAAATGGCTATGAAAAAACTTCCTTTTGTAAAAACGATAGACATGGATTTGGAAAGTACTACTGTTTTAGTGCAATTTTCCAATAAGCATCCCATAGACTTTAAAAAGCTGGCTCAGTCAGTTAGAGATGCAGGGTTCGATGTAGAGCGTATCTTGGCTACTTATCATTATCATCCAAAGTCAGCAATGCAACCTATTGAGCTTTGCATTAAAGAAAACGACCAACTATATTACCCCATTAATACCGGAACAATAAAAAACAATACTATTAAAATTTTATTGTTGGATAAGAAAATGGTCGATAAAACCATTTTAAAAAATTATAAAATTCAAATTGAAACTAAAGGGATTCCTTGCGATGATAAGGCTGCCTTTGCAATTCCCTATTACATTGTAGAATAAAATTATCTTTTATGCCCAAACGCTTCTCTAAAATTATCTTTTCATTGTTTTGCATTATAAGCTTTCAGATACATGCTCAAGAGCTTTATCCTAATGCAGAGCCAGCTAGCACTATTCCGAAAGGAGCATTGGGCATTCGCTTATTAGGAGAGTTTTATGGAGAGCCTAATGGTTATGTGAAAAATGTGAGTGGCTTGCGATTAATGTATGGGTTAACGCCCAAGCTTTCTCTTTATTCAACAATCTCGGCCTCTAATCATCATAAAAAAACGCTTCCCGAAGATTTTCCATATCATAATACACCTGAAAGAGGGGTATATAAACCCTATTTGTTTGGAGGGGTAAACCTTTATGCCAAATACCGATTTATGAGTAAAGATGCCCATAAAAACCATTTGAGGATGGCTGTTTATGGAGAAGCGTCCTGGAATCATACTGCACATGACGAAGGTGAGCCCAGACTTTTAGACGATAATAAAGGCTTGGGATTTGGGTATATAGGTACCTACCTGAAAAATAAATTTGCAGCCTCTTTAACCGTAGGAGCTATATTTCCAGCCCAGTTTAAAGGCTACCAAGCAGATGTGTACCACAATATGCCTGATATTCCTACTAGAGTAAAGTATCCCAATGCACTTAACTATAGTTTGTCTTTTGGGTATTTGTTATTTCCAAAGGTGTATAAAAATTACAAACAAACTAACCTAAATTTATACTTAGAGCTAACCGGAAAATATTATGGGGACACTAAGGTTTGGGTTACGCCATTTGGAGTGCCAGAATATTTGGTAGAAACCGCTTTAATTCCTCCAGCTTTGAGAAAAGGGTATTATGTGGATATTGTACCTGGATTACAATTCATTTTACATTCTAATACAAGAATAGATTTGTCTGTTCAGTTCCCCGGTGTAAAGAAGTCTTATGCAAGACTTTATCCCCAATTTAATTTTGGAGTGCAGCATTATTTTTATTTGTAAAACGGTAGGATCAAGTAATATTCAAGCAAAAAAGAAACACTAAATTTATTTGGGATGGTTCAATTGATATAGGCAACTTATCGTGAAGCATACCTTGCTTGCAGTTATTTTAACTGCAAGCTCTAATTGCCCCCATTTAAGATCAAATTTCTTAAACCATTTTTACCGGCTTCATCCTCACCATACAACCAGCTTAAAACATTCTTTTCCCAAATATCATCAAATTGTTCTTGATTGATAACCTTTTGTTCCAATGCCAAATCCAAAAGCTTTCCGGGATAGGAAGATTGTGGCAGGCTTTCCATTTCGCCTAAAGGGTAGGGGTCGTCCAATCCTGCCAAGACTTGATGGGAGCTTTGGTTGTGAATGAGTAGTTTTAAAGAATTGGTGTCGTGCAGTAAGGTGTCAAAGAAGATATTTTTATGTCCTACAGATTTTCTAGGATGGGTTTTGCCTTTGAATAAATCCGGACGGCCATCAAAACCTTGGATACGCCTGCCCAAATTGATTTGAGCCAATTGTCCACCATGTGCAAAGCACACTCTCATGTTTTTATATTTGTCAGGATAACCGTTTAATGTAAGAAAGTGATAAGCATCTGCACATTGTGCCAGCATCCAGATAAGGTGAAAACGCCAAGCCGTATTTTCTAATTTGATAAATTTGTCGCCATCATAAGGGTGCACTTCCACAGCAAGATTGTATTTGTCTGCCAATTCAAAAATAGGCTCATTGTCTTCATCAAAAATACAACGCCATTGACCTATGCTGTCCATAAAGTGAGTAGGCAGACAAAGTAAACGCATACCCAACTCTTCTACACAGCGTTCTACTTCCCAAAGTGCACTTTTTAAAAAGGCAGGATGCACCACAAATCCGGAAGTAAATTTTGTAGGATGATCCTGTTGTAACCGGGCGTTAAAATCATTTTGAAATCTCAATGCACGTTTTAACTCTTCCACTCTGAGGCCATTGCCATATAATTGGGATAGATTAAGGATTACGGCATGGTCTATCTTATTCCTTTCCATCCATTCTAATTTCTCATTCAGGAAGAAGCTGGAATCTGTAACCGGACGCTTCCAGTTTTTTTGAAGCATAAATTTACGTTCTTCATCCACCCAAAAAATTTCTTTATCCTTCATGAACTGAGGGATTTCTTCCGGGTAGGGTAAAAGGTGGGAATGTCCATTAATACGCAGTTTTCTTTCCATGATATTTTTTGAAAAATTAATATTTCAAAAATAGGTAAAAAATCTAAATGGGTAATGCCTTTATTGGATTTTGTTTTTACAAACAATTGGTATTGCTACTTAAATTGAATATCACCCCTAATTGAAACACGCTTTGTCAGGATTATCAAATGTGATTTTAAAATCTTTTATGGTTGTTTTTGGGAATCTTTTGTTTAATTCTATTGTATTACTAAGTTTAAACCCATAATTTTAATATAGCTTTGCAAACTTAATATATAGGTATGGCTAAAAATAATTTTGAGTTAGAAGGATTGTTGGGAAAGTTAGGTTTTGCAGCCTTGAATCCCATGCAAGAAATAGCGATTAAGACTATTGCCGAGGTGGATAATGTTCAATTGCTTTCAGCTACAGGTTCCGGAAAGACTTTGGCTTTTTTAATTCCTATACTTCAGTCATTAGATTTAAGTAAAAATGTGCCACAGGCATTAATAATAGCACCATCCAGAGAATTGGTTTTGCAAATAGAAAAAGTATTCAAAAGTATGCGTACCGATATCAAGATAACTTCTTGTTATGGGGGTCATAAAAGAGAAATTGAAGAAAATGAGTTACAAGATGCTCCTATGGTTATTGTGGGTACTCCCGGACGATTGGGAGACCACATCAGAAGGGGTAATTTTGAGCTTAGCCAAATAGAATTTTTAGTTTTAGATGAATTTGATAAAAGTTTAGAATTAGGCTTTCAGGAAGAGGTGCAGTTTATTACAGATGCTTTGGCTAATGTAAAAAAACAAATGCTGACCTCTGCTACTGCTGCTGTGGAAATCCCAAGTTTTATCCATTGGCAAAATCCCAAAATTTTAAATTTCCTGACTGAAGAAAATCAGCCTAAGGCATTGACTATTTTAAAAGCGATAAGTGATAAAAAAGATAAAGTTGATTTTTTGGTGCAGCTCATTTGTCAATTAGGAGCAAGGCCAACCATCATTTTTTGTAACCATAGAGAATCAGTAGAGCGGTTGAGTTTACACTTATGGAATAAAGGAGTCATAAACGAATATTACCATGGTGCCATGGAGCAAAGAGAAAGAGAAGCGGCCTTGGCAAAGTTTAGAAACGGCAGTGCCAATTTTTTGGTAACTACAGACTTAGCCGCAAGAGGATTAGATATAGCCCACATACGCTATATCGTTCATTATCATTTGCCTGCTACAGAAGATGCTTTTATCCATAGAAATGGCAGAACGGCAAGAATGGATGCCAGTGGAACGGCAATTCTGATATTGGGACCGGAGGAAAGTTTACCTTCTTATTTAGATGTGGATACGGTGGACGAAGTGCAATGGAATCCACCATTTGAAATACCCGAAAAACCAAAATGGGTGAGCCTTTATATGCCATTGGGTAAAAAAGACAAGGTGAATAAGATTGATGTGGTGGGTTTCTTAACCAATATTGGGCAGTTAAAACCAGAAGATATCGGTATCATAGAAGTGAAGGACTTTCATATTTTTGTCGGAATACGAAAGAGTAAGGCTACCCATACTTTTAACTTGATAAAAGAGGCTAGGATTAAAGGTAAAAAATGCAAAGCCCAAATCGTGAAACAACAGTTTAAAAGTAATAGGAACTTAGAGTAGGTGGTGGTTGGTGAGGATACCAACCACAGGGGTCGATATTCTACTTTAGAAGCGATTCTATTTTTTGAAATATTTTATCATGGATGATGCTAGAATGAAGCCATTCCCCATGAGTGGAGCAACAATCAATTTCCAATAAATCATCTTGTTCTGCTATTAATGCCTTGTATTCTTGAAAAACAGATTTTTGAAAATGTATGGAGGCCTCATGGATGTCCTGCTTGCCTTTTAAATAATCTCTATCATCGCCTTTCCTGTTTTTTGAAAGGTTTCGCTCAATGTTTTCAAAAGGTACATTTAAGAAAAAATTCAATTCCGGTTTGGGTAATTGGTTATGATTAAATTCAAAATCAAGAATCCATTCTTTTAATTTTCTTTTTTCTTCAGTTCCTTCTGTCTTGGCACATTGGTAGGCAATGTTAGAATACACATATCTATCCAAGATGAGGTAATAACCTTGGTCGAGCCAAGAAAGCATTTGTTTTTTGTGTTCGTTTCTATCTTCAGCAAAAAGTAAGGCTACCAATTTAGGATGAACACTTTTGATATTTCCAAATTCTCCTCTTAAATATTCGGCTATCAGTTTTCCATAACTTCCTTTGTCCAACATTGGGAAATGAATATATTGATAAGCAATACCTAATGCTTCCAATTTTTGGACAAGAAGTCTTATTTGAGTAGATTTCCCTACACCGTCTAAACCTTCAATGGTGAATATTTTTCCTTGCATTGTTTTTGGAATTTTTTTAAGTGATTCGACTTCAAAAATAGATTATTTTTTGTTCCTGTGAGGAATAGTTTTTTAAATTTGGAATTATTGATTCGGGATTTAGTATTTGAAATTTTAATTTTTCTAAAAAAAACTATAAAAGAATGATATAAATCCAACTTTTTTTAATTATCTTCGGTCTTTCAATATAGTAATAAAAAAAAATTTGAAATGAAGAAGCATTTTACATTTATCCTTTTTTGGGCATTCATGATATATGGGGGATTAAAGCCTAATGATATTTTTGCTCATGAGCATGGTAGCATAACTCCATTTAATAAGAGTAATACTAAGGAAGCCCCTATTTCTTTTATTGAGAATAAAGGGCAGTGGGATGATGGTTCTAAGTATAGAATCAGTATTCCAAATGGATTAATGCGATTGACTCCTAAAGGCTTCATTTATAATTTTAGAGATGCTAAAGATTTAGAAAAAGCCAATGAAGCAATGGAAGCTAATGGAGCTAATATCCAAGTAAAAGGGCATACCTATTTAGTGAATTTTGTAGGTGCAAGCTCCAACTCAAAATTTGTAGGGCAACAAAGGCAAGCAAATTATAGTAACTATTTTATTGGGAATGAGGCAAAGAAGTGGGCAAGTAATGTTGGTCATTTTCAAGAAGTGTTACAACAAGATGTTTACTCTGGAATTGATTTGAAATTATTTTCTGAAAAAGATAAAATAAAATATGATTTTATTGTAAAAAAAGAGAGTAATCCAAATTTGATAAAATTGGCTTTTGAAGGTGTTGCTCCTAAAATTCAAAAAGATGGTTCATTAAAAATAGTAACATCTGTAAATCAGGTAATTGAGGAAGCTCCTTACTCTTATCAAATAATAAATGGAAGAGAGGTCCCAGTCGCTTCAAGATATAAAATTACTGATGGACAAGTAAGTTTCGAGTTCCCAAATGGTTATAATCATAATTACGATTTAATAATTGACCCTAATTTGATATTTGCTACCTATAGTGGTGGTGGTATGGGAGGTTCCAATTATTATTATGCCCACTCTACTGCTTATGATAAACAAGGAAACACTTATGCGGCAGCCTTAGCTACCAGTCCGGCATGGCCCACTACTCCTGGTGCCTTTATGGCAAATTTTACATCCGGATATATTGCTAGTATTAATAAATATTCTGTTACAGGAGCCAATCTCCTTTATTCTACCTATTTTGGGGCATCCGGGGGTGCTACTGAACCTAATGCATTAAGAGTTAATGATAATGACGAATTGGTAATAGCAGGGAGTGTTAACAATCCTACGCTTCCGGTTACTACAGGAGCTTATCAAACTACCTTATCAGGTGGTTCAGACATTTATGTGGCAAAATTTAACACTACAGGTACTGGACTAATAGGGTCAACTTATATTGGAGGAAGTGCCAACGAGGCTTCTGTTATGGGATCTACAGCTGCACAAACAGGTTTAGGAAGTGCAGGAGGTAATCCGGCAGATATAGCTTTTGATGATAATGGAAATATTTGGATTTCATCAAACTCAGGGTCTTCCAACTTCCCTGTTACCGCAAATGCTTTTCAATCTACACTTTCAGGAAGTCATGATGCTGTATTGGTAAAATTTAATCCTAATTTGACTTCGGTGTTTTATAGTACATTCTATGGTGGAAGTGCTTGGGATGGTAGTATTGGTTTAGATTTTAATAAAACCGATAATACAATTGGTATGGTAGGTAGAACTTCCAGTACAAACTTCCCGGTATCAGCAGGAGTTTATCAATCTACATATCAAGGAGGAACTATGGATGGCTTTGCTGTACTTTTTAATAACGCTACCTATCAACGAGTGGCAGCTACTTTTATTGGAACTTCGGGTAATGACGCTGCCTTCAAAGTAGCTTTTGATTGTGGTAATAATATGTTTGTTTCCGGTACTACCACTGGAAGTTTTCCGGTAACTAATACCGCTGCACAAGGAATGGTTTCCAATGGTCCGGTATATATTATTAAGTTAAATCAAAATTTAACAAGTTCCATTGCTTCTACAAGAACGGCAACAAGTTCAGCATTGCCAACAGCAATGATGGTAGATATTTGTGGTAATGTTTTAGTTGCTACAATTAGAAGTTCTGCACAAACAGGAATGCCACTTACTCCTGATGCCTTTGATGTGACACCCCGTTCTTTTTACTTTGCAGGATTTAAACCTAATTTTCAAGGACTTTCCTTTGGTAGTTATTACGGAAATACAGGAGAGCATTTTCATACTGGTATGAGTCGAATGGATCCAAAAGGTGTAGTTTATCAATCTGTTTGTGCAACTACTAATACTTTCCCTACTACTCCAGGTTCTTGGTCTCCTAATAAGCAAAATGCAGGAGCTAACGATTTAATTACTTTTAAGTTTGACTTTGAAGTGATTAATTTAGAGGCCACAACTGAATCCGGATATGCAGGTTATGGTAATCTTCCGCATGCGGTACGTGGATGTAAGTCAGCATTTATTCACTATAAGAGAGGTGGCGATACCACTATTCCTATGGTATTAAGGTTTAATATTCCTCAAGCAGGTCCTAGTATAGGTATTAATGGTACAGATTACCAATATGTTTATGATTCTTTGGTGTTTAATGTTGGAGAAAGTTCAAAATCTTTAGAAATCAAACCGCTTTTGGTGCCCAATATGCCTACCGGTCAAAGAATGGTTATTGTTGAAGCTTTAAATCCATGTGGATGTGAAGGGCTTTCTGGACCAATTCAGAATGTGGTACGTAGAGATACGGTTTATATTAAAGACTCTATACGTTCAGGCATTTCTCAGCCATTACCGGCATATTGCCCGGGTACACAAATAACGATTACCGGTGATGTAGATACCGGATTGGATTTCTCTTGGACGCCTCAAGAATATAATAATGGCAGTTTGGTAATTAATCCTATCCTACTTACCACCAGAGATTATGTGCTTACGGCTACCCAACCGGGTGCACCGGCTACATGCCCACCACATAAATCTACTTTCCATGCTTTGGTAGAGCAATATCCGGTCATCAGTATGTCATCTGACACCACTGTTTGTGTGGTCGATTCTGTACCGCTACCGGTAGTGGTAAGCCCGGATACCGTAAACTATATTTACAATTGGAATCCGCCTACAGGGTTAAGAGCTGGTAATATAGCTGCTAATTATTTTAAATTACCGGTGGGCACTTATACCTATATCTTTAGTGCCAGAACACCAATAGCCAATTGTCAAACCAATCATAAGATAATTATTAGAGTAAGACCTCCATTTGAATTTACAGATGTGTTGCCACCAAGTGGTACACAGGTGGCTTATTTGGACGAAGTAAATATGTCTGCTCAAGGTGCTTATATTTATACTTGGTTGCCTACAGAAAAATTTGTAGATCCAACTATGCAATATCCTACTACACTTCCGGTTACGGAGTCCGGGTATTACTATGTTACCGGAATCGATAAATACGGTTGTAAAGATACAGCAGCGGTATATCTGAATGTTAAATTCCCGGATGACCCACAAATGCCTAATGCCTTTACACCAAACGGAGATGGGAAAAATGATGTTTTTTCTATTCCTAATGGGAAATATCAAAAATTACAAAAATTTGAAATTTACAATCGTTGGGGCAAACGAGTATTCTATACCCACAATCCATTAAATGGTTGGGATGGTGTAGATGAAAATAATGGGAAACCTTGCGAACAAGGGGTGTATATGTATATCATTACTTTTGAATTGCCTAATAAAGAAATGAAAACCTTTAAAGGAGACCTAACGCTAATACGATAGTCAATTTTTGAAACGATTAGTAAAGAAGGATAAGTAATAAACTACTTATCCTTCTTTGTTTTTATTCGTCTTTAAGGCTTACTGTGCAAAATATTTTACTTTGGTTCCCTTGTTTTTACTCCCTTTTTTAAACACTACCTCACATAGTTTGTTAAATGGCGTATGCCGTTCCGAAATCGTCTTTAACAAACAAATTGCATTGTAATAGTTTACTTTTGTTTTTCTTAATAATAAAATCTCCTAACGATGTTTAGTTTTAATAATTGGATACTTTTCATGGTAATTTCTGGTTGCTCCTTGGCATGTGGAACTTCAAAAAGACTAAAACAAAGTAACCAAATCCAAACTCAAACTTTTGAAATAAAGGAAAAATATAATTGTAACTTTGCTCCATCAATTTTTGAAGGCGATATTTTATGCTTTGGTAATGACTGCATAGACCAAGTTGTCGAAACAAGTCTTGATTTTCAGCCCAATCAACAATTAAGCAAAATTTTGAAAACTGAAGGGTTGATACAGAACAAAACCTTTGGACAATGGACAATAAATGAACAATGTATAGTTCATGTCCGCTATGAAAATATGCAAGAAAGTTTTTTTATTTACCGAAAGAATGAAGACAAACTAGAATTGCTGAATGCTGTTAAAGAACCTTATTCAGGAAACCTTTTGCATCGATGCTATCTAAAAAAAATTAAAATTAAATGAAATATAACCAATCTTTGGAAAGGCTGATTGCCGTCATGGATGAGCTAAGAGAACAATGTCCTTGGGATAAAAAACAAACCATCCATACATTAAGATTACAGAGTATAGAAGAGTTGTACGAGCTGGCAGATGCCATTGATAATGAGGATTGGAATGGCATCAGGGAAGAACTGGGTGATTTGCTGTTGCATATCGTTTTTTATGCAAGAATTGCAAAGGAAGAAAATGCTTTTTGTTTTGGCGATATCATTGAAGGAATATGCAATAAACTAGTCAGAAGGCATCCACATATTTATAGCAATATTGATGTTAAAAATGAAGAGGAAGTAAAAAAGAACTGGGAACAACTCAAGTTAAAAGAAGGGAAAAAGTCAGTGCTGAGTGGTGTTCCTTTATCCTTGCCTGCTGTGGTAAAAGCCACAAGGCTGCAAGAAAAAGCAAAACAAGTAGGCTTTGAATGGAAGGATCGTTCTGGTGCTTTAGAAAAGATAAAAGAAGAATTGGAAGAACTGGAAGTAGAAGTCAAAAACAAAAATCAAGAGCAAATAAAAGCCGAATTTGGTGATTTAATGTTCTCTATGATTAACTATGCCAGATTTTTAAATATAGATGCAGAAGCCGCTTTAGAACAAACCAACAGAAAATTTAAAAACAGATTTGAACAAATGGAAGCTTTAGCTGTCCAAAGAAATCTTGTTTTTAATCAATTAAGTTTGGAAGAGCAAGACCATTTATGGAATGAAGTAAAAATCAAGGGTGAAAAAGCTTAAAACTGCTCGCTGTTGCAACAGGAGTGTATTTTCTGCAGCTAAAATATTTTCATTTTTTATCAAGGCTTATCAAGATATTTTGATTTCTGTTACCTTAGCTTTGAAAAATTTAATGTAAATTAGCAGATTGTAAAACTTAGGTGCTTAAAAATGAAATACATCAATATTTTTATACTTTTCTTTTTTTCTGGTATAGTCGGGGCTTTTGCTCAATTGAAACCGGAAAGTGTTACCGAATTTAAGAAAAGTGAAGATTCATTGATACGTTATGTAGATTCAATGAATAGAGGTGCAATCTCAGAGGAAAGAATAGACTATTGCCATTTATTTATCAAAGAATTTGGACATGTGCTAAAGAAAGACAATAGTTTTTTGTATCCATTTGAAGAGTTGTCAAAAAAAGTCCATATTCTCTATCCGGAAGATAAAAGCTTCAGGATATTTAATTGGCCGGTAGAATATGCTCCTGCCAGATTTAGATATTATGGGGTAGTGCAAAAAATGGATGGCACTCTTTTTCCTTTGATTGACCAAAGCGAAAAAATTGATGATGCTCAAAAGAATATTCTTTTAACCAACAAGAATTGGTTTGGACAAGAATATTACCGTATCATCAGCGAAAAAAATGAAAATGGCAATACCATTTATTTTATCTTTGGAGTGAACCATAGTAGAGATAATACCAGCATTAAAATGATGGATGTCTTAAACTTTAAAGGTAATGAATTGACTTTTGGAGCACCTTACTTCTTAAAAGGGCAAAACCGCTTTGTAATGGAATATCAAAAGGGTACTCAGGTGTCTTTAAATTATGATGCTGGACAAAAGATGGTAGTGTTCAACGTTTTAGAGTCAGAAATTAATCAACCCCAAAGAAAAAATACTTTGGTGCCCAATGGAGATTTGGACGGGTTGAAATGGAATGTGAATCGATGGGAATTGGTGAGAAATCTAATTCCTGTCATAAAATTACAAGATGGACAAGCTCCAATAAATGGAGTGATTCAAACTGGAAAATAAACAATATGATAAAGGTAGGGAAAGTAGAGAAGGTATGGAACAATAAATTCTATGAAAAGGAAACCGCCAATAAAATTCAAGAGGATTTAAAAATAAATTTTTCTTTTTGTAAGCTGTTAGCACAAAGAGGAATAAAAGATTATGAAACGTCAAAATCTTTTTTCCGCCCACAATTAGATGAACTATATGACCCTTTCTTAATGAAAGGAATGCAAAAAGCTACAGAACGTATCTCAAAAGCTATTGCTAATAATGAAAAAATCATGATTTTTGGTGATTATGATGTTGATGGCACCACTTCGGTGGCATTGGTTTTCGATTTTCTGTATTACCATGCTCCCAATTTTAATAAAGAAGTTTTAAGTTATTACATTCCTCATCGTTACAATGAAGGTTATGGCCTTTCTCATCAGGCAATCGATAAATGTGTAGAAGACGGTATCGGATTGATGATTACTTTAGATTGCGGTATTAAATCTGTACAAAAAATAGAAAGAGCTAAAAGTTTGGGTATTGATGTCATTGTCTGCGACCATCACCTACCAGATGAGGAAGAGTTGCCGGAAGCTTATGCTATATTAAATCCTAAACAAGCAGATTGCCCTTACCCTTTTAAAGAGCTAAGTGGTTGCGGCATTGGATTTAAGCTTATTTCGGCATTGGCTAAGCAATGGGACATTTCTTTTTATAAAACAGTGGTGCCTTATCTGGATTTGGTAGTTACTTCCATCGCCGCAGATATCGTGCCTATCAATGGTGAAAACAGGGTATTGGCCTATCATGGCTTACAGATTATTAATCAATCTCCAAGATTGGCCATAAAATTGATAAAGGATGCCGTTCAGACCAAAGCCCATTTTTCGATTTCAGACTTGGTATTCAGCATTGCCCCCCGTATCAATGCAGCCGGTAGAATGGATGAAGGCTCAAAAGCCGTTGCCTTTTTTATCGAAAAAAATGAAGCACAGGCCTTGCTGTTATTGAAAGATCTACAAACGGATAATGAAAGCAGAAGAGGGGTGGACAAATCCACTTCAGAAGAAGCATTGGACCAAGTGCGACAAGAACAAGTCTTTAATAGGTTTAGCTCAGTGGTATTTAATCCAAACTGGCATAAAGGAGTGGTGGGCATTGTGGCTTCTAGGTTGATAGACCATTATTATAAACCTACAATCGTATTAACGGAATCTAATGATAAAATTACAGGTTCTGCGCGTTCTGTGATAGGTTTTAATATACATGATGCCATAGCTGCCTGTTCCCATTTGTTAGATAATTTTGGAGGGCATTATTTTGCCGCCGGTCTTACTATGCCAAAAGAAAATTTTCCGGCTTTTAAAGAACAATTTGAAGAGGTGGTGAAAAACAGTATTCAGGAAATTTCACTAAAACCTCAAATATTGATTGATACTGATTTGCAATTGGACCAAGTTAATGAAAGATTTTTTGCTATCTTAAAACAGTTTGAACCTTTTGGTCCTGAGAATATGCGTCCGGTCTTTATCTCAAAAAATGTCCATAATTTTAACCATAGGTCTTCCATTGTGGGTGACAATCATATAAAATTTTATATTACTCAAGATAACAAAACAGCTGTAGATGGTATAGGGTTTAATATGGGTGAGAAGTTTGATATTGTATCATCAGGAAATGATTTTGATATAGTTTATACCATAGAAGAAAATGAGTTTAGAGGTAATGTGAGGTTGCAATTAAAGGTGATAGACATCAAACCTTCCATGCCCTAAAACTATGTTTGCTCCAATAGAAAATAGTTGGCAAAATATTCTTGCTTCAGAGTTTGAGCAAGATTATTTTAAAAAATTGAACGAAATTATCAAAAGTGATATTGCTTCTGGCATTACTGTTTATCCAAAAAATAGTGATATTTTTAAAGCTTTTGAACTTTGTCCTTTTGAAAAAACGAAGGTAGTATTGCTGGGTCAGGATCCTTATCATGGTCTCGGGCAGGCTAATGGCTTATGCTTTTCTGTGGAAAAAGGCATAAAACTTCCCCCTTCTTTAAAAAATATTTATAAAGCAATTCAACAGGAATTTGCATTTCCCATTCCCACTCATGGCGACTTGACCGCTTGGGCACAGCAAGGCGTTTTGATGCTCAATACCAGCCTTACCGTACGTGCTCATCAGGCAAACTCACACAGCAAAATAGGTTGGGTTTCTTTTACAGATGCTGTCCTTAAAACAATTTCTGAAAGAAAGGAAAATATTGTATTTATTTTATGGGGAAATAATGCCCGTTCTAAAAAAGATTTAATCGATAGTGCTAAGCATCTTATTTTGCAGTCTGCCCATCCTTCGCCACTTTCTGCCTATCATGGTTTTTTTGGAAATAAACATTTTATTCAAACGAATGAATATTTGAAACAACATCATAAAAAAGAAATAGACTGGAAAATTGAATAAAAATTTTCCAGTCTATAAAAACAATTTTGGTGTGTATCCAAAATTAGATTTTCAATAACAGTTTATTATTTAACGGGTTCTTTTTCTGCTAACTGCAAATCTCTCTCCACTACAGAATTGTCTCCAGGGGCTATTTTGCCATCTTTATCCAAAAGTTCTAATTTTACTTTCATGCCACCCATAGGAGCATTTTGAATAAACATAGGTTTCCATTGGTCTAATGTAAATGTATTGCCATTGATAGTAGCTTTCACTTTGAAGCCATCAGCAGATAAGTTGCCACCATAAATATAATAATCCAATAAAATATTTTTAGTATCCTTACCTACATAATCACCTTTAGGGCGACTGTAGAATACCATAGGAGTATTTGGATTATCTAAGACCTTATAAGTGCCTTTGTCGTCGATAGCGAAATACAATAATACCCCGGCTTCTCTATTCTTCAAAGATTCATGATAGGAACGGGAAAGGAAAGACATTACATAATGTTTAGAATTTATTGGAACTACAAAGCTATGTGTAGGCTTATAAAGAGCGGCATAAGGCTTGTTGTCCAAGATAAAATGGATATGTTGTCCATCTTTTGAATTATTGCAAACGCCTGCATTATCAGAGGAGGTTTGCTTTGTTAATTCATACCCCTTTACATCATAATTGATCGTAACTTTTACAGAGTCTTTACCTTGTGGTTCTGTTTTTACATCTTTAATGGCTAATTGTGCATCCTTAAACTCTGGAGATGCCGGGAAGTCAACTAATTTTATGGTTCTGTCAGGAGTCTCCGCTGTGTTTGCCACTTCATTTGCAGCATCCTTCATGCTTTCTGTATTGGTATTATTACATGCAGTGAAAACAAAAATGCTTAATGCAAGTGCTGAAGTATTTAAAAAAGAAAATTTCATGCTTTACTTTTAATTGTTAATAAAGCACAAAGGTAATAATTTTGAAATAAAACAATTTTAACGGTTTTTTTATGACACGGCATTCGTTTGTGGAAACTATGAAAAATTTATTTTCTATGACGTCCTTTAGCCATTGTTTTATTTGAAAGTGATGTTTTAGAATTGCTTAAAACATCAAATAAAGAACTATATTTAAAATAAGTCTTATTGATTTTTGAATTTCCTATTAGTTATTTTAGCCTATGTAATCTATGTATCTATGTGGTTAAGCATTTCACCACATGGTCACATAGGTTATTGGATAATAGTCAAGTGTTATTAGCCTAAAAGCATTGGGTTCCCAATAGTAAAAATTAAGATTAGAACACCGTTTTTTTTATTGCCAATAAAACCAAACATCCCAAATATTATTCTTGTAATTTTGCCCAAAAAAATTATATCATGATATTTTCAATGACCGGATTTGGGAAAGCTGAAGGAAGCAATAGCCAAAAAGAAATTTCTATAGAAATAAAATCTCTAAATGGTAAACAATTTGATATTACCAGCAAGATTAATCCTTTGGTGAAAGCTTATGAAATGGACATTAGAAAACAATTGGCAAATGGACTGAAAAGGGGGTCGGTAGATGTATTTATTAATATCAAACAAGATGGTGCCCTAAAACCAATGAAAATAAATACCAGCTTGGCAACTTCTTATTATCATTCGATAAAAACCATAGCACAAGAATTATCCTTGCCCGAAGACCAAATATTGGCTACCCTTTTAAGGCTACCGGAAGTGGTTGCCCCAGAAACAGATAGCCTGGCAGATGAAGATTGGCAACTTATCCGGAGCTTATTGGATCAAGCCATTGCCGCTCTGCATCATCACAGAACTTTAGAAGGAGCGACTATAGAAAAAGATATTCTAAATAATATTCAAATAATTGAGGACCTACTGGCAAGAGTGGAGCAATTTGAGCCTAACAGAGTGGTTAAGATAAAAGAGCGTATTCAATTCAAATTGGAAGAGCTGTTGGGTAGCGATAATTGGGACAATAACCGCTTGGAGCAAGAGCTGATTTATTATATTGAGAAGATTGATATTTCAGAAGAAAAACAAAGGTTAAAAACACATTGCAATTATTTTAGAACATTGACAGCAAAGGCAGATGAAAACGGCATTGGGAAAAAACTAGGCTTTGTTTTGCAAGAAATAGGGAGAGAAATCAATACCCTGGGCTCCAAGGCTAATGATGCAGATATGCAACAAATAGTAGTGATGATGAAAGATGCTTTGGAAAAAGCAAAGGAGCAGGTTTTAAATATTCTATAAAAGATTTGTTTTCTATTTTTATAAAGATTTTATACTCTGTTTTAAAGGGTAAATCATTAAATAAAGCTATCTTGCTCTTATAAAAAATTAATGCTTGTTTTAAAACAAGCAAATTCAAGCACATGACTCATAATAATTGTATTAAATATTTACTATTTTCTTTTCTACTTATTTTTTCAATAAAACTGAATGCACAAGCTCCCAAGCGGGAGTTTAGAGGGGCTTGGATAGCTACTGTTGGCAATATAGACTGGCCTTCTAAGCCGGGCTTGAGTGCCACCCAACAACAGATAGAGTTTGTTAACCAATTGGACTTCTTGGCTGCAAATGGATTTAATGCAGTCATTGTTCAAGTGCGGCCGGCATCTGATGCCTTTTATCCCAGTGAAATAGAACCATGGAGTCGTTATTTAACCGGCAAGCAGGGTATTGCCCCTTTCCCACTTTACGATCCATTAGCCTTTATGGTGAAAGAAACGCATAAAAGAAATATGGAATTTCATGCTTGGTTTAATCCATTCAGGGCTTTGGTCAATAGCAAAATAAACCCCAATCCTGCAAGTCATATTACCAAGACTCATCCGGAATGGATAGTGAGTTATGGCAATAAATCTTATCTGAATCCCGGAGAGCCGGAGGTGAGAAAATATGTGAACCGTGTTATTTTAGATGTGGTTAAAAGATACGATATCGACGGGGTGCATATTGATGATTATTTTTATCCTTATAAAATTTCAGGATTGAGTTTTAATGATAATAGAGCCTATCAAAAGTATAATCATGGATTGAGTTTAGAAGATTGGAGAAGGGATAATGTAAATCAATTTGTAGAAGCTTTATATAAAACGGTTAAAGCAGAAAAGCGATATGTAAAAGTAGGCATTAGCCCTTTTGGAATTTGGCGTAACCAATCTAAAGACTCATTAGGAAGCCTTACCAATGGTACGGCTTGCTATGATGACTTATATGCAGATGTGAAATACTGGATAGAGCAAAAATGGTTAGACTATGTGGCACCCCAATTGTACTGGGAACATGGTCATCGATTAGCTGCCTATGACGTGTTGGTACCCTGGTGGGAAAATATTTGCAAAGACAGAGCTTTATATATTGGGCTTGGTGTGTATAGGATGACTACAGCAACTTCCGGACCATGGCAAGGTAAGAATGAAATTTTAAATCAAATATCCACCGCAAGAAATTATAAGACGGATGGTATTATTGCTTATAGTGTCAATAGTTTGCTAAAAACTGAAGCGGTGCTTTCTCCTGCATTAAAGCTCCCTGCATACTTTGGTAATATTGCTTTGCCCCCCACCATGCCTTGGCTGGGCAACACTGCTCCTGCTGCTCCTGATGCCCAGATTAGCAGGCAAGGAAATACAGCAAGATTGAGTTGGAATACCGGTACTCATATTTCGAGTGATGTAAAGTATGTAGTGTATAAGTTTAAGAAAGAAGAGGCTATTAATCTAAACAATAGCAGTAAAATGTTTGTGCTTACCCAAGCAAATACTTTTACAGATAATGCAGTAGATGCCACACAATCAAAATATGTTATCACTGCATTAGACCGCTTATGGAATGAGAGCAAGGCGAGTGCTGTTTTGGAATGAGAAGAAAAGTTGTTCTTAAAAACATTTGGATAAATATTTGTGTTTAAAAAAAATAGGCTATACCTTAGTTTGAAAGTTGGAAAAGCTAAGAAAGGTTTTCGGAAAAAATAAATAAAAATAAAGAGTTATGAAGAATCTATTTTCAAAAAATGCATATTGGGGTCTGTATTATACCATTCTTTTTAGCTTTTTAATCACAAGCTTTTTTATTGCCAAAGAATATAAATTGATTTTATTTGCTATGGGTCTTGGGTTGCTATTAATTTTAAGCCTTCTCAACTTACCCAAATTTGTTGAAAATCTATCAAAAAATAGAACTTCAATGATTTGGACAATTGCAATTATTCTCATTTCTACTTTAATAATACTTTTTATGGGGAATCTTTTGAACAATCAAATGATAAATAGCAATTAATAATAAAGAAAATAAGCTCCCAACGGTAATTGTTGGGAGCTCATTTTTTGAAAAGAAATCCTGAAAAAATTAATCTAAGGTGTCTAAAAATGTGGCTAATTGATTTTGGGTTCCGGTATTGGAGTTTGACAAGTCGAAATTGATAGTATGGTTGTTTTGAACCGTAATATCTTTTACTTCCCATTGATATTGTCCATTATTTTCAGATACAAAAATCAAATGCAACTCTATGCCCACCGGCCATTTACCATAAGTAGCCAAGCCTAAGCTGTGGGGTTCTCCTTTTATCATCGCATATACATTAGAAGCATTTGCATAAGCGGCAGGAATAGAAATAATTAAATCCGTTTTTGGTCTTGGATCATCATACAGTTTATCGCAATTGAACCATCCAAAGCCCGGAATATCTATCATGTAGCCATTCTCTTTACGATTGGTACTTATGGTAACTGTTGAAACTTGCTTCCATAAAAGGTCATTTCCATTAAAATAGCCACTCCAACCCACCATTTCATTGTCAAATCCACCGGTGAGGCTTGCCAGATTTTCGATGGAGATAGAGCAAGTTGAAGTTAGCGGTTCTCCATTTTGGCTTACATAAATATAATATTGACCTCCTGTTTTTAAAGGTTCTAGCTCTCCATTTGCATTCTTGCCCATAACCGCTTTATTGGCTACTACCATTGCCTTGCGTTCATAAGCCTCATAAAACTCCAACTTTACCATTCCTGTAACCGGATTGCCATTTTTTCTAAGGCAGCTGCCATCGATATGCACTTCGGTACCGTTGGAGGAGTAGAAGGTGTAATTACTATTGCTAGCATCAAAACTATCTGTTTGTATCAAACTATTAAAACCTGCATTGGTTAGTGCTTGATATTTTTCGGGACTGGTGGCGTTATTATTTGTTTTTTTACTACAGCTGGCAACAAACAAATTGCCTAATAATATTCCAATACTTAAGGAATTAAATAAAAATTGCTTCATCATTTTCTTTACTTTTTATTCTAAATAAAAACATCATTTTATATGAAGACGAAAAATTTGAGGAAGTTCTTAGAAGATCCAATAATTAAGAAAATATAAAATTCATAATAAATCCTAAAAATACATTCAATTATCGTTAAACTTCTCTAAAGTCAATTTTCTGTGCCGGGTTTCAGTTTATATTTGCTTCTTTAAAAATAGGAATATGAGACAATCTGCTACGCTAAAAAATTTCAGAAAAATTGCAACCATAGAAGGTATCTCCATGATTGTATTATTGGTTTTTTCTGTATTAAAACGTATTTCAGAAAACGAAATTGGTGCCTTAGGGGTTAAATATGTAGGCTGGTTGCATGGTGTGCTTTTTGTTATTTATGTGTATGCTCTTATTCGCTGTTGGCTACAATTCAAATGGTCTTGGAAGCGGGTTGCCTTATTTTTTATAGCATCATTTTTACCATTTGCTCCGTTTTGGGTTGAAAAAAGACTTAAAACAGAAGAGCTGGATCCTGCTGTGGCTTAAGAGCTAGAGGGCTTATTTTTTTAAATACTGAATGTCAAAAACCTTATCCATTTGCTTTTTTGCAACTGAATCAGGTAGGGCTCCAAATATTTTATTACGCAACCAGATAGCCCAAGGATTTTCTAATTGGGCTATTTTACCCAGTGTCCAACTATTGTTTACTATGAAATGAGCTTTTTTCTTCCTTAGTTTTTCATAGATTTCAAAAATCTCAAATGGATTGCTATTGCTTTGAAATAATTTTCCAATAATATAGGCATCTTCCACTGCTTGGCAGGCTCCCTGACCCATATTAGGTGTGGTGGCATGGGCTGCATCTCCCACTAAACAAATGTGCTCTTGATGCCATTGTGGTATGGGCTTTAAGTCGAATATTTCATTAAAAATAATTGATTCTTTTGGTGTTAGTCGAATCATATTTAAAATGTCCGGATGAAAACTTTTAAAAGTAAGGGTTAAATGTTCTTCTTTTAAAAGAGAGTCATTGATGACCGCAAACCAATAAATTTTATCTTTGTTGATTCTGACGAAGCCAAAACGTCTTCCTTTCCCCCAAGCCTCATAAGCGGTTTGGTCATAGTTGAAGTTGGGCGGCAACTCACAAATTCCCCGCCAGCATCTTTGTTGGCTATCTCTAAGGCTTTCATTAGGAAAGATGTGGTTTCTTATTTTGGAATGGATGCCATCAGCACCAATTAGGATTTCGGCATATTCTGAAGTGCCATCATCAAAGTGTAATCTTGAAGGTTTGCCTGGAACTATTGCTACTAAACGCTTGCCTAAAATTATATTTTCAAATCCTACTGCTTCTGCCAAAATATTTTGCAAATCAGCCAGGTGAATCGCTACATTATGCACCTTGTATTTTTCTTCAAAACTCGTTAAATCAGTAATGTTGATAGGTTGAAGTTGTGCATTGGTAATATGGATATTTGAAATCTTAGATCCTGCATTTTCAATCTTTTGTCGGATGCCTAATTGGTCAAATATCTGCATGGCATTATTGGCCATAACAATTCCGGCACCTACGGCTTTTATGGAGGCAGCACTTTCGTGCACTTTTACTTGATGTCCACCCTGCCGAAGGGCTAAGGCTGTGGTCAGTCCTCCTATTCCGGCACCAATAATTGTTATTTCTGCCATAGCAAGAATGTATTTTTAAATTAATCCTTCTCTTATTAAATCATGAAGATGCAATATGCCCGCATAGTTTCCATCCTTTATCACTATTAATTGGCTGATGTTGTGGCTCCGCATTAAGTTCAACGCTTCAATAGCCAAAGCATCTTCTTCAATGGTTTTGGGATTTGGTGAATAAATATCCTTAGCAATAATTTTTGTTAAGTCTGATTGCTTTTCCATCATCCGCCTCAAGTCCCCATCTGTTATGATGCCTAAGAGTTCATTTTTGTTAAGTACTGCAGTAGCTCCCAAACGGTTAGAGGAAATTGAAAGGATAATTTCTTTCAAGTTGGTGTCCAAATAAACTTTTGGGCTAGGATTTTGACGGCTTAAGTCGCCCACTCTTAAATATAATCTTTTGCCCAAAGCTCCTCCGGGATGAAACTTGGCAAAGTCTGCGGCGGTAAATCCTTTTAGTTGTAATAAACATACTGCCAATGCATCACCCATCACCAATTGTGCTGTAGTGCTGGTGGTAGGTGCCAGATTGTTAGGGCAGGCTTCTTTGTCTATGGTAGTGTTTAAAAAAACATCAGCCTCCCGGGCCAAAAAAGAATCTTTATTGCCACAAATTGCAATAATATTATTACCGAAATTTTTTATTAACGGGATTAGAGCTTTTATCTCAGAGGTTTCTCCACTTTTTGAAATGATAATTACTACATCTCCTTGTTGTATCATTCCTAAATCACCATGAATGGCATCTGCAGCATGCATAAATAAAGCCGGTGTTCCTGTGGAGTTCATGGTGGCTGCAATTTTTTGTGCGATCACTGCACTTTTGCCAATTCCGGAAATTACTACTCTGTCTTTACACTCTTTTAAATAAAAGATGGCTTTTTGAAACTGCTCGTCTATGGAATCTTTCATTTGTAACAAAGCCTTGGCTTCGTTTTCAATGGTAGCTTTAGCCCAAGCTACTATATTTAAGGAACCGGTATTATTCATAATAAAAGTCAAAATTAAACTTTTCAAAGTAAAAGTAAACATTACCTTCAAAAAAAATGAAATTCCCTGCACGCTATAATCCTCAAAGAAACGTATCTTTGACCTTACATAAACAAAAACAAAGATGAGTATCATTAAAAAAGAAATAATTGAAAATATTGCCTACTTAACTTTAAATCGCCCGGAAAAGTTTAATAGTTTTAATAGAGAGATGGCGTTAGGCTTGCAAAAAGCCTTAGATGAATGTATGTCTGAGGATGAAGTACGGGTGGTTTATCTTACGGGGGAAGGTAAGGCATTTTGTGCCGGCCAGGATTTAGGGGAAGCTATTGACCCCAATGGCCCTGAATTAAGAGCTATTGTTCATGGACATTATAACCCTATTATTGAGCGGATTCGTGCCATTCAAAAACCGGTGATAGCAGCAGTTAATGGAGTGGCAGCAGGAGCAGGTGCTAATATTGCTTTGTGTTGCGATATTGTGGTAGCCTCTGATCAAGCTGCATTTATTCAAGCTTTTAGTAAAATTGGTCTTATCCCTGATTCCGGAGGGACATTTTTTCTGCCAAGGTTAATTGGTTTTCAAAAGGCATCTGCCTTGATGATGATGGCAGATAATATCACTGCAGAAGAAGCAGAAAGATTAGGAATGATTTATAAATATTTCCCTGCTGAAAATTTTGTTGAGGAAAGTAAAAAAATAGCCCAATATCTTGCCAAAATGCCTACCAAGGCTTTAGGCTTTACAAAAATGGCTTTAAATCAGAGTTTTACTAATACAATTAGTCAGCAGTTGACAGTAGAGGAAGAATATCAGTCCTATTGTGGAGAAACCCAAGATTTTAATGAGGGTATAGCTGCCTTTCTTGAAAAAAGAAAGCCGGATTTCAAAGGGAAGTAAAACCAAGCAATTGGGGGAATAATAAAATTATGGATTTATTACTGGGTTTATTAAGCTAAGAAAGTTTGTGTAAATGGTATGATTTTTTTATAAGTACAACCTATAATACTGAATAGTAAATGAATATTTAGATTTGCTACCATTGAATAATGCTATTTTTTTAATTCATTTTGGTTGTTTTCGGTGTTGTTTTTTAAATAATTGCTAAACTTAAAATATTTGTTTTTTATTTCTGACAAAATCTTACATTTGCAAAAAAATTAAAAACAAGCAAAAAATATTATAATATGTTTTGGACATTAGAATTAGCATCTCACTTGGAAGAAGCTCCATGGCCTGCAACAAAAGATGAGTTAATCGATTATGCTATCCGTTCCGGAGCACCTTTGGAAGTGGTAGAAAATCTTCAAGAGTTAGAAGATGAAGGAGAAATGTATGAAGGTGTTGAGGATATATGGCCGGACTATCCTACCCAAGAGGACTTCTTCTTTAATGAAGATGAGTATTAACAAAAAAAATATCAACAAGCTTTGATTTTGGGAACAGTAAAAACCTTTACTGTTCCTTCTTTTTTTTATCTTTGTGCTTATTAATTTCAATTTTGAATGAGAAGTGTTTATTTAAAAGAACTCAATTCCTTTCTAAGCTCAGTGGTGGGCTATGCTGTATTATTAGTATTTCTGATTGTCTTAGGCTTATTCCTTTGGGTATTGCCAGACAGCAGTTTTTTTGCATTTGAATACGCTAGCCTGGAACCTTTTTTTTCTATTACACCTTGGTTGTTATTGTTTCTAATCCCTGCCATCACTATGCGTAGCTTTTCAGATGAATACAAAACAGGAACTATAGAATGGTTGATGACCCAACCCCTTTCCTTAAACCAGGTTTTTGGTGGGAAATTTTTGGCAAGCTTCACTTTAGTAATAATCGCCTTACTACCTACATTTATTTATGTTTTTGCCATAAATTGGCTGGCAATAGCCAACAGTACTTTGGATTTTGGGGCAGTGACAGGTGCCTATATTGGGTTGTTGTTATTGGTGGCAGCTTTTACGTCAATAGGTGTTTTTTGTTCTACCTTGACCAATAATCAAATTGTAGGTTTTTTATTGTCAGTGATATTGTGTTGGCTTTTATATAGTGGTTTTGAGGCCCTTTCAAGAATACCTGCCTTTTCCGGAGGTGCCGATTATTATCTTCAACTCATAGGTATGGATTGGCATTATAATGCTATTAACAGAGGCGTTTTGCACACCAGAGATATAATTTATTTCTTGAGCATAACCTTCTTTTTTTGGCAAGCCGCCTTGATGGTGCTTAAACGTCGTACCTTAGCCTAGACTTATTATGATTTTAAGAGCAAAAGTATATAAATCAACCGGTAGCCTTTACATCGTAAAAGATGAAAATGGGGTTTTTTGGACAGCCCGCATCAGAGGCAGACTTAAAATAGACAAAAGCATTAAGGCCACCAATCCTATAGCGGTGGGTGATTATATTCAGATGTTGGTAGAAAGTAAAGAGGATAAAACTGCCATCATCACCCAAATTGAAAAAAGAAAAAACTATATCGTCAGAGAAGCACCCCAGAACCGAAATCAAAGACATATAATAGCGGCTAATATGGATGAAGCAGTGATTGTGGCTACTATCAATAATCCTAGAACTTCAAATGGTTTTATAGACCGGTTCTTATTAACTGCCGAAGCTTACCATCTCAAGGCAAGTATTATTTTTAATAAGGCCGACCTTCTTCTGAATGAAGACCGTGAAACTTGGGAAATATTAGCAGCAATTTATAAAAATATTGGATACAATGTTTTTACAATTCAAGCCACTAATGACGAAGATATAAAAAAACTACAAACACATCTTCAAGGGAAAACAACTTTATTCAGTGGGCATTCCGGTGTAGGCAAAAGTACGATTGTGAATGCATTAATACCGGATTTGAAATTGAAAACTTTGGAGGTGAGTAAGACTAGTGGCAAAGGGCAACATTCTACCACATTTGCAGAGATGTTTGACCTAAACGAACAAACCCAAATAATAGATACCCCCGGAGTGAAAGAATTTGGAATTGTTGATATGGACAAATACGAATTGGCACATTATTTTCCGGAAATTAAAAATCTTTCTGTTGGCTGTAAATTCAATAATTGTCTTCATATTAACGAGCCACAATGTAATGTTAAAGAGGCTTTAGGGCATGAGGTTTCTTTTTTAAGGTATGATAGTTATTTAGGTATTTTAGATTCTTTGCCTAAAACCGATTATTAATAATATGGAAGAACATGTTTACATCATACGCTCCCAACAACCGGAATATTTAGAGGTGTTGCAATTAAGGCACGAGGTGTTGAGGGCTCCTTTAGGTTTAAATCTATATCAGGAAGATTTAAGCTCGGAAATAGATACACAAATTTTTATTTATAAAGAAAATCAAAAAGTCATTGCTTGTCTTTTAGCCCTACCGGTTGAAGTGGATACTATCAGGTTGAAGCAAATGGCTGTAGCTCCGGAATATCGAGGCAAAGGTATTGGCCATAAATTATTGCAAGCGGTGGAAGCCTATGCAATGAAAAAAGATTTTAGCTTGATTACCTTCCATGCCAGATGCAGTGCTATTCCTTTTTATGAAAAAATGGGATATCAGACCAAAAGTCCTATCTTTGAAGAAGTAGGCCTTCCGCACCAAATCATGGAAAAAAACATTCAATAAAAATGGCAAAAGCAAAAAAAGAAAAAGTAGAGAAAGTAAATACGCTTGCAGCTTATAACAAAATAATGTCTGTATTAAACAGTAAACAATACAGTCCTATTTATTTGTTGGAAGGTGAAGAGGCTTATTATATTGATAAAATTTTAGAGATTTTTAATAATGAAATTTTAAGCCCTGAAGAAAAAGATTTTAATCTTATTACACTTTATGGTAAAGAAAGTACCGCAGCAGATATCATGGGTGCCTGTAGCCAATTTCCAATGTTTGGCAATCGCTCTATTGTGATACTTAGAGAGGCCGCCCAAATGGATAAAATGGAAGCTTTAAGTCCTTACTTGGAACATCCAACGGCAACCACTATTTTCGTAATTGATTATAGAGGAAAAAGTACCAATAGTAAAGACAAATGGGCAAATGCCATTGTTGCAGGTGGAGGTGTGGTATTTAAAAGCCAAGGTTTAGAAGAAAAGGAAGTGCCCTCTTGGATACAACAATATGGTGCGAATAAAAATTTAAAAATCGATTTTAGTATAGCCGAAAAGTTGGCGAATAATTTGGGTAATGATTTAAAAAAAATCAGTAACGAAATAGAAAAAGTATTGATTAATGAGCCAAATTTGTCTGATTTGAATGCTGAATTGGTTGAAAAATACATCGGGATCAGTAGGGACTTTGATTTTTTTGATTTGCCTAAAGTTATTTTTCAAAATGATACTCAAAGATTAGGTCAAATGCTTAATTACTTTTTAGGAAATCCAAAAAGCATACCTTTGCCTCCGGTAGTAGCCACTTTTTACACTTTTGCTGATAGAATTTATAGATGTTATAGTGTTCCTGATGATTTTAATAATCCTGAAAGTCGCTCCCTATACCATTATAGAGGCTATGCTTCAAGGTTTGATTTGTTGACAATCCATAAGTTTATTGCAGTGTTAAACGACTTTTCATTAAAAGCTGTTGGTATCAATACCGGAAATAATAATTCAGGTGAAGTACTTAAAGAAATGATTGGACAATTGAATAAAATATTATATCCACAAGGAAATTAAAAAAATAATGAATTTAGATTTAAGTAATAAGAATGCTCTTATAGCCGGAAGTACGCAAGGCATAGGCTTGGCAATAGCAAAGGAATTAGCTTTGTTAGGTGCCAATTGTATTTTAATAGCTCGAAATGAGACTAAACTAAAGCAAGCGGTTCAATCTTTACATACCATTGATGGGCAACAACACCGGTATTTAGTGGCAGATTTTAGTAACTATCACCAAGTGGAGACTGTAATCGGTGATTTTATGCTAAATAATACAATTCATATTTTAATAAATAATACAGGAGGTCCGGCTGGTGGTCCTATTACAGAGGCAAGTCCTGAGGCATTTTTGTCCGCTTTTCAGCAGCATTTGCTGTGTAACCAAATTATTACACAAGCAGTAATTCCCGGAATGAAAGCTGAAAAATTTGGTCGAATAGTCAATGTAGTTTCTACATCGGTAAAAATACCCTTAAAGAACTTAGGGGTTTCAAATACTATCAGAGGTGCTGTCGCTTCTTGGGCTAAGACTATGAGTAATGAGTTGGCTCCTTTTGGTATCACGGTAAACAATGTATTGCCGGGAGCTACTGCCACCCAAAGATTGGAAAGCATCATTAATAACAAAGCAGATAAAACCGGGGCAGAAAGGGGTGAAGTTGAAGAGGAAATGATACATGAAATCCCAATGAAACGGTTTGGTGCACCTGAAGAGATAGCTTCCTTGGCAGCTTATTTATGCAGTCCTTCGGCGGGCTACCTTACCGGTGTCAGTATTCCGGTGGATGGAGGAAGAACCGGAAGTTTGTAAAACAGAAAGAGGTTTATCCAATTACCAAATGAATGTTGTCTAAGCTCTTATGGTAGATTTTGGATATTCTTTTTAATGTTTTTATTTCAAATTTTTTCAATTTTATGACCCAAAATTAAAGGGAATAAAACAGGTTTATTTTATCTTTGGTTGAATGAAAGATTTTAGTGAAGAAATAATATTTAAGACTGCCCGAAGTGGTGGTAAGGGTGGCCAAAATGTAAACAAGGTGGAAACCATGGTAGAGGCTCGCTGGCTGATGTGGGCATCCCAAGTTTTCAATAAAGAAGAAAAAGAAAGATTGTTTTTAGCCTTAGGTAAAAAGTTGACCGCAGATGGATTCTTGTTGGTTAAAAGTAGTTTAAGTCGTTCTCAATTAGAGAATAAACAAGATGCAATTCAGAAGATTTTAGAGTTGGTGAACAAAGCTTTAATCCCGAAAAGGATAAGAGTCGCTACCCGGCCGAGCAAAGCATCTATCCAAAAAAGAATAACACAAAAGAAAATGATAAGTACTAAAAAGCAAAACCGAAGAAAGGATTGGGATTAATGTAGGTTACCAAATTAAATCAATACCATACTTTAAATGTCTTAGTTTTATATTTTTAGGAAAATCAAAATCTGAAGTCATAAGAGGTAAATTTGTTACCTCAACTGCTCTCCGGTCTTCAACGTATTTGCTTTTAATATCGATTACTATCACTCTCAAGGGTAATGCTCCTTCTGATTCTTTTAGGTAAACATTCCAAGCTTCCATATTGTAATTAATATACGGTGTGGTATCGATTTTTATTTGTGGGTTAAAAAAATAGATATAGGCTCTAAAGTCTGTTTCTATTTTTACGGCCTCACAAGGATATCCTAAAATGGTGTCCACATCATCTACTTCAATAACATTTACTATTTGTGTAGTCTTTGAACTTTGGTCTATTTTATAGGCTGAATTGTCCGAATTAAAATAAAAATAGGCATTGTGTTTCCCTTGAAAGAGTTTTAAATACTTATTCTGGTCATTTATTATTTTGAAATTGTATTGATTAAAATACATGCTTTGTTCTAAGTCGAACCAACTATCAACTTTTTTATTGATGTCGTTCCCTTTGAAATCTGTAAAGTTACTCTTGTACTTAATTTTTCCTGTGAAGTATTCTTGGGTTTCAAAACCATATACCTGAAGTTTTACTAAAAAAAATAATGCTGTAAATAGTATTATTTTAAGTAATTTTAAAGTTGAAGTCATTAATTAAAAATATTTTATAAATGATTCATAGGTTGGCTTGTTATCTGAATGTTAATCAAAGATAGTGTTTTTTTTAATTAAAAAAATTTTTTTATGGAATTAGTTATAGATATAGAAACAGTAAGCAATCAAAAGTCATTTGAGGTTTTAGATGCTTCATTACAAAAATTGTGGGAACATAAGGCTTCTTATCTTAAATTAACAGAAGCAGAACAGGCAGGGTCAGAATTAAGTTATTTTAACCATGCGGGTATTTATGCTGAATTTGGAAAAATTATTTGCATAGGCATTGGTTTTATTCAGGAAAAGGATGAGCTTGTCAGAGTGAAGATGATAGCTAATCATAATGAGCAGCAGCTCTTAACCGAGTTTTTTGAATTGATAAAAGAGCTAGAAGCAAAGAGTAATAGCAATGTTGTATTTTGTGGTCATAATATCAAAGAGTTTGATTTGCCCTATATCTGCCGTAGAGCCTTGGTTCATAAGCTCTCTTTGCCAAAATCATTAGAATTATCAGGGTTGAAACCATGGCAAATCCTTCATCAGGATACTTTAGAATTGTGGCGGTTCGGTGATTATAAACATTATACATCATTGGATTTATTAGCCCATATTTTAGGGGTTCCTTCTTCTAAAACAGATATTGACGGTAGTGAAGTGAATAGTGTATATTGGTTGGAGAATGATTTAAAGAGAATTAGTGAGTATTGTGGAAGAGATATTTATACTACTGCCTTGGTTTATCTAAGGTTAAAAGGAAAATCTTGTGCCCATTTTAAGCCGGTTTATCTTTGAAATACATAAAGAATGGAAACTACATAAATTAACAAAAATTTTATCAAGAATGTTTTTATAAATTCGGTAAATTGCAAGATTGAGAATGTAATAATGTTTAGAACTAAATCATGATGGAAACTATATTATTAAAAAATGCAACCATAGTCAATGAGGGAAAATCATTTAATGGTGATGTTTTGATAAAAGATGGATTTATAGAAAAAATAGGCACTTCTATCCCTATTTACAGTAAAGTGAAAGAAATTGACTGCTCAGGAAAATGGTTAATCCCCGGAGTTATTGATGATCAGGTTCATTTTAGAGAACCCGGACTTACCCATAAGGCTACCATCGCCACAGAGGCACGTGCTGCCGTTGCTGGTGGCGTTACCACTTTTATGGAGATGCCCAATACTAATCCTCCGGCTACCACCCAAGAACTATTAGAAAATAAATATAATATTGCTGCCGCCGGATCGGTAGCAAATTATTCTTTCTTTATGGGTGTTACCAATAAAAATATTGATGAGGTGCTAAAAACCAATGAAAAACTAAAAGAGGTTTGTGGCATAAAGATTTTCATGGGCAGTAGTACCGGTGATATGTTGGTGGATAATTCTGTCACTTTAAATACAATATTTTCTGAAACGGCTCATCTAATTGCTACGCATTGTGAAGACGAAGCTATTATCGCCAGAAATAAAGAAAAATATCCCAACCCTACAGATGCATCTTTTCATCCATTAATCAGAGATGTGGAAGCCTGCTATCAATGTAGCTCCAAAGCAATAGCTTTAGCCAAAAAATATAATACCAGACTGCATATCCTACATATTACCACAGCCAAAGAATTGGATTTATTTACCAATAAAATACCATTAGGCGACAAGAGAATAACCAATGAGGTTTGTGTGCATCACCTGCATTTTACAGCAGATGATTATGCCGAAAAAGGAAATTTAATTAAATGCAATCCTGCTATTAAGTCCTCAGATAATAGAGATGCTTTATGGAAAGCTTTATTAGATGACCGCCTAGACATCATTGCTACAGACCATGCCCCGCATACTTGGGAAGAGAAGCAACAAGCTTATAGCCAAGCACCTGCCGGGCTTCCATTGGTGCAGCATTCTTTGCAAATGATGTTACAGTATTATTCAGAAGGAAAAATAAGCATGGAGAAAATCGTAGAGAAAATGTGTCATGCCCCTGCTGATTGTTTTCAAATTGCCAAAAGAGGATATATCCGGGAAGGCTATCATGCAGACTTGGTATTGATTTCAAAAAATCCTTATACGGTTCAAAAATCAAACATTTTATACAAATGTGCTTGGAGCCCTTTGGAAGGGAAGCATTTTGATTATAGTATCGATAAAACCATGGTCAATGGAAATATTGTGTTTGATAATGGTAAGGTAAATGATACCATAAAAGGACAAAGGATTTTATTTGACCGATAAAAAATACTCAAAAAATCACTTAATTGAAAATTTCTTTTATATTTGAACTATGGAAATACAAATAAGTTCTGATGTAGTTGCTGTTGAGCAACTACAACAAAAATATACGGCATTGAAAAACGCTATTGCAAAAATAGTAGTAGGTCAAAATGATGTAGTAGAGCAATTGGTGATGGCTATTTTATGTAATGGTCACAGCCTTTTGGTAGGGGTGCCAGGATTGGCAAAAACACTTTTGGTAAAAACGTTGGCAGATGCCATGGACTTGAGTTTTAAGCGAGTGCAGTTTACGCCTGATTTGATGCCCGGTGATATTACCGGTTCAGAAATTTTGGATGAGCAAAGGCATTTTAAATTTATTAAAGGCCCCATCTTTGCTAATATTATTTTGGCAGATGAGATTAACCGTACCCCACCAAAAACACAGGCTGCTTTATTGGAATCCATGCAGGAAAGAAGTGTTACTATTTCAGGAGAATCTTATGCCTTACCTAAACCTTTCTTCGTACTAGCCACCCAAAACCCTATTGAACAAGAAGGCACCTATCCTTTGCCGGAAGCTCAATTAGACCGGTTTATGTTTTTAATTAAAGTCGATTATCCCGACTTTGATGAAGAGGTTCAAATTGTAAAACAAACTACCGGAAATATTTCGGAAGATGTACCTAAAGTGATTAGTGCCGAGGAGATAATAAGCTTTCAAAACTTAATTCGAAAAGTTCCTGTTCCTGATAATGTATTGCATTATGCCGTTAAGTTGGTGCAGTCCACCCGGCCCAACCATGCCGGCAATGAACTCGCGAGTAAATATTTGGCCTGGGGTGCCGGACCTAGAGCTTCTCAAAACTTAATCTTAGCGGCAAAATGCCATGCGGTATTACATGGGAAGTTTTCTCCGGATATAGAGGATGTAAAGGCAATAGCTCCTGCAGTGTTAAGGCATAGAATAGTTTTGAATTATAAGGCAGCTACAGAAAATTTGGATGTTGAAACGATGATAGAAAAATTAGCAAATCAAATATAATTAGCTAATAATTTCAGAAAGAGGGCATTTTTTTAGAAATAGGTGGATTCAAGTAATAAATGCAACAGACTCTAAATTGTCCAATTTTTCAACGAAAATTTCGATGGGTGTTTTATACCCAAATCTCTTCCTTGGTCTGTTGTTTAATATTTAAATTATTATTTAAATCATTGCTATAATAATTACAAGAAAAATGCATTAAAGTTAGTATGTAAATAAATGTTCTCATAGTTTCTTCTTTAGTGATTCATACCTCTTTTTAGCATCTGTCATAGCTGGTCAATTTTTGTTTATAAATGATATAATTTTTTTATATCTTCTTTGGTTAGCATGTTTGATTTTTTATCTATTTCAATGCTATCAACGTTTACTATATTACCTTTTATATTTGAATAAAGAATAATTATTTTATTGAGAATAATTCTCTTATCCTCTGAAAGCCTATATAAATATTGAAATTCGGTTGCATTTCCTTGTACAAAACTTATTACAAATGCATTCTCTCCACTATCTAATTTTCTTATGTATAAGTTATTTGACTGGATAGTATCTTTCCCGACAATGAAAAGATATGGTATATTATAGGTGTGCTTTGTGAAAAGAATATTATACTCTGTACTTTTTTTTGTATAAATTTTTTCAATGACTAATTTTTCGTTATCAAAAGAAATAGAATCAATTTTTTCATGAATGTTTTTGAATGCTTTAGAATTTTTCTCTTCATTACAAGAAAAGAGTAACATCATAAATATTATTGAAAAAACGTTATTTATTGATACATTTTTCATACATCATGATTTTTAAAAGTGCTTTAAACGAATCATATCGTTCACTAAACTCACTTGCAGAGCCTTTAATGAGTCGCGTAACCTCTTTGAATTTAGATTCCTCTGCTCCGCATTTATCATTTAGGTTAATTAGACTTCCATCATTTTTCCTCACCCCTTTAGTCCAAAACCATCCTCCTGAATCTGCTGAAAAGTGTAATGATTGAGAGATTATTTCAGGGCTAGTTATAACATCTAATTGTGAGTGTTTTTTATACCCCAAATAAGATGTGGCATTCTTTGTTCGGCTATCTTCGTTTCCCTTGTGAGTAAGCTGAATAAATCCTCTGCCTCTAAATGGATCATACGTTTTTTTCAAATGTGTCAACTCTATTGTAGATGTAAAAAAAGCCGTCTCAATGTACATTTGAGCTAAAAAGGAAATTTTTTTAATGAAATTATCTATTTTATAATCCTTAAATGTTTTATTTAACACAAATGTTAATTTTTAAAATATTCTGTCTTCAACAGGAATGATTTCATTTTTATACTCTTCTTTAGTTTCAGAATTGCTATGAAATAAATAATCAGTATGATAAGTGTATATACTTTTTTTATCATAAAAAGTATTTTTCCTTAGTTCAATCACGATATTTTGCAATTCACTAGGGGTGAAGTCTCTATTGCAAAAACAAGAATTATTCTTTTGCTTTTCTGCATTTCCATCCAGTTTAAACTTCCCAGTACTACTACTTATACCATCACAGATTACTTTTACTTCAAATCGTGCATCTGTTCTTTCTGCAATATATTTCGATACTTTTATTTTTACTCTTTTCTCTCCATTGGGAAGAATGGTATTGTTACCTATTATTGTTTTTTCGGGTAATATCCCATACAGATTGTATGGCGTAAGCTCAAATGTTGCGTTTACATCATTTAAGTTTTTTGAGCTAACAATAAACACAAAAATAACATTTTCATAATCTATAATGCCAGTTTTGTTAAGCTGCTCAACTGAATCATATTCAATACTTAGAGATTTATTTTTATCTTTCTTTTTATCGCCCATCCATTCAAACGATTCATGGAATACGCTACTTTCGCCAAAAGGGCTGTTTATAGCCATAATAATATTATTTTATAGTGAAATAATGAGATGTCTAACAGCATGACAAAAAGGAATAAAAGGAATAAAAAACATTTCTTTACCAGAAAACAGTTTACTCATCAGGGTCATCAGTAAGCCTTTCCATAAACTCATCAAAAGATGCTGCAACCAACTCTATTTCTCCGCTTTCTTTAAACCAATATATTTTTCCGTAGTCATCATTATTCAGAGAAATACAAAATATATCCCCACAATAATCTGCAAAAGGGAAAAATCCTTTTGGAAGAACATCTGATATTAGATTAATAGTATCATCAATGCTATTTTCGCCATATTTGATTGCTAAGAATAACCCCCCCCTTAAAAATATTCTTTTTCGGGGCTGCCACCATTGTATTCGAGCATTACTTTCTTGTAGCTCGGTGGCAGTTTTATTTTAAATGCTTTTTCAAAATCTGCCAATTCTTGTTCAGACAGTTTTTGTTCACTGTATTCAAATTTCATAATTATTACTTTTGGTGGGTTCTAAAAATCATTTTTTTTATTTCAGTTTACAAAAAAACAGATACGTTTATCAGAAAAGCGTAGAACCCTTTGACGGTTTTCTTAAAACTTGATGCTAAAGTATGGATTATTTTTATGTTTTCATAATATTTTTATTGTTTTTTGTCTATCCATCCATCTATCTATCTATCTGCAAATTAATAACTTATTCAATAATTAAGATAGTCTTATTATTTGCTCAAAACGAAAAATGTTATAGGTTAGGTTGATTAATCCAATAATTCCTGTCGCACTGACTAACCCGATTGATTGGAGCTGTAGTCCTTTCATGCTTTGCTCCATAAAATCAAATACATGTTCCACTCTTGCTCTTATTTGTGACTTTTTCTTGTTATTTTGCTTTTGTTCTTCTGTTAATGGCTTATTTCGATAACCTTTTTCATGTACCTTGTTTATAAGCTCATGCTTCTTTATAGTTTTTTTTTGCTCTTCTCCATTATAAGCACTATCGGCATATAATGCCTGTATCTTGTCTTTTTCCTGCCTTGTCCCTTTTAGTGCGGTCGGGTTAATTTTGCCATAATTTCGTTCATTTTTGGGGTGTTTGTTCTGCTGCTACGACCACTTTTTATTCTGTTTTTTCATACCTAGCTCAAAAGTAAGCAAAAAAGGCGATGAGACACACTGTCTCATTTTTAAAAAGAAAAAAAATCTGAAAATCAAATCATTGCAAATAATGAAATTTTTTTCTACAAAAGTCAAAGGTGCTTCATGTGTGTGAGTTCATGCAAAAATTCATACACCGTAGCACCCATCTCTAAGGCACATTTTCATTTGCTTATCTGTGTTTATAAATACTTCTACTTTTGTATGCTTCATTTTAAATTGATTTTTTCTCTACACACCCTCCCATATTCCATCAATAAAGTATTTACCGTTTTTTTGAGATATTTTGAGATCTGGAATACGCCCTCCTGTTCCATCAAGAAGTACAAGGGGTTCTAGTGTTTCATCATCAATTATTAATCCAATAACTGCATCATTACAATTTGCAAACTGCTCACTTGGAGCATTAGCTAGAAACTTCCATTTATTGGTTCCATAGTTGCCATAATAATCTTTTTCTTCGGAACTCACCAATCTTATCGTAGCCTCAAAATACCAATCATAATCCAGTTCCATTAATACTTTTTTTGCTTTTTCTATTACTTGTACTTTTGTATACTTCATTTTAAAATGGTTTTTTAACTACTCACCTTCCCATATTCCATCAATAAAGTATTTACCATTTTTTTGGGATATCTTGAGATTTGGAATACGCCCCCCAGTGCCGTCAAGAAAAACAATAGGCTCAAGTTCATCACTAAAGACAATACCAATAGTAGCATCATTTCTATTGGCAAATTGCTCAGAAGGTATATTAGCATAGAATACCCATTTCTCTCCATTCCAAAATTGGGTATAAAAATATTTAGTTTCTTCTGAATTAAACACCTTGATTGTGTCTTCAAAATACCAATTAAATTCTATATCAATTAAAACCTTTTTAGCTTTTTCAATTATTTGTTCTTTGGTCTGTTTCATATTAATATGGTTTTATTTGATCAATTAATTTCCATTCTTTATAGTAATCTAAATTAGAGGGAGATAACCCTTCTGGAATTCCATGTGTGTTATTGATAGTTTTTAAATCTTTCAACAAATCATCCATATTCCATTTGCCTTCTTTAAGTAGTTCTGAAAGTACAAATTCTTCGTGTACTCTTTGTGAAATTCTTGAGTACACCGCTTTAAGTTCTGGAAATTCAATATGCATCTTATGCCATAAGCGAGCGTGCTGCATCTCGTGTGCTACAGTATATGCAGATACTTCATCCAGTACATACATTTTAGGCCCGCCCAATTCCATCTGAAACTTTCTCGAAAAGCCAGGCTGCTCTCTAAAAAATCCCAATACACGATTACCCTCAGGATTGTTACCCAATGCCATCTTTTCCCATAAGCTTTTGGTAGCAGGCGATTTTCTACTCACTACTTCCAGTTCTATTCCTAATTTGCGTAATTCTATTCTCAGCCTTTTCAACTCTTTGAATGTTAGTATTCTGGTGCCGTTAAGGTCAAACTTATCTGAAATTGCACGGAACAAACGAGTGTAGCCCCTGTGCGTTGGCGTATCGTCAGTTGTCTCTTTTTTCTTTTCGCCATCGTGCGTTTGCAAATAAAAGGACGAGTGACACCATTCCCTTTGCTCAAAGACAATGGCACAAGTTTGCAAACTTGTGCCATTATTCAAATAATTACATACTTTTATGTAAACTTGGTCATGTATTTTTTCTCCATTGACAAGACATCTTCATCAGGTATTTCTATTTCTTTTCCTCGTCTCCCTATTACATATTGAATAAATTTCGTGTCTATTTTCATGGTAGGATATTTTTTTAAATACTCAATAATATATTGTGGCCATATCCAATGCCCATCTGTATAAATAGCATAGTAAGCTACGAAATCATCATTTTCGTAATCATCTGTATCAAATAAAGGATCATTTGCATCTTCTATACAACCCATCCAAGGCACACAAAGTTTTCCTTTTTCTAAATAGTCAATAACCTCTTTTCTGTAAGGACTCTCTATTCCTCCTTCTTGAATTAAATCTTTTATGCTGATAGATCCCTCTACAGAATCGTTCTCTTTTATAAATCCAAATAACCTCATATTGATTTTATTTATTAAATTCTATAAATTTCCCTTTATTCAGAATATCAAACTCTCCATTTTGAAGAACTTGCACTTTATTTGTAGGAGCTAAAACTTTTGTTTCTAATATTTCTGCTATTTTTTTTGCAAAGCCATTAGGTTTCGCTCCTGTATTACATGCAATTAATCGGATTGGTGTACCTTTTTCATAGCCTTCTGCTAAAAGCTTTTGTGCAAATTCTTCGGCTTTCATTTTTCTACCATTTATAATTACTGCTTTTGGTTCACCATGGCATAGGACATTAAACCAGCCATCAGGTTTTCGGTTGGTCAGGTTTAGGAAATTTCTCATCGTAACAGAATCTTCACCAAACCTAAAAATCCCTGCTGACAGCCAATATGCTTTCCTCCGCTTCAGTACATTATCAATCCATTGTGTAAATTTAGGTAGTTATTGAGATACCTTTGTCAATCCTTTCACTACCGTAACCACGGTAAGCACCAGATCAATAGCCATTACTATATCCTCTCCTATATAGTAGTTGTGCTGATAGATATTGACCTCTTTATTTTTGTATCTTTTATTCCAGTAGTTTTCTACTTGCTCTTCTATGGTATTCAGTATCTTGTCCGGGTCTTCAATAAACCCCTATGGACTTGAAGTCCATAGTTTACAAAAAGGAGACTAAAAGTCTCCTCCAGCATGAAGGCTAATTTTCAATTATGAAATTTTCATTATTATTTGAATTAGGATTTCTATGATGCTCCAAATAGTCATTTACCATTTTATCTGTTATATTATACCAATATGAAAAAATAATTAGTCCAATATTTGGTTATTGGATTTTTTTTGAT
>DAOMPL010000013.1:0-71606 GCA_035444785.1 Edaphocola sp. | reverse complement strand
TTATAAAATAAAAAATATGAAGAAATGTCTTTTGATTGAGTTTAACAGCAAACCCCAATTAATTTAGATAGGGTAGAGTAGTATTCCTTGCTTGCAGTTATTTTAACAGCAAGCTCTAATTATTTTAAGCCTTCAAAATAATATCCGAACAATTCGGTATTAATATTGATAAATCTTAATCACCTCCTTCAGTTCATTTAATTTCATTAATGCCTCTACAGGTGTCAATGTATTGATGTCCGTTTCAAAAAGTATTTCTTTGATACGCTCTAAATCAGTGCTTAAGCCATCGAAAATATTGAGTTGATAGGTTTCTGTATGTACCTTTTTTACTTTATTGTTCAAGCTGCCTTCTTCCTTCCCCTTTTCTTCTAAAACAGCAAGTATTTCTTCTGCTCTTTGGGTTAAGTTCTTTGGCATTCCTGCCATTTTTGCTACCTGGATACCAAAGCTGTGGCGACTTCCACCCGGTACAAACTTTCTTAGGAAGATTACTTTATCATTAGTTTCTTTATGGGAAATATGGTAATTTTTTACTCCTTCTAATTTGTGTTCCAACTCATTTAGTTCATGATAATGAGTAGCAAAAATGGTTTTTGCTTTACTTTGATGACGGTGCAAATATTCCACAATAGACCAAGCAATTGAAATCCCATCATAAGTACTGGTGCCTCTACCAATTTCATCCAACAGGATAAGACTTCTTGCAGAAACATTATTAATAATACTTGCAGTTTCATTCATCTCCACCATAAATGTAGATTCTCCACCGCTTAAATTATCGGAGGCTCCTACACGGGTAAAAATCTTATCGGTAAGCCCAATTTGAGCTGACTTTGCAGGAACAAAACTACCTAAGTGTGCCATCAAGGTGATTAGTGCAGTTTGGCGGAGTAGGGCAGATTTACCACTCATATTAGGTCCTGTAAGAATGATAATTTGCTGCTCACTTCTATTTAATAACACATCATTGGCAACATATTCTTCTCCCGGAGGTAGATGCTGTTCGATAACCGGATGTCTGCCATCTTTAATATCGATGATGGGGTCTTCTATTATTTCCGGACACACATAATTGTATTGAACAGCAACCTGTGCTAAACCTCTTAATACATCAATTTGTGCAATAATTTTTGCATTTTCTTGAATCAGTCGGAGGTGCAACTGTAATTTATCTAAAAGTTCATCATATATCCGGGACTCTAATACCAATATCTTCTCTTCTGCTCCTAAAATCTTTTCTTCGTATGTTTTGAGTTCCGGTGTAATATACCTTTCTGCATTTGTCAAGGTTTGCTTCCTGATCCAAGTTTCAGGTACTTTATCTTTATGGGTGTTGGTTACTTCGAGATAATAACCGAAGACGTTATTAAAAGATATTTTTAAAGAGGGGATGCCGGTAGCTTGGGTTTCCCGTTCTAAAATTTGTTGTAGGTATTCTTTTCCATGAAAAGCAATATTTCTCAGTTCATCCAACTCTGAATTGATACCATCTTGAATAACATTTCCTTTGCTGATACTTACTGACGGTTCTTCTTTGATGTTTTCATTAATTATTTGAAGCACCAATTGACTATCTTGAATTTTTTGTAGTAAGGTTTTAAAAGGTAAATTTTCGATTAAATTTCCTATTTCCTTTAAATTGTCTGTACTTTTTAAACCTCTTGATAATTGAACAAGCTCTCTAGGGTTGATTTTTTTCAATGGCACTTTAGCCACCAATCTTTCAAGGTCTCCAATTGCTTGAAGGTGCTTTTTGATTTCTGCATCAATTTCAGAGTTATTGCTCAAAAAGGCTATATGGTTTTGCCGGTCTTTGATTAAATTGATGTCAACCAAAGGGAAAAGCAGCCATCGTTTCAACAGCCTGGCACCCATAGGGGTGGTGGTGGCATCTAAACATTGTAGCAAAGAGTTACCCTGATCTGAACCTGTATAAATCAATTCTAAATTCCTTATGGTGAATCTATCCATCCATAAGAAGTCATTTTTATGAATTTGTTGCAGGTTGGTGAGGTGTTGTAGGTGTGGATGTTCTGTATCTTTAAAATAGTGGAAAGCAGCTCCGGCGGCTATGGTAGCAGCTGTCCAGTCTTCCACTCCAAAACCTTTAAGAGATTGGGTTTCAAAATGTTTAATTAGTAATTCATACCCATAATGATGTTGGAAAATCCAATCTTCCAAGGCATAGGTATAATATTTTTGGTCAAGATGTTCTTTGAAAAATCTTTGTTTACCTTTAGAAATTATCACCTCAGAGGGTTGGAAACTTTGAAGTAATTTATCCATATATTCCAAATCTCCTTGTGCTAAAAAGCATTCACCGGTGGAAATATCGATAAAAGCAATGCCATTTTCTTTATCTTCTATATAAACGGCAGCTAAAAAATTATTGGTTTTATTATCTAAAAGACGGTCATTGAGAGCTACACCAGGAGTTACAAGCTCTGTAACGCCACGTTTTACGATTCCCTTGGCAGTTTTAGGATCCTCTAGTTGGTCGCAAATTGCAACCCGATAACCTGCTTTTACTAATTTGTGCAAATAAGTATCCAGAGCATGATGAGGAAAGCCCGCCAATTCATTGGCAGCATCAGAACCATTAGCTCTTTTGGTAAGCGTTATTCCTAAAACTTTTGATGTAATAACTGCATCTTTACCAAAAGTTTCATAAAAATCGCCTACTCTAAACAATAAAATAGCATCGGGATATCTTGCTTTGATTTCACCGTGCTGCTTCATTAAAGGAGTTTCATTTGTTTTCTTAGCCATAATTCTTAACCTACAAAGATACAATATTGCAAAGGGTAAGCCTGTTAAGTTTTCAACAAATGGGGATTTTTTATTAAAAAAGCTTATCCTTTAAAAAAGAATAAGCTTTTACTGGTAATAATCTTACTCATTATTGAAATGGGTAAAAAATGAAATTATTAAGACTTTCCAGAAATCTCTAAATTTCTATAGGCTTTGATAAAAATGGCTCCCAAGTTTTTATTAGGTGGAATATAATCACTAAATAGAGTTTTTTCAGCTTCGGAAGCTTTTGAAAATTTTGTTTCCAAGTCTTTCCACATCTCTATCCAATTCACATTTTTACCTTTCAACAGGTCTTCATTTAGTCTTCTTATTATGGGTTCGTTAATTCTGTAAGAACCGATTTGTTTGGTGGAAATGATATTAGCATCTGGGGCTTTATCCAAGACATTGGCTAGATTATGGAAGCCACCGCAAGAGCCCAACATAACAATTCTTACTTCGGGGGTCAGGTTTTTCAAGGAGCCTTCAAGGTGATAGCTATGCCCTCTATGAATAACGATGGTAGGCACAATATTATTGGAAGCCATATAAGCAAATAGTTTGTTTTGTGCTTCTTCATCCTTACCTTCTCCAAAAAGTGGCTTATTGGCATAAATGATGTCTTTATGACTTCCCAGACTAGTGATGACAGTCCAATAAGGATTAGACTCGTCAATTTTCCATTCTTTGTTTTTAAAGGAAGACATAAAATTTGCATAGGATACTTTCCCATCCTCATCTCCATAAAAGAATACTTGTTGCACGACTACACTGTCTTCATTGATTAAAGAATTGTAATCCACATAGTTAATTGGTGGAATATTGCTGACTGCTGATTGTAAATTGTCTGCATTTCCGGAGCTGTTAAAGATGCTTGCCAATAAACCATAAACGATTACTCCTTTTTCTTTTTCTTGTTTAGTAAGCTTTTTGTCTTTGTAAACACGTTCGTAATTGTTTTTTACCTCATCTTTTAAGAAGGTAATTAGTTTTTCATCTGTCATTGAGCCAAAGGCATCGGCTACATCAACGGCATCTTCCAAGTCGTCACGGGTGCCTTTTTCCAAATCAGAAACGAATGAATGTAATAATTCAGTTTTTTCGGTTTCAAGCATATTGTTTAAAAAAGTACCAATGGTATTGTAACCGGCAGCCATACGGATAAAAGTTCTAAATCTGGTCATTTTCACCTCTTTCAACAAATCGTAGGTGGATTTTGTTCCGATTTTTGCCATCATTCTTTTGAATATGCCTAGGTAAGAGCTGGTATAGATCTCATTAGTCTGGCTGCCTAATAATATAAAATAATATTCTTCTGGAGAAAAATTTTCTACTGATTTAAAACGAACGGCTTCTGAGCTTTCGTGCAACTCGTTCACTCTTCTAATATAGGCTAAAGAACGATAGGCAATTTCATCATCCAATTCTTTAGGTGAAATAGCTTTTCCGGATATTTTTAAGTTCACTAAACTTTTAAAATATTCATCTTGATTATTACTCATTTTGTCTATTTGAGCAATAGTCTTTTCTCCATCATTAATTTGATTAAGGAAAGGAATAACTTTTAGTTTGTTTTTAGCCTCATCGGCTATTTGGACAATAGTTTTTACCAGTTTATCCGGATTTCTCTGAATAATATATCTGTATTTTGAATTGGGTGCAGCATAGCTTAATACCATATTGGGAGCTACTCTTGCTGCTGCAGCTACTATTTCGTCAGTATAAGGTTCGTTTGCGATTTTGGGTAAATCGTTCATCAATAAGGTAGGGTATTTTTGTCCTACAGTTTTGTAAACATAGGCGGTAGCTTCTTTATCACTTTCTAATAAACTGATATTGTTTAAAGTGTAAATTGTTGCATTCTTTTTTGCAAAATTCATTAATTTATTATCAATATTAGCATTCACCAAGCCGTTAAAGTTATTCATTAATTCCTTATAGTGAACAACATCAACATCCTCTGTAAAGTCTTTATTGAAATCGCCTATTTTAGTTGCTAATTCCCGATAAAGATTTATTTTTTGAACATGACTTAATCCTGAATTTTCAATATGGATAATCATCAGTTTAGGTAATTCAATCAGTGATTGGGTAAGTATTGCAGATTTGTTTTCAATTTTATCAAAAATAATATTATCAACAGCCCCATCCTTAGCATCCACTGCTCTAATAGCCTTGTAAACTCTGTCCGTAAACATTTGCCTATTTAAAGGAATTGAATTGATGAGGGTATCAGTTTCTTGGGACTTTTGAATTGCATTGTTTGTTTTTTTGGCATAAGCTCCTGAACTTAAAGTGCCAAATATAAACAGGGTTATTATTGTTTTCTTTTCAATCATAATTTATTTTTTAGCCTATGGTTTATGTAAGCATATTTAATAGCTGTAAAAATACAAAAATAGTTGATTGCTATTTTTCTTTAAGATATTTTTAAGCTAATAACTTGCTAATTCTTGAGTTGAGTAGATATTAATTCTAATTTTTCAACACTTGATTTACTTTGCCATTCTTTAAAATTATTCAATATCCATTGTTCTAATGCAATTTCGTTTATTGTTCTTGCGTTTTCGATAGTTAATGGGTAGGCATTTCTAAAATTTGCAAGTGCATCTCCTTCAAGTAGCGTTATTTTGGCCACTTTTTCTAAACTGTATTTGGTTGCTATATATTTTTCATCTTCCCATTGTTTAAATCTTTTTTGAAATAGGAATGTCTTTCTTGTTCTGGGTACTAAATATTGTAACCAAGAGGAGATAGGGTTTGCTATCATTAGGCTGGTAGGTGTAATTACGAATTCTGCTTTTTCCTTGGGTTGTGATAAGGGAGTTTTGTAAAGTTCTCTTCTATTGATAGAGTCAATTTGATATTTTGTTTTGCCTGTAATGATTACCTCTTCTAATAAATTTTCATTGAGATTTAAAAGTATTATTTGACTAGATTGAAGTTGTTGGCTACCGATGTTAATATTTTTTGATTGAAAACTTTCTTTTGAAATTACTATGTTGTTATTCAGTTTTGTCCGAATTTCAAAATATCCTTTTTTGTTTGTCCATACATAATCACCGGTATTTAGATCTTTAATCATTGCTCCTTCTACCAACTCAAAGTCAGAAGCATTTCTTATAGTGCCTTTGAATATTTGTGCATTTACAGCCAGACTCATGAAAGCAATAAGGATAATGATTAGTGATTTTCTCATATTAATAAGACGTATTATAGGAAGGCTTTCTTTGTTTTTAATTATTTTTTTTAAAATCAATATGGCATCCTTTTTTAAGAATGCCATATTGAAAAACCATATTACTTATTGTTTTTTACTTAATTAAAGTAATGTCACCTTTAAAGGTCTTTAGTTCTTTGTTGGCTTGTTCTGTAACATAAATATACATATAAGTACCCATATCGCAAACTTTACCGTTTCTTTCATCAGTTCCATTCCAGCCTTTATTAGGGTCGGTTGTATGGAAAACCCTTCTGCCCCAGCGATCGTAAACTTCAAATTTTAATAATTTTAAATAATCAACGCCCACCACTTTAAAGTCATCATTAAGACCATCACCATTAGGTGAAAATGCTGTAGGCATTTGTGGATTTGGTGGATATTTTACTTTAATAAAAATTTTAGCAGTATCCTTGCAGCCATATTGGTCGCTACCTTCTACCATATACAATTGGTCATGTTTAGCGGTAGCGATATTGGTAAATGGATTAAATGGATCGGCAAATAGCTCTGTAGGTAACCATTTGAAATAAATGAAATTACCATTAGCATTAAAATTAATTTGATCATTATAATAGAATTCGCTTCCATCTGCAGGACTTGAACTTGTAAATTTCTCAGCTTGTACTGATCTGAGTTTTAATTTATGGTTACTTACACAACCCGCTTCAGGAGTGGCTACTCTTAGGTTGAAGTTTAACATTCCTGGAGGTCCTTTAAAGTAATTGGTACCAATATTGTCAGCTCTTAATCCTGTAGCCGGTGTCCATTTGTAAATATAGTTAACCGAATCTGGAGAAACCAAGACAGGGATAACCACCGAATCAAATATACAAACAATGGTGTCAGAGGACATGCTTATTATTGGGTATTGTTCTACTAAAGCATGGTAAGAGCGTATGTTTGGTGGGCAGGATGGTGGCCCGCCAGGCTGAGTTACCGTTAGTGTAAAATGTTCAGTTTGTGTTAATGTTGGATTTAAGGTAAGGCTTCCAGTGTTATAAGCAGCAGGTGTCCATACATAATTTAGAGAGGAGTCTGTCTCTCCAAAAATTGTGATAGAATTGTTTGGACAAATGGCGGTATCCGGATTTTTGATATTTACAAATAGAGAATCATAAATCCAAACGGTATCTTTTTGAATAATAGGCACCACTGCTGCACCTACAGCAATAGAGTCCGGATGTTTTACGCCTATGATTACATATCTTGGTCCTGTTGGTGGTCCTAAAACACCTTGAACATTTAATACTCCTGTAGAAGATCCTCCCGGAACATTTAGTGTGGTAGAAATAGGGGTATAGTCTGAACCCGGTAAAGCTGTACCGCTAATGTCTAAATGGAAAGTAAAAGGTTGCATGGTGTCGCAATCTGTTCTTTGGTATTTTAATACAGCCGGTTTACAGCCTCTTACAGAGTGTAAGTGGTTAGAGTTTGCTCCTCCTCCTGACTCATGAGTCACTTGAATATTGGTACTGGTAAGACTACCTGCTTTTAAGAAGATACTAGATTCATAAGAACCATCTCCTACATTGCCAATAGCAAATTTTAGTTTATAGGTATCACAAGGTGTAACGGCAGCAATAGCAGTTAAAACCGTAGTGAATCCATCACAAACGACAGTTGTACCAGAGGCATTATTGATGTAATATTGAGTATATGGGGCTCCAGTATATTGATTACTACAAGTAGAAACGGGACCGCCACCAGTACCAGAGTTTATCGAATTAATAGCTACGGGGATATTTGTGGTACCTGGAACTATGGCTACATTACGTTTTGTAGGTAAGGCAGGGATATTGGAAACAATTCCCGGGCCCGAAATTAGTAATGCAAAGGCATCATTAAAGCTAGTACAAGCAAATTCAGGATATTCTTCTGAACCAAAAACATAGTCAAACTTAATGGTGTCTCCTTTTGGAATAATATCAAACTGTAAATAACAAGCATCATTGATGTTTCCATTGGCAATAATGGCCAAGTCGGGGTCACTTGCTGTATTTGAAATTGTAGTTTGAAAGGCACTGGCATTTGAATTGATTCCAATTACTCCGGGAGCAGAAACTATAGCACCTGTACTTAATACAATACCACTGTCAATACCCAAATTGCTGGTGCCAAAGAATTTGCCATTGGCGGCAGTTTGGCAGTTTAAGGTAGGGTTTAGGGTGATAACTCCCTGACCAACTAACATATTGACCAAATCGGCAGCAGTTTGGTTATTGGTTAAGGTTAATTGGGCATTTGCCTTATTATTAAAAAACAAGGCAATAACCAAAAATGGTGTAAAAAAAATGTTTTTGAATTGAATTTTCTTCATGAAGAATAATTTTAACGAACAAATATATAACTTTTCTAATAAAAACTAACTTTCTAATAAAAATTAGACGGTTTTCTTTTGAAAAAAGTTGGGGTGTTTTTAGTTTTTATTTTCGAAGAGGCCAAAAGAAGCGTGATTTAGTAAATATGCAATTAGTTCAATCGCACTTCATAAGTTATTTCACAGCCAGAACGTCTAAGTATTTCTGCTACGGAACAATATTTATCAACAGATAATTGGGCTGCTTTTTGTGCTTTTCCTAAATTAATATTTCCGGTAAGCAAATATTTAATATGAGCATTGAGCCATAGTGCTGGTACTAGGTCTTTGGCTCTAGCCCCTTCAACTTCAATTGTCAAACTGTCAAAATCTTGTTTTTGTTTTTCTAAAATCAATACGATGTCAATTCCAGAACATGCACCCATTGCCATCAATAATGCTGTCATGGGGCTGGTGCTGCTCCCTTCTGATATAGGGTCATTGGCTTCCATTTTTCGGTCAACTTTAAAACTAATACTATTTCCAAATTCATCTTTTGCTACAAAAGCTTGGGATGGCTTATGATAGGCAACACTTATTTTTACCATGAGAATAATTATTTATTGGGTTTTCATTAAGCAAACTTAATACAAATTACAAAAAGTGTAAAATAGATTTTTGAATGAGAGCAATGTTTTATCATAATTATTTTTTGTTGTTTTGTCATGCAAGCGTTAAAAGTAGATAATATGATTTAACTCATATATTTTTTATGTCATTGGCGTTAACTTTGCGGTAATAATTAAATATAAATTTTATGATTTTCGAACAAGCAAATAGAAGTTTTAGCTATCCCGAATTTTTAGAATATGCTGCTCAGGAAGTAGTATTAAATGAGGAGAACCCTTCTAGGGTTTCAGATCCAAAATATATCCATTTTGGCAAATTAAATCTTCAAAGGATGCGCCGATGGACTAAAACCTATGAAGTATCTCAAGAGTTATTAAGTAATTTTGAAAACCTTCCAAAGCAGGAGTGGTGGGTAATTACAGAGGCTTGGTGTGGTGATAGTGCCCAAAACTTGCCCTTAATTGCGGCTCTTGCCGATAAATTGGCTATTCCATTGAAGATTGTTTTGAGAGATGAAAATCCCGAAATTATTGAACAGTATTTGACTAATGGCACTAAGAGTATTCCTGTAATGGTTGGATTTGATCAGGAAAAAAATCAAATATTCCGTTGGGGTCCAAGACCTTCAGCAGCACAGGACTTAATGAATGACTGGAAAGCCGACCCAAGAGACAGGGATTTTGAAGCCTTTGAAATGGAAATGCACCAATGGTACACTCAAAATAAAGGGAAAGACTTAGAGCAAGAATTGATAAATACCATAGCTGTGAAAGCAACAAGTCTTTAATTTTATGGAATTTGATAAAAATATCATCTTTTAGAAAAGTGATTTTTTAAAGAATAGAACCTTATTTTGGCAAAAAATATTCAACATATTCCGGAGCAAGACTTATTGAATTTTTTCTATGAAGAAAAAGACGAAAAGTATTTAGGAGAGTTATTGAGCCGATATACTTTAAGATTGTTAGGGGTAGGATTGAAATATTTAAAAGATGAAGACGATGCCAAAGATATGGTTCAGCAGGTTTTTGAAAAAGCATTGAAAGAAGTGGGCAAATATCCCATTGCTAACTTTGGAGGATGGCTGTATCGTATTGCACAAAATTATTGTATTTCTTCTTTAAGAGTCCGGAAAGATTTTCAAAATTTTGATCAAATAGAGCAAATAAAAGACGATGAAAATTTTGACCTTACGGTTATATTGGAAAAAGACAAGCAGCATCAAAGACTAGAACAAGCACTGGGCTTGATTAAGGATGAGCAAAGAACTTGTATTGAGTTGTTTTATCTTAAGAAGCACACTTATTTAGAAATTGCCGCTATTTGTTCCCTTGAAGTGAAAATGGTAAAGAGCCATATACAAAATGGGAAACGAAATTTACGGTTAATCATCGAGCAATTAGAACAAGGAGATTATGTCAAAAAATAGAACCGGATTAAAGGAGGAGCCTAATTTTGATGATAAATTATGGCAGTATATAGAAGGTAATCTTTCTTATGAAGAAGCGTATGATTTAGAATTGAACACTGTGGACAATCCTTTCTGGAATGATGCTGTAGAAGGTTTAGCAGCAGGTAAGGATAAGGAGAAAATTAAAGAGCTACAGCAGCAATTAAATCAATCTATTAAAACAAAGACTCGTAAGAAAAGAAAAGCCTTTGGTCCAAATTTTATTTTTCCTGTAATGGTAGCTATTTTTTTGGTCTTATTAATTGTACTTATTGCCTTCTTTTTAATCCGCTTTTTTTTCTAAGAATAACATTTTAAAACAGAATATTATAGAAAGAGCTGCAATTTTGCAGCTCTTTCTTATATTGGCAAGTCTTCTTCTTCATTGTTGTCAAACCCGATATTTGGATTTTGAAAATCATTGTCATCATCAAACTTTTGGAAAGCATTCATCTTAGAGCCAAAAGTTTGGAAAGGGGCATTAGCTCCATCTTGTATGCTGATGCTGCTTCCGAAGTTATCAATTGGAGGGGTTCCTTGTAGTGCCTGTCCACTATTGAAGCCCATAGCCCAATTGTCCTCTGAAGGTTTTTCATAAAATTTTTGAATTTCTAATTTAGCCACTAGGTGAACGCTGTCCAAACGGCCATTACGGTGCTTGGCAATATTTAAGTGGGTTTCTCCTTTGACACTTTCTCCGTTTTCATTGTTTTGAATACCATGGTATTCCGGGCGATAGATGAACATTACCATGTCGGCATCCTGCTCAATAGCACCAGATTCTCTAAGGTCACTCAACTGTGGAATTTTTCCTTTGTCACCTGCACGGCTTTCCACTGCACGGCTTAATTGCGATAAAGCAATGATGGGTATATTTAATTCTTTGGCAAGACCTTTTAGTTCTCTGGATATTTTAGAAATTTCTTGTTCTCTGTTCCCTCCTTTAGAGTCCGGTCCGCCATGCATCAACTGTAAATAGTCGATGATGATAAGCTGGATGTCGTGTTTTACCTTCAATCTGCGACATTTAGCTCTCAGTTCAAAAATATTAAGTCCGGCAGAATCATCTAAAAATATAGGAGCGTTGATGAGTTTGTCCATTCTTTCGGAAAGCTGTACCATTTCATGGTCTTCTAATCTGCCTCGGGTTATAGCTTCTAGGCGAACTTCTGTTACCATACTCAATAAACGCTTTACCAGTTGGGTGTTTCCCATTTCTAAGGAGAAAACGGCAACACCCATGGGTTTTGTAGGGTTTAATGCGGCATTCATTGCTAGGTTTAAGGCAAAGGCCGTTTTACCCACAGAGGGTCTTGCTGCCAATATTATCAAATCCGTCTTTTGCCAACCACCTGTAATATTATCTAATATAGGAAATCCGGAAGGCACACCGGTAAGGTCATCTTTGTTTTTTCTGGCTTCCTCAATCTCATCCATGGTGCGGACAAGGATATCTTTAATAGATTCGGAATCCTTTTTTAGATATGAATTACCTATTTCAAATAAATCTTGTTCTGCTTTATCCAAAAGTTCAAATACATCGGATCGGTCTTCGAAAGAATCGGATACAATTTCGCCGCCAATTCTTATGAGTTCTCTTTGGATATATTTTTGCATCACCACTCTGGAGTGAGTGATGACATGTGCCGAAGTGAGTACAGATTGTGTGATTTGGGTAAGTGCATAAGCACCTCCTGCCAATTCTAATTCGTCGGTTTTTCTAAGCTCTTCTGTAACGGTTAGTAGGTCAATTTCCATCTTTTTATCTTGCAATCTTTGGATGGCTGCATAGATAATTTGATGGGCATTAACATAGAAACATTCCGGTTTGGGTAAGATTTCTAAAACATCAGAAAGTTTGTCTTTTTCTAATAAAATGGCACCTAAAACGGCTTCTTCCAGTTCTCTTGCTTGTGGCGGTACTTTTCCATAAGCACTTACGCCTAAGTCTGAAGCTTTTTGTTTTCTATTAGTTCCTAAGTTTTTCCTGATATTTTGTAGTTCCATTTTGTACTTTATAAAAAGTTTTTCCTTTTTTGCGAAGATAGGTCGAATCTTACAGTAATAATATTTTTAATTTTCGGTTTTTATTGTATGTAAAACTGACATTTGTCCACCGTGAAATTAAGGTTATCCACCGACAATATTACATTATTCACAATTTTTTAAAAATTATTCACATTTTTACTTATGAAGAGGTTTATCCACATGTAAGAAAATAAATTGACAATTAATTGTGGATAACACTCCTATTGGGGCAAGGAGTTACAAGTGTATTGACGCTCTTAGAGTTGAAATTGGGTTAAATGAAATATACCTTTGGGTTAATATTTTAAACAAAAATTTAAGTTTCTATTATTTCCCTGAAATTATTTTGTGTTTTGAAAAAAGAATAAGTAGTGTCTTTTTTTCTTTTAAAGCTTTCAATAGCCAATCTAAGGTTTAGTTGGTTCTGTGGCATCATCATAAATACATTTGAACTTTGGCTTAAATGCTGTGCCAAGTATTCTTGTTCGGTCTGACCGGGTGTTGGAATCAAAAGGGCAGGGCGTTTTAAGGTCATTAAGTCCATTAAAGTAGTATAACCACTACGGCAAATAACCATCTCAGCATTTTCAAAGGCTTCAAACAATTTATTTTGACTAAGATGGCTGTACCATTCAATATGTGCAGGAATATGGTCCGGTGGTCTGGCATTTGGATTGCCGGAAACAAAAATAAAACTGTATTCTGTTAGTTTTTGGCATTGTTTCCATAGTTTCAAAGCCAGCATGCTTCTCATAGGCTCCGGTCCCGAAAGTAATATTAAAATATGATTGGGTTGGGCTGCTCCAATTTGTAATTTTTGATTATCAAATTGACTCAAGTACCCGATATATTTATAGTTTTTGGGCAATTGGGCTGGGTGGCCCAAAATGCCCGATAAGCCTGGAGCTTCCGATCCATCCACTATCCAACATTCATCAAATTTTTCCAATTTTTTTTTATGTATCTTTCTCAAAATGCTATCCAAAAGCTTTCCTTTTCCTGATAAAATTTGAACCTGGTGGGTCAAGATAACAGATTTTACTTTTGAGGAAAAAAAACCATATCGATTATCTGAAACGATGAGGTCAAAATAATGATTGCTTAGGTAATTTTCAAGAAATTGATGTTCTGATTTTATTGCTTTCAATATCTTGGGTATCTGACTAAGAATTTTTAAGCTAAATCCCCATTGACTATTGGAATAATCGATTCGGTAACCTTGGAGTTCTACTATTGTTATTTCAGGGAAGTTTTCTTTTAATAGTTGTGCAGCAATACCTTCAGCCGCCACCACCACATCATGTCCTTGATTTTTGAAATGCCTGATGAGTGGGATACACCTGGTGGTATGTCCCAAGCCCCAATCTAAAGGGGCGAGTAAAATGCGTTTTTTGGTTATTGATTCTTTCAAATTTGTGAACATAGTTCTCAAAAAGTAAATTACTACACAAAAGTAATAAATCTAATTTGCAAAATAAGAACGATGCCTTTGAATTCATGGTGTTCGCGTTAAAATTTTATGGTTTCCTAAAGCAAGGTTTCTATTTTTAGAGCTTTTTATACTATTACTAATCAATATTCCAATAAAGAAAAAATACAAAACCAAATAGACATATCGAGTTTTTTTATTAAAACAATGGCTAAAAGGTGGTGTAGGATATACGTTTTTCGGACAATTTTAATGTAAGTTTCCAACTTTGGATTGTTTAGAATTTTTCTAATGGAATTCCTGTAATTTTTTAATTTATTCAGTTTTTTGAGTGATTTGGATAGATTGAAATCAATAAAATATTGAAAAACAATAAAATATTGATAAAATTGAAACCTATGCTTGTTGGTGGAGTGTTGGCTGAGGAAAATTCATTATCTTTACCACTTTCTAAAAATAAATGATCAAAATGAAGAAAATTGTGTTTTCCTCTGTAGTCGGATTTTTCTTATTGGGTAATGTAATTGCCCAAGTTAGCCCGGAACAAATTTCAAAAATGAAAATTGTGGGTTCTAGTGTTGTTTCAAATGATGGTAAGTTTGTAGCCTTCACGCTGGTGACCCCGCAAGATCCCAAGGAGGTCAATGCTCCAAGTCAATCTCATCTGTATGTGTTAAACAATACTACCCAAGAACAAATTCCATTTTTTACAAGTTCTAGTGTTAGCCAAATAGCCTTTAGACCTCAATTTGGAACCATTACTTTTTTAAGTAAAAATTCGGGAGATAAGACTAATTCTTTGTATGAAATAAGTTTAAATGGAGGAGAAGCGAAAAAAATTTTCGGGTATAAAAATAATATCTCCAGATATAGTTGGAGTCCCGATGGTAAAAAAATTGTATTTACCAGCTCCGAGTCAGAAAAGAAGCCAAAGACTTCCTTGACTTATAGCCCTAAGTTTTTTGAGGAAGAATTTAATAATATTAATGCCTATATTTCCGATCTTTCACAAGAAAATGCCTTAATGCAATTGAAATTAAACGGAGGATCAGCCTATGAAATTGAATGGAGCCCCGATGGGAACAAAATAGCCGTTGCAGTAGCTCCTACATCTTCTGTGGATGACAGTTACATGAAAAAACAAATCAAAATTGTAAGTACAAAAAATGGTGCAATTTTAGGAAGTCTGAATAATGTAGGAAAATTAGGTCAAATAGAATGGAGCCCGGACAGCAAAACGATTGCAATGGTGGCAGCTTTTGATTTAAACGACCCCACCAATGGCTCTATTTTATTGGCAAGCAAAGATGGAGAAAGCCCTAAAGTAATTGATGGCGGTTATAAGGGAAAGTATGAATCTATCAAATGGATGAATAATAACGAAATACATTTTGTTTCCAGTGAAGGCACTTCTTCTGCTTTAGGTACGCTTTCTTTAGATGGAAAAACAAAAAAATATATTTACAAATCCGATACCAATGATTTGTCATCTTTCTCATTGAATAAAAATGGGGTGGCTAGCTTAATTTTAAGTAGCCCTTCGCATCCATCCGAATTATTTACAATCAATACTGCTAAAAAGAATAATTCTCCTATGAGAAAAACATTTAGTAACGATTGGTTGAAGGATACTAAGTTAGCCAAACAAGAGGTGATTAGCTATAAAGCCAGAGATGGTAAATATGATATTCAAGGCATGTTGATTTATCCTTTGGATTATGTTGCAGGTCAAAAGTATCCTTTGATTACTGTGGTGCATGGCGGGCCGGAATCTCATTATGCAAATGGATGGCTTACTGCTTATTCTATGCCGGGACAAATGGCAGCTGCTAAAGGGTATGCAGTTTTTTACCCCAATTACAGAGGCAGTACCGGTCGTGGAACAGCATTTACTTACAGCAGCCAAGGAGATCCTGCCGGAGCAGAGTTTGACGATGTGGTGGATGGTGTAGATTATTTAATCCAAAAAGGTATTGCTGATAAGAATAGAGTAGGGGTTACCGGCGGATCTTATGGTGGTTATGCTTCTGCTTGGATGAGTACTTATTATTCAGACAGATTTGCCGCTGCGGTGATGTTTGTAGGTATTAGCAATAATATTTCTAAATTTGGCACCAGCGACATCCCTAACGAAATGCGTTTGGTGCATGAAAGAGGAACTATTTGGGATAACTGGGAAAAGCATTTGAAAATTTCTCCCATTTATTATGCCGACAGAGCCAAAACTCCAATTCTGATAATGCACGGTGCCGAAGATCCAAGAGTGCATCCTGCTCAAAGTATGGAATTGTACCGACACCTAAAAGTGCGTCATCCAGAATTGCCGGTTCGATTGATATATTATCCGGGAGAAGGTCATGGCAATGCCCGCTCTGGTTCTCGTTATGATTATAATTTAAGAATGATGCAATGGTTTGATACCTACTTAAAAACCGGTAATGCTAAAGCAGCCATGCCAAGTTTGGATTTGCCGGAATAATTTCAATAGGAATTTTAAAGCCTTTTAAACTAAAGCAATCATCGGAAATATATCTGATGATTGCTTTTTTGTTTAGAATTTTGAATTTTAGGGATTGTTTAATTTACGCCAGACACTAGAAGTAAATAGAATCTCTTATAAAGGCTTCATTATATTTTATTTTTACTGAAAAATAGGGCATATGCCTTATTTTTTTTTTATTGATACCCATAGTAACTTTACATAAAAATTAATTCCTTATATTTAAACAGTTATTATTATGAAAAAGAATTTATTTACCTTGTTATTAGGTGGAGGATTATTAATGATTGGGTTCAGTGCAAATGCTAAGATTTGGAGGCTGAACAATAGTAATAATCATAGCCTGAATCCTGCTATTGATGCAGATTTTACCGGTACGATTCAGCAAGCCCACGATTCTTCTGCTGTTCTTAGCGGAGATACTTTACATGTGGAACAAAGTAATTATACCTATGGTGGACTGGTGATGACTAAAAAGTTGGTGATTATAGGTTCTGGATATTTTCTTGCTACAAATCCTAAGACACAGGTAAATACCGGTTATGGTAGCATGGTTGATGCTATTACTATGTCAAATGCAGGTGCTGCAGGATCTCTGATTATGGGATTGACTATAAATGGAAGTGTTACTATGGGAACAAATAACCTAACCTTAAAAGGCAACTATTTTGTTATGGGTAATTATAATTCCGTAATAATTGGTTCGGGTACTTCAACAAATATTGACTCTATTAATGTTAAGGGAAATTATTTTACCCAGTGCTATTATTCTTATCCGATAGTAAGTAGTGCTGGAACAGGTATTGTTTCTAAGGTCAATATTTCAAATAATATTTTTAATACTCAAAGTTATTATAATTATCCAAGCATTAGTTTAAGTCCCAATGCTAGTGGTATTATTAAAAATAATACTTTTGATCTACCTTATGGTGCTAATTCTTCTCTCTCTGTATCTAACATGTATGTGGTCAATAATATTTCTAAAAGTTCCGGTGCTAATACATTTAATAATTGTGTTTTAGAGTTTAATATTGGAACTATTAATAACCACTATATTAGTCCTTCCGGAAGTGGTAATACCAATTCCAATAATCTTCAGAATGCTAGTATAGGATTTGTGGGAGCACCTAATGTAAATGATGCAGCTTATGAATTATCTCTTTCTTCTCCTGCGAAGGGTACAGGAAAAAGTGGTCAAGATATGGGTGCATTTGGTGGTGCTATTCCATATATTTTATCTGGAATCCCCACTGTCCCTAATATATATTCTCTGACAATAGACCCTATTAGTGCAGGAGCAACAAGCATCCAAGTTCATGTAAGTGCTAAGAGTAATTAAGTGTAATAAAAAATGTTCTAATAATATTAGCATCAATGGATGATGGTCTTTTATATCCTGACAAATTATTGAATTTTGTTAATATTAAAATTGGATATTATTTGCTTGTCATTTTAAAAAATTAAAATCATGAAGCGTTTTTTACTTCATTTGGTTATGGGATTATTGAGTGTTTCAGTCCAAGCTCAACTTCATAAAGCGGAATATTTTATCGATACCGATCCGGGCTTTGGTATGGCTACCAATATTCCGGTAACAGCCGGCCAGGATATTAGTTTTAGTTTTAACCATGCTACTACCGGCTTGAGTTCGGGCTTGCACCGCTTATTTGTTCGTACAAAAGATGCTAATGGCAAATGGAGTTTATCCATTCCTCAGTTGTTCTACTATGAAGCTGCATTAAGTAATCCTTTGGCCAATATCAATAAAGCAGAATATTTTATCGATACCGATCCGGGCTTTGGTATGGCTACCGATATTCCGGTAACTGTCGGACAGGATATTAGTTTTAGTTTTAACCATGCTACTACAGGTTTGAGTTCGGGCTTGCATCGCTTATTTGTACGTACAAAAGATGGTAATGGCAAATGGAGTTTATCCATTCCTCAGTTGTTCTACTATGAAGCTGCATTAAGTAATCCTTTGGCCAATATCAATAAAGCAGAATATTTTATCGATACCGATCCGGGCTTTGGTATGGCTACCGATATTCCGGTAACTGTCGGACAGGATATTAATTTTAGTTTTAACCATGCTATTACCGGTTTAAGTTCCGGCTTGCATCGCTTATTTGTACGTACAAAAGATGCTAATGGTAAATGGAGTTTATCCATTCCTCAGTTATTCTATTACGAAGCTGCATTAAGTAATCCTTTGGCCAATATCAATAAAGCTGAATATTTTATCGATACCGATCCGGGTTTTGGTCTGGCTACCAATATTCCGGTAACAGCCGGACAGGATATTAGTTTTAGTTTTAACCATGCTACTACCGGTTTGAGTTCGGGCTTGCATCGCTTATTTGTACGTACAAAAGATGCTAATGGCAAATGGAGTTTATCCATTCCTCAGTTATTCTATTACGAAGCTGCATTAAGTAATCCTCTTGCCAATATCAATAAAGCTGAATATTTTATTGATACCGATCCCGGCTTTGGTATGGCTACCAATATTCCGGTATCAGCCGGGCAGGATATCAGTTTTAGTTTTAACCATGCTACTACCGGTTTGAGTTCCGGATTGCATCGCTTATTTGTTCGTACTAGAGATGCTAATGGCAATTGGAGTTTGTCCATTCCCCAATTGTTCTATTATGAAGCTGTTGAGAGCAATCCTTTAGTGAATATTGTAAAAATGGAATATTTTTTTGATACTGATCCCGGTTTCGGCAATGCAAATAATATTCCGTTTACAGCTAATCAAGACGTAACTGTGACTTTTGGAGGTTCAATAGCGACTTTGAGTTATGGGCTACATCGCTTACTCATTAGGGCTAAGGATGCAAATGGGAAGTGGAGTGTTACCACTAATATGCTTTTTTATAAGGAACAGGTTGAATCTCATACTCCTGGAAATCTTGTTAAATTAGAATGGTTTTGGGATACCGACCCTGGATTTGGGAATGGGAATACGGTAATGATTCCCGGTAATCAAACTGAAATAATAAATTTTGGCCTTAATATTCCTGTGTCAGGTTCGATGTCTAACCAAATTCATAATTTATTTATTAGAGTTTTAGACGATTGGAGCTTGACGACTGTAGTACAAGTGGACTTCTCCGGTTTGATTCTTCCTATAAGTTTATTAAGTTTTAATGCTAAAAGTGAGGGCAATCATGTGAAGACTTGGTGGGAAGTAGCTAATGAATTAGATATGGATAAATATATAGTGGAGCGAAGTGTTGATGGAAAAACTTTTGAAGCAATAGGTGAGCATAAGGCAATTGGAAATAATAAGCAACATCTTACTTATACCTTTTATGATGAGTCACCTTTTAAGGGATTAAATTATTATAGATTAAAACAAGTAGAGAATTCCGGTAATAATACTTATTCTCCTATTGTAAAAATATTATTTTCTGATGGTAGTGAACCGGTAAGTGTTTTCCCTAATCCGGCAAAAGATTATTTCCAAATTAAGACTACACAAGCTATCAAACAAGTAAAGCTTGTGGATTTAAATGGTAAACTTGTAAAACACTATGCCAAAGGAGAACAGTATAGTCTATCTGGGATAATTTCCGGAACCTATTTAGTAAGAATTGAATTTGAAAATGCTCAAATTGTAACAAAGCCCTTAACGATCAACCAATAAAATCCTAAGAAAGACAAAAAGCTGCCACTATCAAAAGGGCAGCTTTTTTTATATAATGGAAAATGTAGATTATTGTCTATCTTGTTGTTGTATTTTCTTGAACTCACCAATTGTTTTATGGATGCTCCTTAGACCTACTCTTTCCAGTAATAATTATAGGTATTGATTGGTATGGTTAGGCATTGCTTCTTTTTGCTTTAAGAGGCTTTTAATGTATTATTTACTTGTTTGTTTTTTCTTAAAAACAATAATAAAGCTATTCCTGAAAGCATCAATAGGCTGGAAATGACTTCGGCCTGTGTTGGGTGAATAAATCCTAAATCTATTCTGGTGTTTACACGGAGTTTTTCAACCAAAAATCGTTCCAGTCCATTTAAAAAGAGGTAAAGACCAAAGAGTTGCAAAGGAATATTTAACTTTTTTCTTAAACCCCAAAGGATAGGAAATAATAAGAAAATACATACTATGGCTTCCCAGATTGGGGTAGGGAATACAGCAACCGGTAGCACAAAATTGTATTCTTTTACTTCTCCATTTATTGGCATGCCGTCATTATTAACATTATGGGCATAGTTCATGGCTACCAACCAGCGAGGCAATCCATTGGCAGGGTAATGAATGTGTGGTATTTTACCTTCAAAATGCTGCATAATGCCATTGTGCTTTTGTGCTGCTATTTCATAATCACTTAAAGTAGCCACTTTCAAAGTGCCATCTTGTTGAGTTACATAAGCACTGTTATAAATGCCCCAGTCTCCATCTCCTGAAAAATGACAACCCAAACGTCCTATTCCATAAGCTATTATTAATGCAGGTGCTGCAGCATCACATAATTGTCTAAAGCTTAATTTGATTTTTTTGGAATATACATATAAAGCTATGGTAGCAAAAATTAATCCACCATAAAAGGTTAATCCACTTCTGGAAAACAAGCTACCGATAGGGTCATTAATGAAATCATCCCAGGTTTCAAGGGCATTGAAAATTTTTGCACCTGCAAATCCTGCAATAGCAGCAATAAATACGATGTCTGAAACTCTTTGATGTGGGAAAAGTAACTCCTTTTTTCCTGTTTTTTTATTTAAAACTTCTTGAGGTTTTACTAAGCCCAATTGAGCTTTTCTTTTAAGTTCTAAACTAATAATCCAAGCAGCAGTCAAAAATGCTAAGGCTACAAAAAAACCAAAAGTTTGGGCATAGCTTAGAAAAGGAATTTTGATGCCTAGGGCGTGTTCAAAGAAAAAACCTAAATTTGGATACATGTTTTATTTGTTGTGTTATGATTGATTTCTAGCTTACAAATGTAAGCAGTTTGGTTTTAATAACTTTATCCTTGAATAAGTAAGGAAAGGGTTACCGTTCTGGTATTCATTCTGTCCACCATATTTGAAATATATATTGATGGGTCGGGCAGATGAGAATTGATGAGTCCCTGACTGATTTTGATTTCTGGAGCAACAATAAAATTAGGATAGTAAAACTCTAATCCAAAGCCTACTTCTCCACTGATATCCATCGGTTTAATTCTAATCAGTTCATCAGGTTTTCTGGAATTGGCATTTGAAGCCAAATCATAATCGAAACGAGCACCTAATATTGAATAAAATCTAAAATTTCTGATACGATCACTTTTGAATTTAAGTTGCAAAGGAAGTTGCATGTAAATGGACTCTAAGGTGTTAGATTCTTTGGTATTGCTACTATAAGTTACTTCGAGTCCTTTTTCAGAAAATGAAACTACGGGTACAAATCTTAAATCTACAAAACTGTTTAGCTTTAAACTCCCCATTAATCCAATGTGAAACCCTGGCCCCCATTTGGCTTGCAAAGATTTTACAGAGTCTGATTGGGTGAATTTATCAGTGGCTCTGATTTTTAAAGCAGATGAATTTGCCCCGAAACTTAAACCAAAGTAATAGGGTTTTTGGTCATGGTCTTCCATATTCATCACCTCTCTTTGTCCGAATGAATTGAGAACATTAAGTAATATTAGCAAAAAAGTAAAACTACTAAAGAGAAATTTATTTTTAATATTCATTTTTTAGGTATGATTGATATTTAAAAAACGGAAAAGTTCCAATTTTATTATTCTTTTTCGGCAGTATATAAAGTGGTAATGCCAAAACTCAAAGGTTGTGCTTTGGATTTGGAGAAGCCACATTGGCTTAAAATATCAACAAAATTATTTCCTTCAGGAAATATTGCAACACTTTCAGGTAAATAAGTATAAGCTTTCTTGTCTTTTGAAATAAACTTACCAATTGTGGGTAATAGAAATTTAAAATATAATTGAAAACTTTGTTTTACTATGAAATTTGTAGGTTTTGAAAATTCTAAAATTGCCAATCTTCCCCCTGGTTTTAATACTCTTGCCATCTCTGATAGGCCTTTTTCCAAGTTAGCAAAATTTCTCACCCCATAAGCACATGTTACCGCATCAAAAGAATTGTTTTCAAAAGGAAGTTTTTCGCTATCGCCATAAAATAAGTCTATTTTTTTGTCTAGCCCTTTTTGCAGCATTTTTATTTTACCTTTTTCTAACATACCCCTCGAAATATCCACACCAATAATTTTATCAGGTTGGAGCTTCATGGCTGCTATTGCCAAATCTCCTGTGCCTGTGGCTACATCCAGTATGTTTTTAGGTGCAATAGGTTTTAAGGATTGTATGGCTTTTTTTCGCCAAATTTTATCGATATTGAGCGACAATAAATGGTTTAATAAATCGTAACGTTTTGAAATATTGTCAAACATTTCAGTTACCATTTGTTTTTTATCCACCGGAGTAGTCGATGATGCCATTTTTGAAGGGTTATCCATGTTGGCAAAGATAAGTCTTCATTATTAATTAAATATAAATAAGAGGCTAAAATTTTGATATTTTAAGCCTCATTTTTCTATTATTGGCAAAATGATTTTCTATTGAACTAGAAGTTACAATCTAAAACTAATAGGAATCACTACCGGTAACGCTTTTATCGTTCCATCTTCCTTCCCGGGTTTCCAATTTGGCATTTCTTCCACAAGTCTTAATGCTTCTTCATCACAACCTAAACCTATGCTCCTGACCACTTTGGCATTAGTAACTTTACCCTCTTCGGTTACAGTAAATGAAATATATACCACCCCTTGCTTTTTGGCATCTTTGGCTTTTTGGGGATATTTCAAATTGGCATCTAAATACCTTTGCAATTCTTGCTTGCCACCAATAAATTCGGGTTCCGGATCACTATCTTTAGATACATTATTTGTTTGGGCATAAACAGCATTAGCAATAATAATTGCCGGAATAGCTAATGCAGAAACGATTAATATTCTCTTTAAAGTCTTGTTCATCTCTTTTGAGTTTTAAGTTTTAGACTAATATAATGATGTAAAGTTAAAATTATTTACGTTAAATAGTCCTTTGTCAGTTATTTTTAACTTTGGTATGACGGGTAATGCCATAAAGGAAAGCGTCATAAATGGTGCAGAAAGAGAGGCTCCCAATTGTTTGGCTTTTAGGTCAAGCATTTGATATTCTGTTGCTGCATCAAAAGCGTTCTTGTTACTCATCAATCCTGCAATGGGAAGGGGCATACAGTAACTTTCGTCCCCATTACATACACTGATACCACCTTGGTTTTCTATTATAATGTTGAGTGCTTTTTGAATGCTAATGTCATCAACACCCACTGCAATCAGGTTGTGACTGTCGTGCCCGATGCTTGAGGCAATGGCGCCACTCTTTAATCCAAATCTTTTAATAAAGGCTATGGCTGGAGGCGTATTTTGATACCTACTGCAAACCACTATTTTTAAGGTATCCTTTAAGGGGTCGGCTTGGATTTCCTTATTGATAATTGGTAACGCTACACTTTCTTCCTCTGTGATTAATTGACCGTCTAATGCCACAATGGCTTTTACGGATATGGTATTTTGTTCTGAATTTATTTTTAGACTTAATGCTTCTTTTTCAATTTTTGTTCTTTTGAATTGGTTGATTAATTCCGGTGGAGCAAAAACTTCATTACTTTTTCCATTTTCTGCCACACATTTGCCATTGATATAAGTTTGTTTGACTTCAAAGTCTTTCAAATCTTTCACGATGATAAAGTCGGCGTAGTCTCCTATTCTTAATTGTCCTACTGGGAGTTTGTAATGCTCAATAGGAGTGTTGCAGGCAGCTCTTAAAATGTCGAATAATGGATAGCCTAAGGCTATTGCTTTACGCACTAATTGGTTAATATGCCCCTTAATCAACTCGTCCGGATGTTTGTCATCACTACAAAACATTATTTGTTTTGGAAAATGATGAAAGATAGGCATTAGTGCATCAAAGTTTTTGGCTGCAGAACCTTCTCGAATTAAAATTTTCATGCCTAAGCTAGCTTTTTCCATGGCTTCTGCCATTGTTGTGCATTCATGATCTGTACTGATGCCGGCAGCAATATAATTGGCTGCTTCCGAACCTCTTAATCCTGGTGCATGACCATCAATTGGTTTCTCTGATTTTTTACTAACAGCTATTTTTTGTAAAACTTCTTTATCGTTTGATAAAACACCCGGAAAATTCATCATTTCTGCTAAATAATAAATGTCAGACGATTGCATCAATTGTTCAATATCTTTAGCATTAATAATAGCACCTGCAGTTTCAAAATTTGTAGCCGGTACGCAGGAAGGAGCACCAAAATGAATTTTTATGGCTGCTTTTTTTGCGTTATCTATCATGTATTGTATCCCTTTCAATCCACATACATTGGCTATCTCATGAGGGTCTGATACTGTGGCTACTGTGCCATGAACACAAGCCGCTTGACTAAAAGCTTGTGGACTTACCATTGAACTTTCAATATGTACATGGGCATCAATAAAACCCGGCATGATAAATTCTTCAAATTGCCCTTCTATTCTTGTTATTTTTTCTATTCTGTCATTATTTATTTTTACAGCTGCCGGATAAATACTATTATTTTGTAGGTCAACGAAGTTTGCCTTTAATGTAAAAATGGTTTCCATATAAAATGTTTTTAAAAGGAGTATAAATGTAAAATAAAAAACAATAACTTTACCATTATATTTTATTTTTCATGAGAGAAGGTCACTTTATTAGTAAAAATAAAGAGCGTTGGGACAGCTATCTTGAAGCCACAAACGATCCTGATGAGTTGGCTAAACGCTTTGTTTATTTGGTAGATGATTTGGGGTATGCCAAAACCCATTATCCAAATAGCAATACAATTAAATATATCAATAGCCTAGCAGCTAATATCTATATTGCTATTTATAAGAAAAAGAAATCGGAACAAAATAAGTTGAAAAATTTTATTTTGACAGAATTGCCTTTAATTATGTATCGAAACCGGAAAACCTTGCTTTATACTTTTCTTTTTTTCTTGGTTTTTATGCTTATTGGTATTTTTTCAGCTTGGCAAGATCAAAGTTTTGTTAGAGCGGTTTTGGGGGATGGTTATGTAGATATGACCCAAGATAATATCAGTTCCGGAGATCCTTTTAAGGTGTATAAAGATGACAATGCTTTTTCAATGTTTTTGCATATTACTTTTAATAATGTTGGTGTTACCTTTAAAATGTTTTTGGCTGGCATTTTCTTTTCTATCGGCACTATCTATTTGTTGTTTAAAAACAGCTTGATGTTGGGTGTTTTTGAGCAAATGTTTTTTGCTCATAATTTAGGGTTACAATCAATTTTAGTGGTTTTTATCCATGGTACTTTGGAAATTTCAGGGTTGATAATTGCATCAACAGCGGGTATTGTTTTAGGTAATTCTATTCTATTTCCCGGCACTTATTCCAGAAAACAATCTTTGGTAAGAGGTGCCAGAGATGGTGCCAAGATTATTATTGGATTAATTCCTGTTTTTATCACTGCTGGGTTTTTTGAAAGTTATTTTACCCGCCATACAGACATGCCCTTGGCATTGAACTTGTTTATTTTATTAAGTTCTTTGGCTTTTATTTTATTTTATTTTGTTTTTTACCCTATGAAAGTGGCAAAGAAAATGGGTGCCAATTTAATTGAGCTTCCAAGAATATAATTTTTTTTACCAAGGTAACACTTCATCTTCTTTGGCTTTTGCTCTTTTATTTAGTCGTGCTGTAATGACAATACTTACCTCATAAAGAGCTGCCAAAGGAATGGCTACCAAGAAAATACTGAACCAATCAGGAGGTGTGATTACAGCTGCCAAAACCATGATGATGACGATGGCAAAACGCCTTTTGTCTTTCATGAATGCTGCTGTTAATATACCGGCTTTTGCAAGTATGAAAACAATAATGGGCAGCTGAAATACTAAGCCCATACCAAAAACCAAATCACTCATGGTATCGTAATAACTATCAATGGTAATGATGTTTTCAAACTGAGGGCTCAGCTGGTAATTGGCGAAGAAGTTGATGGTAAAAGGAGCAATAATATAATAAGAAAAACTTACACCTAAAAAGAATAGAAGGGAAGACCAAGCCACTATTCCTCTGGCACTTTTGAGCTCTCTTTCTTTTAATGCCGGCTTTACAAACTTCCATATTTCCCAAAAAATATAAGGGAAAGTAACAATAAAGCCTATCATAAAAGAGGAGGAAAAGCTCATCATAAATTGACCGCTTAGTTTCAGATTTTGAAACTGCACAGCCTTAACATCCATGCACAATGCGTCCACATGGATAAGTTTGCCCAAGCCACAAAACCATTTATAAGCTATAAAATCAGGACTGGCAGGGCCTAAAATGATACGGTCAAATATCCAGTCGATATTGATAAATACAAATACCGAAGCGACTATTAAAACGATTAAAGATCGGATAATATGCCAGCGTAAAGCTTCGATATGCTCGGTAAAAGGCATCTCTGCTTTAGCATTTCCGGCTCTTTTTTCTAAAAATTTATCTAAAAGGCTCAAAGGTTTTTCTCTTTAAAGTAATCCGTTTGGATTATTTTTTATTTATTTTTTCTACTCTTCGTTCATGTCTTCCACCTTCAAAAGTAGTGGTTAGGAAAGCTTCTACCATGGCCGCTACCTCTTCAAAGCTGGCAAAACGCTCCGGCATACAGAGCACATTTGCATTATTATGTTGACGGGCTAAGGCTGCTAATTCTTTGTTCCAACATAGTGCCGCTCTGATGCCTGCATGTTTATTGGCAGTCATACAAACGCCATTGCCACTTCCACAAATCAAGATGCCACATGCGGCCTCACCGGCTTCCACCATATTGGCTACAGGGTGGGCATAGTCAGGGTAGTCGGTACTTTCGGCAGAGTGTGTACCTTTGTCGCTGTATTGCCAACCCATTTGGCTTAATAAATGTTTGATTTTTTCTTTATAATCGAACCCTGCATGATCGGAGCCGATGGCTATTGGTAAGTCTTTTGAAAAATTTTGTTCCATAACGAATGCAAAAGTAAAGATTAAAACCGTAAAATAAATTATTTAGAAAAAAATTCACAAGGTTTGCATTTATATTTTATACTATTTTGAAAACAATGCTGCTATATTAAGCACTCTTGATTATTATCTAAAACTTATGTTCCTATGTCTTAAAATGCTTGGCCAAGTAAAAGTATAGACTATTTTTGAGTAAGTTAATGGAAAAAGATAACATAGAAGATAAATTTTTCACATAGTTATTTTAATGGTTTTTTAACTATTACTTAATAATTTCATTTAATGCACAAAATTGTATAATTTCGGAAGTTCATATCTAAGAATACTATATAGCAACTAAAGAAACACTTAAATCATTTACCATAACGCAAATCGGTGGTACTGAACTCATACGACCTATGTGTTTTGTGTTTATTGAGGCAGCAGGAGAACCATTTACTTTCCAAGAAAATGATGGGAGTGGGTTTATGAATGGAGAAAAACCTCAAAAAATTAAATTCAAAAATGATTTCTATCTCTGTGCCTACCCCTGTACTCAAGAGTTTTGGGAATTGGTAGTGAGTGCAAGTGGCACTAAAGAGTTAAAATCCAACCATTCTAATTTTAAAGGTGCAACACGACCTGTGGAAAAAGTTTCTTGGGATGATATTCAGATTTTTAATCAACTTTTAAATAACTTACTTAGGCAAGGTAAAGTTACTTGCAAATTAGGTTGTGATGAAGAAACACTAGGTAACGACTTCAAGATAGAAGGAACATATACGCTACCTTCAGAAGTGCAATGGGATATAAAAACCTTATTACCTTAATAACAAAGAAAAATGATAAAAAACCTTATTACCTTAGTAGAACAAAAATCAATCGAATAAAAAACCATATTACCTTATTCAAATTACACTAAAAAAATGATGAAATATGAAAATCGAATACAATAATCTCTATGTTCATTACATTTTGACAACAAAAAACAGGCATCCCTTCATTAAAGAAATTAACCGTGAACGGATAGAAAAATACATTACAGGAATAGTGAATAATACTGGTAGTAAATTGTATGCAGTTTATGCTAACCCGGAACACGCACATTTATTGATTTCAAAAAATCCAATTATTTCTGACCAGGAACTGATGACGGTGGTAGCAGATAGCTCACAAAAATTTATTGTTGCCAATAAATTATGTTCCGATAAATTCCAATGGCAGGATTCGGCGGCAGCTTTTTCCGTTTCAAAAGGAGATATTGATAAGGTTTGTAAATATATAATGAATCAACCCGAACATCATAAGAAAAAGACATATCAAGATGAGTATGATGAGTTTTTGGCGTTTTATCAACAAACGCTGAAATGGGAACGATGAAAAATGGTATTAAGGTAATAATGTAATAAGGTTTGGTTGGGATGGTTGGATGTTTAGGTACTAAGGTAATAAGGTTTGATAATTGTATAATTAAACGGGCTACTAAGGTAATAAAGTAAGTAAAAAATGAATATTTTTAAAAAACAGGAAACATAAAAGGGAGTTTTGGTCAACATTTGACCAGTTTAGAAGAAACCTTATTACCTTAATAGAATTCGTTTTAGTCAGCATTAAACCGAATAATAACCTAATTACCTTAATAACAATGAAATCAATCGAGTAAGAAACCTTATTATCTTATTAAAGTATTATGTTTAAAGCAGGCTTCATATTTGCTTATAACAGCATCTTTTATAGTTTATTTAAAACGCTTACCTTAAAGGGATGAAAGCAATAAAGGTTCGAATTTAATTATTAAAAATAAATTTTATTTCCGGCAAAACCTTTAACTTTAGCCCATGAAAATTTCAGAATTTCAATTTAATATAGGCAACCTTGAATTACTGGCCCGGCAAGTGGTAGAAGGGTTTATTATTGGGTTGCATAAAAGCCCGTTTCATGGTTTTTCGGTAGAGTTTGCAGAGCATAGGTTGTATAATCCCGGCGATAATTTGAAATATGTGGACTGGAAAGTTTTTGGCAAAAGAGATAAAATGTTTGTCAAAAAATTTGAAGAAGAAACCAATTTAAAATGTTGTATTGCTATAGATACTTCTTCATCTATGTGGTTGTCTAAGCAAGATGGAGTTAGCAAAATGCAATTTTCTTGTTTGGCGGCTGCTGCTTTGATGCAGCTCTTAAGAAAACAATTGGATGCTACCGGTCTTTGTTTGTTTTCAGATAAAGTGCATTTTCAATCCTTGGTGAAGTCTAGTGAGCGGCATTATAAAACCTTGATTTCTGAGATGGAAAAATTGTTAATCCATCCTCCGGAACATAAAGCCACCAACCTTCCTGCTGTTTTGCATCAGCTGGCAGAAACGTTACCTAAGCGTTCCTTTTTAATTGTGTTTAGCGACTTTTTGGATGATCCTGAAAGGGAAGAGGAGTTTTATACTGCTTTGCAACATTTGAAATTTATGAAGCAAGAAGTTATTGTTTTTCAAGTAGGGGATGGCAAGCAAGAATGGGATTTTGAATTTGAAAACAGACCCTATCAATTTGTTGATTTAGAAACAGGTGAAAAGCTAAAATTAAACCCAAAAGAAGTAAGACCTTATTTTCTAGAGGCTGTAAATGCTTATAATAAACGCTTAGAAGCACATTGTTTACAGTATAATATTGATTTGACAAAGGTTGATATTCAATTGGATATCTATAAAATTTTAGAAAATTATCTAATAAAAAGAAATAAATTAATGTAATTTAATAATATTGTCTTACCTTTGCCGACCAATTTTGCGGTAAAGTGTGTTTAATAGATTGGGTAAGATTATATTTTAATCAAAATTCAGTTTTTTAAGATGAACAGAAAATATCATAGAGAGTTTGAAATAGCATATGTTGGGCTGAAGGAAGGATTGCATACTTACGATTATAAAATAGATAAATCTTTTTTTGAAATTGTAGAGGCAGATGGCGAAGAGTTTGAAAAAGTGGACGTAAACGTAAATGTTTCATTTTTGAAACATACCAATTTTTTTGAATTGAAGTTTACTGTAAACGGGTCGGTAGATGTGGCATGTGACAGGTGTGGTGATGTTTTTAATTTGCCAATATGGGATGAGTTCGATTTGGTAATAAAATTGAAAGAGCCTACTGGACATTTAGAAGAAGACCAAAAAGAAGATGATGGAGACATCGTTTTCTTGTCCAAGACTGAAACGGTAATTGATTTGTCGGAATGGATATATGAATTTCTGACTTTAAGTGTTCCAATGCGTCGTCTGCATCCAGAGGATGAAAATGGTCAAAGTACTTGTAATAAAGAAAACTTGGCATTGCTTGAAGAGATGAGAGAAAGAGTAGAAGCTCATGAAAAACTAAAAGAAAAAGAAAACTCCAATAATATTTGGAAAGGCCTTGATGCCTTTAAAAACTCAAATAATAATTAATATTAATAAAATAAACTTGTAAATTTAATAGTTATGCCAAATCCTAAACGTCGTCATTCTGCACAAAGAGGAGCAAAACGTCGTACACACTATAAAGCTGTTGCTGCGACTTTAAGTACTGATTCTGTTACAGGTGAAACACATCTTCGTCATCGTGCTCACTGGGTAGAAGGAAAAATGTATTATCGTGGAAAAGTTGTTATCGACAACACTCCTGAAGTAAGTACAGAGAATACTGAAAATTAAAAATTAAAAATGTTGGTTAAAATTTGAAAATGAAACCAACATTTTTTATTTTTAACCTTTATTTTTTTTCAATCATCAGAAACCGTAATAATGAAAATAGGATTTGATTTAATGGGAGGTGATTTAGGCCCTAAAGAAGCTGTTCTTGGAGCCTTAGCCTATTTGCAAAAAAATGCTGTTGCACATTTAGTTTTAATTGGAACAGCAGCTGATTGCCAACCCCACTTACCTTTATTAGACGCTTTTAAAGAAAGATATACGTTTGTGCCTACTACAGAAGTGATTGCAATGCACGAACATCCTACAAAAGCATTAAAGGAAAAGCCAAATTCAAGTATTGCTTATGGTTTTGGAATGTTGAAAATGGGCAAGATAGATGCTTTCTTGAGTGCCGGTAATACTGGTGCTATGCTTGTGGGTGCCATGTATTCTGTGGGTGCCATTCCTGGTGTTGCCCGTCCAACAATAGCTGCGATTGCTCCACGTGAAGAGGGTAATGGTGTTAATTTGTTTTTGGATGTAGGAGCCAATGCCGATTGTAAACCTGACCATTTAGCTCAATTTGGTCATTTAGGGTCACTTTACATGCAATATATTTGGGATGATGAGCAACCAAAAGTAGGATTGTTAAACCTTGGAGAAGAAGAAGGTAAGGGTAATTTACTCACTCAGGCTGCCTATCCATTACTAAAAGCCAATCCGCAAATTAATTTTGTTGGAAATATAGAAGGCAGAGACCTTTTTGGTTCTAAAGCTAATGTTATTGTTTGTGATGGATATACCGGAAATGTGGTATTGAAATTATGTGAATCTGTTTACGATATTTTTAGTAAACGTTTTTCTAATGATGCCTTTTTGGATAAATTAAATTATGAACAATATGGTGGTGTTCCTATTTTAGGAGTAAACGCTCCGGTTATCATAGGGCACGGTATTTCACCTGCTAATGCTTTTAAGTCTATGATTGAGACCGCTCAAAAAGTGATTGAGAATAAACTAATAGAGGCTATTAAAAAGCAATTTGCACAAGGAAATTAATAATAATATCGAATATAAAATGGTGTAAATTTTTGATTTACACCATTTTATTATTTATCCTTTGATTGTAATGTGTTTTGTTTTTCAATAAATAATTATACTGATAATTGAAAGCAAGTCTAAGGTAGTCAGTTATTAAAGAAAAGTTTGCCATTTTTCGTTCCTCTAATATAGTTACTTTTAGAAATAAAATGGAAAGGATTTAAGCCCCAAACTAATCAAACAAAGCTTCCTAATTATGACTTTTATTTTTACAAAGTATTGTATAGTAGGTATTTAAATAGTTTTACTGGGTTTTATTTTTTTCTTAACTTGAGCGTTTAGAAAAAAAATATTGATTAGGTTTAATAAATAAAATCCCGTTTTTCTATTTTTCCGGAATTGGAATATTTTTAAATTTTGTTTGTTAATATTTGATTTTTCCTTGCATTTAGTCGGTCTTTTTGTTACTTTTGGTAATTAAATATTCAATTATGTTAAAAACAATTATAGCTGTTTACGAGCAGCAAAAAGATGCCTTGTCTGCTGTAGAACATTTAAAAAATCAAGGATTTACCCATAAACATATATCCTTATTAGGAAAACACAAAGCCGATGATGTTTTTGAATCGCATGCTGCCAAAGAAGGAGCAGAGGTTTTAGGCACTACGGTAAGCTTAGGAGCTTTAGCCGGAGTGTTAACCGGGGTGGGTTTGTTTGCAATCCCCGGCGTGGGATTTTTGTATGGTGCCGGCGCTGTTGTAGGAGCTATTGCAGGCGTTGACTTTGGAGCTATTGGTGGAGCTTTGATTTCTTCATTATTGTTAAGTGGAGAAAAGAGTCGAATAGCTGATTTGTATGACAAAGAGCTTTTATCCGGGAACACCTTGTTGATTTTAAGAATCAGTCCAGATGATGCCGAAAAAGGATTGGAAGCCATTAAGTCTATTGGTAATTATAAAGATGTTCAGATGCATTAATTATATTCGTTGAAATATTTATAACCTAACAGCTTCTGTAATTTAAACTTGAGCTGTTTTTTGTATTTTATACTAAATTGATTTATAAATTAGCTCAACCCTTAATTTAATAAAATACGATACTGTACAAAAAAGTGCTTCAAATTCAAAAATTTTAGATTTTTGCGTTTGAAGAAAAGAAACATAAGTTTTACATAGGAACAATATTTTAAATTTTTTTAGGGAAGTAATAAAAGGAAGAGTTGGCTATCGCCAACTTTTAAAACATTTATTAGAGGTTATTATGCTTAGGGAACACTAATTGTTTAATTGAACTCATTATCCATTAATCATCTTTAATATTTATTCCTTCCCAAATTTAACCTTACAATCTCCTTTGTTGCTTGTAATTTTTAGGGTATAAACACCAGCCGATAAAGTGGATATGTTTATGCTAGCCTCATGGTTTTGGTGGAAAGTGCCGTTGCTTATTTTTCTGCCATTAAGATCAATTACTTCGTAACTTTTGAGGATTATACCTGATTCCGCTGTTACAAAAAGATTTTCTTTTGCAGGATTCGGGAATATTTTTAAATTTAATGAATTTTCTTCTGCCTCTTTCACCGAAACACCGCCTATTTTAACTTTGGCTACTGCTGTGCCTGTGGCACAGTTTTGCCAACTGGTATAGGCAGTGGCAGTAAGCGTATAAGTAGTTTCTGTTTGAGGACTGGCGATAGGATTGGCGATGGTGGCATTACTCAAGGTTTGGTTGGGACTCCAAGAATAAGAATAATTAACCCCAGGCTCTGTTTGTGCCAAAAGCTGTACGCTGCACCCACTGCAAATTGTAGTATCCTGCGGACTTGCACCAACAGGATATTGGGTTACGATTTGCAAGGTAGCCGAACTTAAAAACTCATTATAAGCAGGACCACAAGTTCCATACGGACTTTTCACTTTGACCACTAAAAGTTTATCTCCCTGACTTTGCGGAAGAATATTAACCGGTATTTCCACAGATTTTTCAAATGCAGGAACCGTAACGGTTAAAGGCAATGCCTGGTAATCTACTCCGGAAATGGCTGTTCCTCCATATTGAAGGGTGTATGTTCTGGGAATAGGCAGGCTATCAGTTGTGGTTAGGCGGAATTTTGCATTGAAACATCCCTTCATGGCATAAGGATAGGCTGCACTTTGGCTCAAACCTCCCAGTGCTTGGATGGTAACGGTATCCATGCTTTTTAGGCTTCCCATTTTTAAGAAAACTCCAGAATCGTAAAACTCCAAACCGCTGACCCAACTTAAAAAGGTGTCACTTTTTGCTGTGTCAATCTCATTAGGATTCCCTGTCTTTAATATATACCCGTAAGGTTCGTATGGATGCCTTGCACCTTCGGCTACCATAACTTTTATATGGTAAGTTTGGCAGGGTTGCACAATAGATGCTGCCCGCAGCACTTTGGTAAATCCATTGTAAATCACATTTTCACAATTTGTGTTATCTATATAATAAGGAGACCCACCTTGCTCAAAACATCCGGTGTTGGGAGGATAAACAGTATGAGTAGTTACAGGAATATTGGAATTGGGTAATAGGGCAATATTTTTTTGACCCGTAATTCCCGGTCCTGAAATCATAATTGCCATCACATCAGCACCACTGTCGCAGGTGTTTTGTGGCCATTCCTCTGAAGCAAATACATAGTCAAGACTTATAAAATTGCCATAAGGCACTACATCAAATTCAAAAATATTAGCATCAGCAATAGGTAGTCCGTTGTTTAGTGCTACTAATTCAGGATATTGCACTGTTCTTGGTATAAGAATATTATTTGGGTCTCCAATAAAAGAGGTTGACCCTAAATTAGGCCCGGTACTTGTATATTGTGCTTTATGAGAAATACCGGGTATCATGCTGGGACCTGCCCAATCATAAGGAGGCTGGGTATTTATAGCTCCAAAATAAAATACCCTGCCGGTATTGAGCACTATTCCACTATCTATACCAATATCACTTTGCCCATCAAAGAAAAATTTGCCATAATGCCATATAAAAGAACTATCTCTAAGATAACTAATATAAGAATTTGTTGTACCCGTAGGGAAATATCCTGCATTAAAAAACCCATTGCCATTAGGGTTGTTGATTTGCAAGTCATTTTGATGTTTTAGTTCTGCATAATAATCTGTAATTCTATATGAATCCCATGGACATGCATAATAGAAAGGCCAGTTTATCCATGTTTCTGGAGAAATAATATTAGGGCTAATTCTTACTTTTAGATTAGAGCTACTTTGAAAACCAAAAGGTGTTACGGTTGGAGCTTGACTAAAAACTTGATTAAAAATCAAAAAACTAAGTAAAAGAAAAAAAAACTTTTCATAGCCAAAACTTTAAAATTTAAGAACTTTTTTTGTTATGGACTTATCCCCTTTCTGAATTTGAATAAAATATAGACCTTTGTTCCAAGTTAAACTTTCTTTTTGTAGTTTTTGATTGATGTCTTTACCTTTACCTTCACACTTCATTATTTGTTTCCCAGAAATATTATACACATTAAGAGAGGTGTTTTCATTTTCATCAAGGTCATAAAGAGAAATTTTAAAAAAATTTATTACACCATAAATTTACAATTAGTAAATGTAAAAAGCAAGAAATATTTTAAAAAAATAATTTACCCTTCTCCTGCATGGAGAAGCTTAGGCTGCTACTCTTCTCGCACCTGCCTTAAACGTAGCCGAAAGGATCATTTTTTTACCAACTTTGCTACTCCCGTTCTGCCGGTTTGGTGGTCTCTTATTTGTACCGCATAAATACCTTTAGGTTGGTTGGTTAAAGCAGTTGTTTGGCGAAGAGATTGATTTAAGCTGGCTAAATTGCCTTTGAAGCTGGCTATCACCGTACCCATTAGATTAGAGATGATTAAATCATAATTATTGCCCGAGAGTTGGCTGCCTTTTATTTGAAAGTTATCAGCAAAAGGATTGGGGTTAATTTGAAACTGTATTTTCTCCAAATTGTGTACATGAGTAGTGGTATCCGTATTTGTGCTATCTGACCAAGACACTAAACTCTGGCTTTTGATAAAAATACCCGAATCAAAAAGACCTCTTCGGGGGATTATTGTGCCTGAACAGCCTGTTCCCCAATTGTTACCGTAGCTTAATAACCCTCCTACATCTACTTCTGAATGTAGTGCCACATCTGCCACTCCGATTCTTAAATGGTAGGTCTCACCGGCGGTAACTGCCGCTTTGGCAGTTAACACTGTGGTAAACCCATTATATATCACATTTTGACCCTCTGAATTATCCACATAATATGCAGAATAATCTTCGTTTTCAGCACAAGCCCATCCTGGAGGGGTTATGGTCTTTAGCCCAACCGGAAGGTTGGTGCCGGGTACTAAAGCAATGTTTTTAGACCCTTGAATACCAGGACCGCTTAAAAATATACCCATTACATCTGTTTCGGAATCACAAACTGTGGAGGCAAATGTTGGTTCCGAGAAGTTGGAACTAAAATTAGGATATTCTTCAGACGCAAACACATATTGCAGGGCTATGGAATCGCCATCCGGAATAAAGTCAAACTCAATAATAGAAGCTTCCACAATACTATCATTCACCAAGCTGTTTAAATCGCTATCCTGAACATCGCATCTCCAAGGACAGGCCGGTCCTTGAAAACAAGAGGTAGGCACTTGTGCTTTCTCTCCATTATGCAATACCCCATTGATAATCATTGGATTCATGTGTCCTGAAGAGTAGATCGAAGGCCAATATATACCACCTCTTCCAGGTGGAATAGGAGCATTAGGTTGTACATTAAAACTAATAAGAATTCCTGTACTCAATACTATTCCTGTATCAATACCAATATCACTTGGTCCATCAAAGAAAAATTTGGCCAAAGTAAATGGATTTTTTACAGGGATTCCTGACCCTGGACTAGATAACAGGTTAATATAGGAAGAATTACTAAAGTTAGATATTTGAATCCCATCTCCTTGAATATTTTGAGTTACAATTTCAGGTGTAGGTCTTGGTAAATTTGCACTAATATTATTATTAGTTAACGGAATGTTATCTAAATAGGTTTCTATTTTTAAATTAGATGATGATTCTTTAAAATACTGAGCCAATGAATTGATGGAATATAAAAACCAAAAAGTAAAAAATATAATTATCTTTTTCATAATACTTAATTTTTGATTAATTTAAATTGATAAATCTTATTGGTTGCATCTTTAATGGTTAGAAGGTAAATTCCTGATGGAATCTTTGACAATGAGCTATTTCTTAATTCTTGGTTTAAAAATTGAATATTACCTCTTAAAGAAAGGATTTGTTTCCCTAGTATTGTGTGCAATTCCAGAGAATAATTGTTCTTATATTCAATTTCATTTGTATGGATATTGAATGAAACTGTAAAAGGATTAGGGATTATTGAAATAGAAGTCAAATCATCCTCTTTAGCATCGTTTTGTTGGTTATTCCCTGGCTTAAAGCTTTGTAAAGCCCATGGATTGGTTTTAATAGCCATACAATAAAATGGTATGGAAAAAAAATCTTTATAACGTACATAAGCCATAAATAGCCCATGATTGTTTTCATTTTTGGTAGATAAAGCAATTGAAAAAGCAGCAGATGGGCTTGACAATTGTTCAGAAGCTACCCAATATTTATAGGTAGTTGGTGTACCAGAAATAGGAACAACAGTCCCATCATTTTTCATTTTTAATCCTATATATTCTGAGGAATCAGCAGAGGGCATATTAACACTACTAGAATAATTCCAACAATAATATAGATAATCTCCATCAAAATTATAGGCAACTACTGGTTGCTCATTTATATGTAAATTCCCTGGTGCCGTTGAAGATATATCAGTCAAAGATGCCATTGAACCGTCATTCAGATTATAATGGTTTAATGTTCCTAATCCATTATTCATAACACCTGTAAAAATAATTTGCTGCTGGTCAATATAATTTTCTTTTAATACTACATAAGTCCAATCATCATAAATTAGTTTATCAGGTGCGTCAATTCTTGGTCTTTCAAAAACACCTCCTCCTTGAAAATCCTCCAAATGAGGATAAAGGCTACCTAAAAATGATGCTGTAAGAATATCATTAAATTTCAATGAAGACACAAATAGTTTGGTTTTAGTATTATCAGTGTAAACAAAATGAGCATTCGTAACACCTCCATTTTGTATAGAACGTATTAACGCTACATCCGGCTGAGAACCATAACTAATTCCAATTAATGAATTATCTAAAATGGCGGTATTGCCAAGTGTATTGGTAGAAGCTTCTCCTGCTTTGGTATAAAGTGTGCCATCTTCATCCCAAACAATTACATACTCTTCTAATTCACGAACATCCAAATGAATCCACCCGATGTGAGCGGTACCAAATGGCGATGCAGTAATATCCATGGGATAACCCGGCATTTGAATAATATTTGTTCCAGATTGAAAATAATATAAATCCAAGAAAAATTTTTGCAAACTTGGTCTATAATATGTGGCAATAACAAAAACACTGTCATTTCTTTTAATAAATGCTGCCTCTACACTGGAAGCATCATCAACAGGAAATCCTGTTGGATTCGCTGATTGAACAAATCCGCTAATAGTATCTTGCCTTACCGCTAAACCTGAACCTATAATCCCTCCTGAAGGGTAAGGTTGTTTAAAGTGATCCCAATTCCAAACAAAAATGTCGGAATTAACTCCATTAATCATTTGGTTTTCGCAAGAATATGCCGAAGAGTTATTAGATCGTAGGGGCTCATCTGAAAAAGGATAATAGTCCTCAAATGTAACCGGAGGTTCAAATACTGACGATTGACCAAATGAACTTTGCCCTAAAAAAGTCCAACAAAGCAACATGAGTAAAACTTTTTTCATAATTCCTTATTTTAATTGTTGTCAATAATCGAGCATAAAGGTAAAACTTTTTTTAATAATACAATGGTTTCCAAAAAAATTATTGCTTTGCTTATTCTCTTCCCTGCCCTGAGCGTAGTCGAAGGCATCACTCCTTCCCAAACTTAACCTTGCAGTCTCCTTTGTTGCTTGTAATTTTTAGCGTGTAAACACCTGCCGATAAAGCCGATGTGTTTATGCTAGCCTCATGGTTTAGGCTAAATGTGCCACTGCTTATTTTTCTGCCGTTGAGGTCAATCACTTCGTAACTTTTGAGGATTATACCTGGTTCCGCTGTTACAAAAAGATTTTCTTTTGCAGGATTCGGGAATATTTTTAAATTTAATGAATTTTCTTCTGCCTCTTTCACCGAAACACCGCCTATTTTAACTTTGGCTACTGCTGTGCCTGTGGCACAGTTTTGCCAACTGGTATAGGCAGTGGCAGTAAGCGTATAAGTAGTTTCTGTTTGAGGACTGGCGATAGGATTGGCGATGGTGGCATTACTCAAGGTTTGGTTGGGACTCCAAGAATAAGAATAATTAACCCCAGGCTCTGTTTGTGCCAAAAGCTGTACGCTGCACCCACTGCAAATTGTAGTATCCTGCGGACTTGCACCAACAGGATATTGGGTTACGATTTGCAAGGTAGCCGAACTTAAAAACTCATTATAAGCAGGACCACAAGTTCCATACGGACTTTTCACTTTGACCACTAAAAGTTTATCTCCCTGACTTTGCGGAAGAATATTAACCGGTATTTCCACAGATTTTTCAAATGCAGGAACCGTAACGGTTAAAGGCAATGCCTGGTAATCTACTCCGGAAATGGCTGTTCCTCCATATTGAAGGGTGTATGTTCTGGGAATAGGCAGGCTATCAGTTGTGGTTAGGCGGAATTTTGCATTGAAACATCCCTTCATGGCATAAGGATAGGCTGCACTTTGGCTCAAACCTCCCAGTGCTTGGATGGTAACGGTATCCATGCTTTTTAGGCTTCCCATTTTTAAGAAAACTCCAGAATCGTAAAACTCCAAACCGCTGACCCAACTTAAAAAGGTGTCACTTTTTGCTGTGTCAATCTCATTAGGATTCCCTGTCTTTAATATATACCCGTAAGGTTCGTATGGATGCCTTGCACCTTCGGCTACCATAACTTTTATATGGTAAGTTTGGCAGGGTTGCACAATAGATGCTGCCCGCAGCACTTTGGTAAATCCATTGTAAATCACATTTTCACAATTTGTGTTATCTATATAATAAGGAGACCCACCTTGCTCAAAACATCCGGTGTTGGGAGGATAAACGGTGTGGGTGGTAACGGGCGTATTAGAATTGGGCAATAGTGCTATATTTTTCTGACCCGAGATACCCGGACCTGAAATCATAATTGCCATCACATCAGCACCGCTGTCGCAGGTGTTTTGTGGCCATTCTTCGGAAGCAAATACATAGTCGAGACTAATAAAATTGCCATAAGGCACCACATCAAATTCAAAAATATTGGCATCTGCAATGGGTAGTCCGTTGTTTAGTGCTACTTATTCAGGATATTGCACTGTTCTTGGTATAAGAATATTATTCGGGTCTCCAATAAAAGAGGTTGACCCTAAATTAGGCCCGGTACTTGTATATTGTGCTTTATGAGAAATACCGGGTATCATGCTGGGACCTGCCCAATCATAAGGAGGCTGGGTATTTATAGCTCCAAAATAAAATACCCTGCCGGTATTGAGCACTATTCCACTATCTATACCAATATCACTTTGCCCTTCAAAAAAAAATTTGCCATAATGCCAAATAAGGGAACTATCGCGGTAATAATTAATAAAAGGATTTGTGATAACGCCAGGAGTATAAACAGCCCAATTGGCAGTATTAAAAAATTCATTTCCTACAGGGTTGTTAATTTGCAAACCGTTTTGATGTTTTAATTCTTCATAATAATCTGTGATTCTATATGAATCCCATGGGAGATTACTTAGATAATTGGGAAAGTTAATCCAGGTTTCTGGAGAAATAATGTTAGGGCTTATTCTTACCTTTAAATTAGAATTGCTTTGAAATCCAAAAGGAGGAGCACTTGGCACTTGACCCATAACTTGATTAATTACCAAAACATACAGCAAAATTGAAAAATATCTTTTCATAGCAAAACCTTAAAATTTAACAACTTTTTTTGTAATGGATTTTTCCCCTTTTTGTGGTTGAATTTGGATAAAATAAACACCTTTATCCCAAGTTAAACTTTCTTTTTGTAATTGTTGGTTTACATCCTTGCTTTTCCCTTCATATCTCATTATCTGTTTTCAAAAGATATTATTTACCTTGAGAAATAAATTTTTATTTCCTACAATATTATTTAGAGAAATTCTTCTCATAAAAATCAATTTAATTTTTTTAAAAAAAATTACTACAGTACGAATTTACAATTAGTAAATGTAAAAAGCAAGAAATATTTTAAAAAAACAAATTTTTCATTTCTAATTTCGAGTCGCTTAGATGGCAACTCCTCTCCAATTTAAAAGTTTTCATTTTTTTACCGATTAAATTCGTACCTTTGCACACTTAAATTTTTGATATGATAAGTGTAAATAATATATCCCTCAGATATGGTAAGCGTGTTTTGTTTGAAGATGTAAATATTAAATTTACAGAGGGTAATTGTTATGGAATCATCGGAGCTAACGGTGCCGGAAAATCTACATTTTTAAAAATTCTTTCTGGTGAAATTGACCCTACTTCAGGGAGAGTAGATATATCCAAAGGAATGCGTATGAGTGTCTTAAAACAAGATCACCATAAATATAACGAAGTGCCGGTATTGCAGACCGTAATGATGGGTAATCAGGAATTGTTTAAAGTAATGGCAGAAAAAGATGCCATCTATGCCAAAGAAGATTTTTCTGAAGAAGATGGTATTCGTGCCGGTGAGTTGGAAGGGATTTTTGCAGAGATGGATGGCTGGAATGCCGAAAGTGATGCCGCAACTTTATTGAGTAGCTTAGGCGTAACCGAAGATAAACATTATAGAAATGTTGAAGAATTGGATGGTAACGAAAAGGTAAGAGTGTTATTAGCTCAAGCATTATTTGGTAATCCCGATATCTTGTTGTTGGATGAACCTACCAACGATTTGGACTTGCAGACGATTTCATGGTTAGAAAACTTTTTGGCAGATTATGATAAAATAGTCTTAGTGGTATCTCACGACCGTCACTTTTTGGATAGTGTTTGTACCCATGTTGCCGATATCGACTTTGGTAAAATTACTATTTTTGCCGGAAACTATTCTTTTTGGTATGAATCCAGTCAGTTATTGTTAAGACAAAGAACAGATGCCAATAAAAAAGCTGAAGATAAAATTGCCGAATTAAAAGAGTTTATCGCTCGTTTCTCTGCCAATGCTTCTAAATCTAAGCAAGCTACTTCCCGTAAGAAAGCTTTAGATAAAATTAAATTGGAAGATATGACTGCTTCTACCCGTAAATATCCTGCAATTCTTTTTAATAACCAAGTGAGAGAGGCCGGAGATCAAATATTGGAGGTGAAAGGTTTAGGTAAAAAAGTAAATGGAGAGTATTTATTTAAAGATTTAGAATTTTATTTGAAGAGAGGACAAAAAGTTTCAATATTATCGGATAACTCTTTGGCAATTAATGCATTTTATAAAATTCTTTCCGGGGAAGATACTGATTTTGAAGGAGAATTTAAATGGGGAGTAACCATCACACCGGCATATCTACCTGCTGATAATACCGAATATTTTGAAAAGGTAGATTTGAATTTGATTGATTGGTTGAGACAATATTCAGAAGAGAAAGATGAAACTTTTATCCGTGGATTTTTGGGTAGAATGTTGTTTTCAGGAGAAGAAACATTGAAAAAATGTAATGTGCTTTCAGGAGGAGAAAAAGTGCGTTGTATGTTGAGCCGCATGATGATGCAGAAAGGTAATTTGTTGATGTTTGACGAGCCTACCAACCACTTGGATTTGGAGTCTATTACTGCTTTGAACAATGGTATGAAAGACTTTAGAGGTACCATTATCTTTACTTCCCGTGACCATGAATTGACCGGTACCGTTGCCGATAGAATTATTGAAATTACACCTAATGGTATGTTAGATAAAGAAATGACTTTTGATGAATATATTAATGATGATAGGGTGAAAACATTAAGAGAAGAACTGCAAAAGGAGAATGCTTAAACTCATAAAAATGTATCAAAACGGTGGGATTGAAAATAATCTGACCGTTTTTTTTGTTGGTTGAATAAAAAAAAGTTATTTTTCAATTATGGTTAGATATGTTATTTTTGTGATGCTCTTTTGGTGTCTTCATTTTTTACAAATAGGAAATTCAAATGCTCAAGATACCGCTTTAATGAGAGGCTTTAAAGGTACAATCGGTGTATATCCAATACTTATGACCATAGGTTTTTCTGATGACCAGCCAGTGAATTCTAATTATTGCTACACTAAATATGCTAAGGATATTAAAATAACACATTACTTCTCTAAAAACAAAATTATATTGAAAGTAAATGAAGAAAGTTTGCACAATTATGAAACTTTTGAACTCACTTTTAAAGATAAAAACACGTTAGAGGGTATTTGGAAAACACCTAAAAAAACTTTACCCGTAAAATTGGTTGAAATTTCAGAAAAAGATATTGCCTCTATAATGCAAAATCAAAATTTACAAACTTATCTTCAAAAAACAGAACATAGTCTTTCTGCCTATGAATTGGAGAAATTAAATAGTATTCATTTTAAAAAAGAATACACTAAAAAATACAAGGGCAAAGAAATTATCTGGCTGTTTGACCCAAAGTCGGAATTGAGGTTTTTTCGATTAGGGCAAGGGTTTTCTGACAAAGAGAAGGCTGCAATGAATCCAGTATTAGAGCAAATACACTTGGATGAGGCGATGGCGATTTTAAGTGCCGATATTTATACTTCCAATTCTTATTACAATGTGGAAGATGTTCAAATTACGTTTTTATCTGAAAAACTTTTGGGTTTTAAAATAAATAGAGCTTGGGATGGAGGAGCATATCCCGATTTTTCTACTATTGGCTATCTATATCAACTTGAAAGTGGATATGCTTATGATTTAGACGATGTCTTTAATTTTGGAGATAGGCACACTAAGGAAAATGAAAAAAAATTTGATGAATGGTCTGATTATAGAATACAACAAATGGCACCCATTGTTTATGGATTAGTACAATATTATCACGATAAAGAGATTGAAGAAGATGAGCAATGTGTTGATGTTTATGATTATAATATGGAATGGGCATTTGCAGATTGGTATTTTACCGAAAATGGAGTAGTTTTTATTCCAAGCCTTCCTCATGTTGTTGCTATATGTCGTGTTCCGTTTGAAATACCTTATGATGCTTTGCAAGATTATTTTACGTCTGGGTTTAAGGTAAAATAATTATGATTTTAATGATACAATAGAACAATTTTGATAGAGGAGAGGAATGATTTCTGCAAAATATTTCTATTATTCGAAGTTATGTTTTAATATGACTGTTTTCCGAATTCCTACCCAATCGGTATTAGTACATTTACCAATTCCTAAACCTATCAAAAACCATCAAATCACTGAACTTGTTCAACACTGACATTTGATGATTATATTTCGGATGAAAGGGTTCAAAGCCAAAAAGAAGAATTGTATAAAGTAAACGCTTAATTCTGATATTTAATTGATAAAAGGCTAACCGTAGGTTAGCCTTTTATCCTTTTAGTATCTTGAGTGATTTGAAAATCTAATCAATCCTCAACCCTCAACCCTCAACCCTCAACCCTAAACCCTCAATCCTCAATCCTCAATCCTCAATCCTCAACATTAAGGATTCACCGTTTCTTTGGGATAATTATATCTACTCCATTTGTTCAAGATAACACCTTTCTTAATTAACATTAAGCCACCATTGCTTCTCATTGCTGTTTTACACATCACCCCATCTACTGCATAAGCATCGGCATCAATGCCAAAATTGGTTTTGAATTTATTGGTTGAAGCCTCGTCATTGGCAGAAAGGATGTAAAAACCAATTCCTTTTTTATAACATTCTTTGATGAGATTTTTCAAATTGGAAAAATTACCACTCATTTTTTCAGCATCTTTTACAAAAAGTAAATAGCTATAGCCTTCATCTTTTAACAAGGCCTCTGTATAATCCTGACCCGCAAAGTCTCTGAGCCCAAAGTCCTGTATTTTGGGTAGTCCGGTCCCTTTTTCCACTAATTGGGTTTTACTCTCAATATAATGATAAGCAGGATTGTCCCATAAAGTAGAATCTGCTAAAAATTGTTCTTCGGTAAATTCAATTCTTTTTCCATCCTTTTCATATACTAAAACCGTGCTGTAAACATCAGGTTTGGCATCCGGTGGTAACTGCATATCTTTCCAAATATCGGTACCTACCTTATAATTTAAACAATCTACAAAGGGTAAATTACGTAAAACAAAAATTTGAACGCCAATTGATAATATTAGGGCTACAAACATGACTATAGTTCCTATAGACCTTTTGAATAAAGCAGGAATCTTATTTCTGGCAATAAACAAAATACTTACCAAGATTAATAAAATTATGTCTTTAATGAAAGACTGATGAGCTTGTAGCGGGATACAATCACCAAAGCAACCACATTCTTTTATTTTCCCTGAGAAAACAGAATAACCAGTGAGAAAGGTAAAGAATATAGTCAGTAATAAAATCAAAAAAGAAAATGATTTATAAGAATAGCCAATAATTAGGGCAACTCCTGCCAAAATTTCAAAGACTATCATAGCTATAGAAATGTACAAGCTCCATTTGGAAAGGATATCCATGTTCCAAATTTCAAAAAACTCATCCATTTTATACGAAAGTCCTAAAGGGTCGTTGGCCTTAATAAGACCAGAGAAAATAAAAAGGATACCTACAAGAATTCTAATAGTGTTTAATATATAATAACCCGAATTCTTTTTTACAGTATTTGTCATCTTTTTTTCGATTTTAATTCATGCAAAGATGCTTAAATAATTGAAATTATCAAAGTTAAAAATTGGAATCTTGAGATTCTTTTATATGGAAGGAAAATAGTATTTGTCTTTGATTTTCAATTAAATTATTTAAATTATTAGAAAAATTTAGGGTAATTTTATCCGAAATAGAGTTCTGGAAATTTAAAAAAATAAAAATACCTGATTAAAACTTGTTTAAACCCTCTTTATAGTTTAATTTTGTTCGTTCGATTTCAACATATTGTTGTAGAATTGTAAAAAAATAGAATCATAAATAAATATGTCTTCAATTTTATTAATATCTGAAAGTCAGTCTGTTAGTTCTTATTTGCCTCTAATGCTCCAATTTGCTTTAGTGGGAATTGTAGTGTTATTATTGATGTTTTTAACCCATGTTTTAGGCCCCAATCGGAAAACTAAAGATAAATTAGTAACTTTTGAGTCCGGAATTGAGCAAGTAGGTAATGCCCGAAAACCGATTGGTGTTAAATATTTTATCGTTGCCATTTTATTTGTGCTTTTTGATGTAGAGGTGATATTCTTTTATCCTTATGCCGTTAATTTTAGAGCTTTAGGTACAGAAGGGTTCTTTGCAGTGGTGATGTTTGTTGCCATGTTTATCTGTGGTTTTGTTTATGTACTGAAAAAGGGTGCATTAAAGTGGGAAGATTAATTTATTAGAAAAAAATTATTGAAAGGTGAGACCAGTTAAAAATAATGAAAATGCCAAAATCAAACTAGCCGAAATGCCGGAAGGCTATTGGGGAGAGGGATTTATGGCTACAAAATTTGACAAAGTGATAGGTTTGGCAAGAGCAAATTCTCTTTGGCCTTTACCTTTTGCCACTTCTTGTTGTGGAATTGAATTTATGGCTACCATGGGCCCCAATTATGACTTGGCGCGTTATGGCTCTGAAAGAATGGCCTTTACGCCACGTCAATGTGATATGTTATTGGTAGCGGGTACAATTTCAAAAAAATTAGCACCTATTTTAAAGAAAGTGTATCTTCAAATGGCTGAGCCACGTTGGGTGATAGCCATTGGAGCCTGTGCCAGTAGTGGTGGAATTTTTGATTCTTATTCCGTATTGCAAGGCATAGATCAAATTATCCCGGTGGATGTGTATGTCTCCGGATGTGCCCCAAGACCAGAGGCTATTCTTGATGGTGTGATGAAATTGCAAGATTTGGTGAAGAATGAAAGCTTAAGAAGAAGACATTCTCCCAAATATATAGCATTATTGAATGAATATGGTATCCAATAATATTATTCCTTAAAATAATTATGATGACTTTAGAAAACATAAAAGATAGTTTATCCAAGGTGTTTCCAAATGCAGGTATAGATGTTATTGAAAATAAAGGAATGTTGCAATGTGAAATTCCGGCAGATAATAATTTGGAGATTGTTAGTTATCTGAATAAGGAATTGGATTTTATCTTTTTGACGGATATTACAGCTGCTCATTATCCCGACCAAAAGGGTAGAGAGCTTTGTGTGATAACGCATTTACATAATTTAGTCGATAATGTCAGGCTAAGATTAAGAGCTTATATGCCCATAGAACAGCCGGATACTTATTCTTTAACCCCGATTTTTTCCGGTGCCGATTGGATGGAAAGAGAAACTTATGATTTTTTCGGTGTTAATTTTAAAGGTCATCCCAATTTGGTGCGTATTTTAAATGTGGACGATATGGATTACTTCCCTATGAGAAAAGAATACCAAATGGAAGATCCTACCCGTTTGGATAAGGATGATATAATGTTTGGTAGGGAATAATTTTTTTGAATAAAAAATAAATTCAACATCATGGTTGAAAATGAAAATAGACATATAAAACTTGCTGAAGATTCGATAGAGAAGGAGACCACGACCATAAATCTTGGCCCTACTCACCCTGCTACTCACGGGATTTTCCAAAATATTATGGAGATAGACGGTGAAAAAGTGATGAAAACCGAAATGACAGTTGGTTATATTCATAGAGCATTTGAAAAGATAGCAGAAAGAAGACCATATTATCAAATTACAACCTTAACAGACCGCTTGAACTATTGTTCTGCTCCTATCAACAATATTGGTTGGCAGATGACCGTAGAGAAATTGGTAGGCATGGAAATTCCGGCAAGAGTTGCCTATTTGAGGGTGATTATCATGGAGTTGGCACGTATAAGTGACCATTTGGTGTGTAACTCTGTAATAGGAGTTGATACCGGTGCCTTAACACCATTTACTTATGTCTTCCAATGGAGAGAAAAAATTTATGATATTTATGAGAGTATTTGTGGTGCCAGATTAACTACAAATATCGGTCGGATAGGTGGTTTTGAGCGTAATTTTACTGATGCCACTTGGAAGTTTTTGGATGATTTCATGAAGACCTTCCCTAATATGATGAAGGAGTTTGAAACCTTATTGACCAGAAACCGCATCTTTATGGATCGTTGTATTGGAGCAGGAGCCATTAGTGCCGAAAGAGCTTTAAATTGGAGTTTTACAGGTCCTAATCTTCGAGCCGCAGGAGTAGATTATGATGTGAGAGTAGCCGACCCATATTGCCGTTACAACGAATTTGATTTTAAGATACCTGTAGGAACTACAGGCGATACTTATGACAGATATTTAGTTAGAAATATTGAAATGATGGAGAGCTATTCCATCATCCAACAGGCATTAGAAAAGTTGAAAGGTTTGGATGATAGTGTTTATCATGCAGATGCCCCACAATTTTATTTGCCTGAAAAAGCTGATGTCTATACTAAAATGGAAGCTTTGATTTACCATTTCAAAATAGTGATGGGCGAAGTAAATTTACCGATAGGTGAAGTTTACCATGCAGTTGAAGGGGGGAATGGCGAGTTAGGGTTCTACCTTGAAAGTGATGGAGGGCGTACACCGTACCGCTTGCATTTTAGAAGACCATGCTTTATTTATTATCAAGCCTTTAACGAGTTGGTTTCTGGTGGATTGTTTAGTGATGCCATTGTTACCCTTAGCTCTTTAAATGTGATAGCCGGCGAATTGGATGCTTAGAATAGGTTTTAGGAAATATTAAAAAATATAAAAAAAAGGAAAAGAAAATGGCAATAGCGTTTTCAGAAGAAAAGATAAAGGAAGTACAAAAGATTATTACACGTTATCCGGAAGGGAAGCAGAAGAGTGCTTTAATTCCCGTGTTGCATATCGCACAGCAAGAGTTTGACGGCTGGTTAGATGTGCCGGTAATGGATTATGTGGCTTCACTTTTATCAATTAAACCTATTGAGGTTTATGAAGTGGCTACTTTTTACACCATGTTCAATCTAAAACCTGTAGGTAAATATGTTTTAGAAGTATGTGAAACCGGACCCTGTATGCTTTGTGGTAGTGATCAAATTATTGAGCATATTAAAAATAAATTAGGCATCAAAGCAGGGGAGACCACGGCTGACGGCCTGTTTACCCTAAAGCCGGCACAGTGTTTAGGAGCTTGTGGGTATGCTCCAATGATGCAATTGGGAAAAACTTATAGAGAGTTTTTAACCATTGAAAAAGTAGATCAGATTATTGACGAATTAAGAACCTTGGCAAAACAAAAATAAAGTTTCAAAAGATGAAAATTTCGTTTAAAAATATTATCTTGTTTGCATCTTTTCTTCTTACTTTTTCTGCTTGTAAAAACAATGAAGAAGAAGTAGGAAAAACAAATAGAACAGGAAAGGAAATGCCGGTGGTTACTACCAAAACAGCTATAAATCAAGCTGCTCTTGTAGGAACTTATGTGGGGTTGTTACCTTGCGAATCTTGTGATGGTATCAAAACGAGTATTATTTTAAATGATAATAATTCTTTTTCTACGGTGGCAGAACCAATAAATGACACGGTTTTCTCTATGCCGGTGGTGGATAGTGGAAAATTTATTATTAGAGATTCTGTTTTAGAATTGACTGATATGGGTGGTATAGTGAGAAATTATAAAATCACTACCAATAAATTGATACAATTGGATGATGATGGGAAGCCACTAGATGGTAAAGGAAAACTGAAATATGAATTGGAGAAAGAAACGGGTTTAAACCCTTAATTTTGAATAAAATTGACAATAATGGAATTAAATTTCCAAAGTATAAAGATATATAATGAAGCTGTTATTAGATAAAGTTCATATTGAGAATATCAGGTATTATGATACATGGATAAAGCATGGAGGTTATGAAAGTGTGACCAAAGCACTTAAAATGACCCCTGATGATATCGTGGAAGAGGTGAAGAAGAGTGGATTGAGAGGTCGTGGTGGAGCAGGATTTCCAACAGGTTTAAAATGGAGTTTTGTTGCCAAGCCTGAAGGTGTGCCTCGGCACCTAATTGTGAATGCAGATGAGTCAGAGCCCGGCACTTTTAAAGACCGCTATTTGATGGAATATATTCCACATTTATTGATTGAAGGAATGATAATTTCAAGCTTTGCCATAGGCTCTCATGTGTCTTATATCTATATCCGGGGAGAGTTTGACTGGGTAACCGATATTTTAGAAGAAGCCATAGCCGAAGCTAAAAACAACGGATGGTTAGGGAAAAACATTAAAGGCTCCGGTTTTGATCTTGAAATTTATGTGCATAGAGGTGCAGGTGCTTATATTTGTGGAGAAGAAACGGCTTTAATAGAGAGCTTGGAAGGTAAGCGGGGTAATCCTAGGATTAAACCACCATTTCCTGCTGTAGAAGGACTTTGGAGAAGACCAACGGTGGTGAACAATGTTGAATCTATTGCTACTGTCAGTCCAATAATTAATATGGGTGGAGAGGAATATGGTAAAATCGGGGTAGGAAGAAGTACAGGCACAAAGTTGATTTCTGCTTGTGGTAATGTAGCCAAACCTGGGGTGTATGAAATTGGTTTTGATTTAAGTGTTGAAGAGTTTATATTTAGTGAGGAGTATTGTGGAGGTATAAAAAATGGCAAAAGATTAAAAGCCTGCATTCCGGGTGGCTCTTCTGTACCCATACTTCCTGCAAATCTTTTATTAAAAACAGCAAAAGGAGAAACCCGTTTGATGAATTATGAAAGCCTTTCCGAAGGTGGATTTGCTACGGGTACTATGTTAGGTTCAGGTGGGTTTATTGTTTTAGATGAAGATCAATGTGTGGTAAGGCATACTTGGAGCTTGTCTCATTTTTATCGTCATGAAAGCTGTGGGCAGTGCACTCCTTGTAGAGAAGGTACGGCTTGGATGTTTAAAATATTGAACAATATTGAGTTTGGTAAAGGAAGAATGGAAGATATTGATTTACTTTGGGATGTTCAAAGGAGAATTGAAGGAAATACCATTTGCCCTTTGGGTGATGCTGCTGCTTGGCCGGTGGCTGCTGCCATCAGACATTTTAGAGATGAATTTGAATGGCATATTACCCATGCCGAAGAGGCACAGATAAGAAATTTTGGATTAGCTCATTATGCTGATCCTGTAACAATTTAAAAATAATACTTTTAAATAAGTGTATTTTTTAAAATGAAAGAATTATGTCAGAAGTAAAGCAAGTAAAAATAACGATAGACGGTAAAACCATAGAGGTGCCGGAAGGAACAAATATATTAGAAGCTGCCCGTAAAATAGGCGGTGATGTTACTCCGGTTGCATTATGTTATTATAGCTCTCTTGAAGGTAGCGGTGGACGATGTCGCACCTGCCTTATGGAGGTCACCAAAGGTTCTGAAAAAGACCCCAGACCGATGCCAAAATTAGTGGCTAGCTGTAGAACTGCCGTTCAAGATGGAATGGAGGTGAAATCTATGACTTCTGAAAAAGCAGTTGATGCCAGAGACGGAGTGAGTGAATTTTTATTGGTGAACCATCCTTTGGATTGTCCGGTTTGTGACCAAGCAGGTGAATGTCATCTACAAGATATGAACTATGCACAAGGCAATGCCGGTACTAGAACAACCTTTGTAAGACGTACCTTCGAACCTGAGGATTTAGGACCTTATATTCAATTGAACATGAACCGCTGTATCCTTTGCTATCGTTGTGTTTTAGTGGCCGACCAATTAACAGAAGAAAGAGAGCATGGCGTTTTAGACCGTGGAGACCATGCCCGTATTTCAACCTCTATCAATAAAGCATTGACCAATGATTTTATTGGTAATGTAATAGATGTTTGCCCTGTGGGAGCCTTAACCGATAAGACTTTTAGATTTAAACAAAGAGTGTGGTTTACCAAGCCTTTGGATGCACATAGGGACTGTGATAAGTGTTGTGGAGAAGTACGTTTGTGGATGAGAGGAGAAGAGGTGTTTAGAATTACGACACGCCGCGATTATTGGGGTGAGGTGAAGAAAGACAAAGATGGCAATACTGCATGGATTTGTAACGAATGCCGCTTTCATAAAAAGAATGCTAGTGATTGGATAATTGATGGACCAAGTGATATTAATCGTCATTCGGTTATTTCTCAAGGGCATTATGGAGTTAATGATGTGGGCACCGCCGGAAAGGCAGAAAAACTAATAGACAAAGTTTTGGGCATGGAGCCTATTTATAAATTGGATATTCATGATATCAGTGAAGTGAACAGACCTGAAATTAAATTAAGTAAAATTGACGGTCCTGCTCATTCTGAAGATTTTGATATTGACATTAAAAAAATTGATAAATAAGATAGAATAAAAAATATGAGTATCGATTTATTTTTATTATTTGAAAAAACTGCATTAATCCTAATCCTGATATTGGCCTCAATGGGAATAGCTGCTTATTCTACTTGGGCAGAAAGGAAGGTGGCGGCTGTAATGCAAGACCGTATTGGTCCTAATAGAGCGGGTCCTTTTGGATTGTTACAACCATTGGCAGACGGTGGAAAGTTATTCTTTAAAGAAGAAATAGTTCCTGCAGATGCCACCAAATGGTTATTTATCCTCGCACCCGGACTTTTTATTTTTACTTCTTTATTGACCAGTGCCATTATTCCTTGGGGAGCCGATTTTACCATTAACGCTGCAGATGGAGTAAGGACGGTTAGCCTTCAAGTAGCTGATATTAATATCGGAATTCTTTACATTTTTGGTGTAGTAAGTATCGGACTTTATGGTATGATGTTAGGAGGATGGGCTTCAAATAATAAGTTCTCTTTACTGAGTTCTATTCGTGCAGCTTCACAGGCTATTTCTTATGAATTGGCATTGGGTATCAGTTTGATTGCCTTGGTTATGCTTTCCGGTACTATGAGTTTAAGAGAAATTGTGGCGCAGCAGCATGGCTTTTGGCAGGATGGTTATTTTTCTTGGTATGTTTTCAAGCAACCATTAGGTTTTATCATATTCTTAGTGTGCACCTTTGCAGAGTTGAATCGTGCACCTTTTGATATGGCAGAATGTGAGAGCGAATTGAATACGGGATATTTATTAGAATTTTCTTCGATGAAAATGGGGATGTTTTTATTTGCAGAGTATATCAATATGTTTATTTCCTCAGCGGTATTGACAACTTTGTATTTTGGAGGTTATAATTTCCCTTTCATGGATGAAGTATCACAAATGGTACCTTCAGGAATATTCACTTTAATTACCGTTGCAGTTTTCTTTGCAAAGATAGTAGGATTTATTTTGTTCTTTATGGCTATCAGGTGGACATTGCCTAGATTTAGATTTGATCAATTATTGAAGTTAGGATGGACAGGATTGATTCCTTTGGCATTAGTAAATATGTTGATAACAGGAGCCGTTATTTTATTCTTTTTTAATAAATAAGGCTGTTTAAAATATTGTAATTATGAATTTAACTAATCGTTCGGTAGCAGTTGACAGAAGTCCGATGACCTTTTCTGAAAGGATTTATATTCCTGAAATAATGAAGGGGTTAAAGGTTACATTAAGTCATGTTTTCAGGAAAGCTCCTACTGTTCAGTATCCTGAACAACAAAAACCATTTAGTCCGGTTTTTAGAGGATTGCATGTGTTGAATAGGGATGATGAAGGTAAAGAGAAGTGTACCGCTTGCGGTCTTTGTGCCGTAGCTTGTCCGGCAGAGGCCATTACTATGGAAGCGGCAGAACGTAAACCCGGAGAGGAACATTTGTATAGAGAAGAAAAATATGCTGCCCGTTATGAAATCAATATGCTTCGTTGCATTTTCTGTGGATTTTGTGAGGAAGCCTGCCCTAAGGATGCTATTTATCTTTCAGAAACAGTGATGCCAACCAATTATACAAGAGATTATTTTGTATTTAAAAAGGATGATTTATTGATCACCGATGAACAAATAAAAGAAAGAAGAGAGAAAAATAAATAAAGCTAATAAAAGAAAATATGAGTGTACACGAATTACTATTTTGGTTGTTAAGTCTTTGGGCAATAGTTTCTGCAAGTTTTGTGGTATTGAGCCGCAATCCTATTAATAGTGTATTATGGTTAATTTCTACCTTTTTTGCATTAAGTGGTCATTATATTTTGATGAATGCCCAATTTATTGCCATCGTTAATATCATTGTATATGCCGGAGCTATCATGGTATTATTTTTGTTTGTATTAATGTTGCTTAATTTGAATACAGATACAGAGCCACAAAAAAGCAGATTAATTCATTTTACTGCATTAATAAGTGCCGGCTCCTTGCTATTAATTGTTTTAGCATCTTTACGTTCAGCAGAATTGACCGATATCCCGGTGACTGGTGCAGGAGATATTGGTTTGATAGAAGTATTGGGTAAGACTTTATTTAATGAAAAATATGTTTTGCCATTTGAACTAAGTTCTGTACTTTTTCTTTCTGCCATGGTGGGTGCAATGGTTTTAGGACGGAAAGATCCAGCAACAACAGAAGAAAAAAATATTGTAAAAAAATAAAAGAAATAAAAAGTGCCGATAGAATATTATTTGTTTTTAAGCTTTACTCTTTTTGCCATAGGCATCATGGGAGTATTGATGCGTAGAAATGCAATAGTCATTTTTATGTGTATAGAATTAATGCTCAATGCTGTTAATTTATTATTAGTAGCTTTCTCCAAAGTTTATGGAGATGCAGGAGCTCAAGTTTTTGTATTCTTTATTATGGTGGTGGCTGCCGCAGAAGTTGCGGTAGGGCTGGCAATTATCATTATGATGTTTAGAAAAGTAAGCTCTGTTGATATTAATATTTTGAATAGATTGAAAAATTAAAAATTGTTTTTGGCTCATAGCGTAAAATATTATTTATGACACAATTGGTATATCTAGTACCCCTTTTCCCTTTAATAGGCTTTTTGTTAAATGGCTTATTTTATAAATCAATGCCTAAAAAACTAAGTGGACTTTTGGCTAGCTTAATGGTTTTGGCATCTTTTGTAATGGCTTTGATGATTTTCTTTGAAGTGAAATCAGGAGACCATCAACCTACTACTGTATTATTGTTTGAATTTATTACTGTTGGTAAATTCCAATTGCCTTTTGCATTCCAAGTGGATGAGCTTTCTTCCATGTTTATGTTAATCATTACAGGTGTTGGCTTTTTAATTCATGTTTATTCTATTGGTTACATGCACGATGATGATGGTTATAACCGATATTTTTCTTTTTTAAACCTATTCGTTTTTAGTATGTTGCTTCTTGTTTTAGGAGCCAACTATCTTATTATGTACTTAGGTTGGGAAGGTGTAGGTTTAGCATCTTATTTATTGATAGGTTTTTGGTTTAAGAATAATGACTACTCCAATGCTTCAAAAAAATCATTTATAATGAACCGTATTGGTGATTTAGGATTTTTAATAGCTATGTTGTTGATGACATTAAATTTTGGCACTTTGACCTATGGCGATTTATTTCCGCAATTGACCGGAGGATTAGGCAGCACTACAAGTTTAGGAGCTACTATCAGCCCATATTTAACCAATGCAATAGCAATGTGTTTATTTATCGGTGCTACTGCTAAGAGTGCTCAAATTCCTTTATACACCTGGTTGCCTGATGCCATGGCAGGACCGACACCTGTATCCGCTTTAATACATGCCGCAACCATGGTAACAGCAGGTATTTATTTGGTGGCAAGAACCAATCCTATATATAATTTAGCACCATCTGCTCAATCTGTTGTTGCCGTAATAGGCTTAGCAACTTTATTGGTGTCTGCTACTATTGCTTTAAAACAAAATGATATTAAAAAAGTTTTAGCCTATTCTACGGTAAGCCAATTGGGTTATATGTTTTTGGCATTAGGAGTCGGTGCTTATGTAGGCGGTTTGTTTCATGTAATGACCCACGCCTTCTTTAAAGCCTTATTGTTCTTAGGTTCTGGCTCTGTAATTCATGCTATGAGTGGAGAGCAGGATATGACTAAAATGGGGGGCTTGGGCAAGAAGATGCCGATTACTAAAATTACATTCTTAATAGGATGTTTAGCCATAGCAGGTTTTCCTGGCTTTTCCGGATTCTTTTCCAAAGATGAAATAATGGCGGCTGTTTATGCAAAAAACAAAACTATGTATGTGTTGGCATTAGTTGGTGCCGCTATGACAGCTTTTTATATGTTTAGAGCCTATTTTATGACCTTTTCCGGAAGTTTTAGAGGAACAGAAGCACAAAATAAACATTTGCATGAAAACCCCTCGGTAATGACTATTCCTTTGGTATTATTGGCTGTTTTGTCAGTTATAGGAGGTTTAATAGGCTTACCTCATGTGATGTCTGAGCATCATTTATTGTCAGAATATTTAGCTCCAGTGGTAAAAAATCTTTCAGGTTTGCATTTGGACAATTCCGTGGAATGGATTTTAATGGGTGTAGCTTCTGCGGTCGCCATCCTTATGATTTTTGTTGCCAGAGCAACTACCATAAAAAATGCTTATGCTGCACCCAAAGGAATTGCAGCTTTCTTTGCTAATAAATGGTATATGGATGAACTTTACAATAAAATCATTGTGAAACCATTATATAAATTGTCAAAAAGTATCAATCATTACATTGAAAATACAGTTGTTGATGGAGGATCCAATGGAATAGGGAATTTTGTAGTTTGGACTGCCGGTAGAGTTAGAAATTTGCAAAATGGACAAGTAGGAGTTTATTTGTTTTCGATGGTTATTGGGATTATCCTAATACTTGCTGCTGGTATGGCTTTGGTGATTTGGGCTTAATTAATATTTAATAATTAGAATAAGAAATTTAAAAGAAACGATGTCTTTAATTTTACTTTTGTTGATACCCGTAATTTTCGGAATTGTCAATTTTGGAGTCAAAAACGAAAAAAACACTAAAGTAATTGCACTTATAGGGGCTATTACTACTTTGATTATTGCCGTTATGGCATTTAGTGGATTAGAAGAAGGAGGAGTCCTAAAGGTGGACTATCCTTGGTTACCTTCTATAGGTGCGAGCTTTAACTTAGAGGCTAATGGTGGCGCCTTATTGATGACCCTACTAATGGCAATTACATTTGTCTTGATATTTTTTGCTCAATGGAATAAAAATATTAATAATGCTAACCGCTTTTTTGGATTATTGAATTTGTCTTTGGCAGGATTAATGGGGGTTTTCTTGGCTAATGATTTGTTATTGTTCTATTTCTTTTGGGAGCTGGCCTTAATTCCTGTGTATTTCCTTGCCGGACAATGGGGTGGAAAAGACAAAGTGAAAGCTTCTTTTAAGTTTTTTGTATTTACGTTCTTTGGAAGTTTATTGATGTTGGGAGGATTGATTTTTTTATTCGTCAATAATGCTAATAGTGCTTTCGATTATGCAAGTATTATGCAAACGGGCTCCCTATTAGCTCCTGAAATACAGAGTACTTTGTTTGTCTTATTCTTTTTGGCTTTCGGCATCAAGATGCCTATTTTTCCTTTGCACTCTTGGCAGCCTTTAGCTTATGAGCAAAGTGCTACTCCTGTTACAATTGTGATGAGTGCCTTGATGGTGAAAATGGGTCTTTTTGCAGTATTGAAATGGTTAATTCCATTATTTCCGGGAGTGAATCCTGTGTTTTTTAATGTAATAATGATTTTGGCTTTGTTTAATATCATTTATGGTTCCCTGTTGGCAATGACTCAAAGTAATTTGAAAAGATTAGTAGCTTATTCATCTTTAGCACACGTAGGTTTGATGATTATGGGTGCTTTTGCTCAAAATGATTATGCGACAGAAGGGCTATATCTTCAAATGTTTAATCATGGTATCATTGTAACAGGGCTTTGGTTGTTGGTTGATTTTATCGAAAACAGGTATCATACCCAAGATATGAAAGAGTTAGGTGGCATGGCCAATATTGCCCCTAAAGCTGCTATTACCATGGTGGTATTAGCATTTGCTACTATAGCCCTGCCTATGACTAATGGTTTTGTCGGAGAGTTTCTATTATTCTTAGGGATTTTCCATAGTCAATTTGAATATAAAGTAGTTTATATGATTATTGCCGGTTTGGGGATCATTCTTGGAGCAATATATATGTTGAACATGGTTCAAAAAGTTGCTTACGGTCAAAAGAACGACAAAAAAATTAGCGATTTAGTTTGGAATGAACAATTGAGTATGTATTTAATTGTAATTATTATTATGGTGTTAGGATTTTACCCTAACTTGATATTAAATATTTTATAATTAAATCCTAAGGATAAAGAGCAAAAATAATAATTAAAAAACATATTGCTGGTTTAGCATAAAAAGAGATAGAAATAAATGAAACCATTAATAGCCACTGCTGTATTTGCCATTTTAATGATGTTTGCAGGCTTATTTACTCAAGAAAAGAGGAGCCTAAGTAATTTTGCAGCCATTTTAATGATAGGATTGCTAGGATTGAATATTTGGGAATTATATGATTATTTAATTACACTAAATGATGCCAATGCCAGTCCATATTATTTTGGAAAAATGTTGAGAGTAGATAATTATGGTCTGTGGATCAATGTCTTATTAACTGCTTTATCATTAGTATATTTATTGATTTTCAGAGATGGTATTGAAAAAGTAGGTATTCATGTAGGAGAATATTATGCCTCTCATTTCTTTGTTCTTTGTGGATTGTTTTTAGTGACAACGTATAATAATTTGCTCATATTATTCATTGGAATTGAAATATTATCCATTCCTCAGTATGTATTAGCTGGTTCTGATAAGAAAAATTTGAAAAGTAGTGAGGCAGCTTTAAAGTATTTTTTAATGGGTTCTTTCTCTACTGGGATTTTGTTGATGGGTATCGTTTTACTTTATGGAGCAATGGGAAGTTTTGAGTTAGAACAATTTAATTTTTACAAGCATGGATCCAGTATGCCTTCAGTAATGGGAGCCATGGGTATTGTATTGATGATGTTGGGTATTGGTTTTAAAGTGAGTGCTGCTCCTGTACACTTTTGGGCTCCTGATGTGTATGACGGTGCACCTACGCCTTTTGCATCCTTTATGGCTTCTATTGTAAAAGTAGGGGTGTTTGTCGCTTTCATGCGTTTATTTATGGAGGGCTTTATTACGATGGATGCTTATTGGAAAGTTGTTGTATTAAGTATCATGACTGTGCTTACTTTGGTGATAGGAAACTTTACTGCCATCTATCAACAAAGTGTTAAAAGGATGTTGGCTTATTCTTCTATTGCCCATGCTGGTTTTATGCTTTTTGTGGTAATAGCTTCTAATTCAGAAGCAATGAGAGGAATTGTGCAATATATTGTAGCTTATTCTTTGGCTACGGTGGGTATCTTTTTTGTATTGAGTAAATTAAAAGATTATACCTATGATGGGTTTAATGGTTTGGCAAAAAAGGAGCCTTTCTTAGCTTTTGTGGCAGCCGTTTGTGTATTGTCACTTGCAGGTATTCCTTTGACAACGGGCTTCTTTGCTAAATGGTATGTGCTGATGGCAGCTATTAAACAAGATAATACTTTTTGGTTAGTAATGTTTGCTTTGGTGATGGCTGTGGTAAGTTCTTATTATTACTTCAAAGTGATAATGGCAATGTATTTTAAAGAGGGAACACCTGAACTTTGTTGTTCGGTAACTAAAATGGAAAAAGCTATGATGATGGTTATAGTCTTTGGAATTGTACTCTTTGGTATTGCACCAGAATTACTTTTTGTTTGGATATAAAAGAGGATTCAATATTACAATAAGTGTAAAATTTTTTTTTGAAATATTAAATTAAAAATATTTAATTTAGCGTTATGTATTTATTTTTTAATCATCATAACGTTTCTTTAATCTATTTTTTATGAAAATATTCCATTATCATTTCAGAAGCACCTCTAAATCTTTTATCTGTCTGCTTATTTGTGGATTGTCATTTTCAGTATCGGTATCGGCACAGAAAATAAAAGACAAAAGATTATTTGCTGAAAAATTCTCTCAAATCTATTCTCATCGAGAAAATGGATTTGATTCTTTGGCTATTATTAATGATACAACAGGCAGTTTCAATTCCTCTATTAATTTGCCTTTTGCAGATGAAGATTTTATTTCTTATAATCGAATTTATGGAGCTATTTATAAATTGAAAACAAAAGAAGAGGCTTTGTCCTGTTATAACCAAATCAAAGATGCACTCCATTTACTTGCCAACGAAAATAATATTACTTTAGGATATTTGCCAGTTATAGCCAATGAACCTAATTATGAAACATTTCATTTTATTAGTTCCGCCTTTTTTACAAATGAGAAAAGTAGTATTCAAATATTATCCTCTAGTGTTGGGGAGGAAAATTTAAATGAGGATTCTGATGAGTACGATAATGAAGATATTAAAAATAGCCAAAAAACAAAAGTTGATTCCAGCTATGAGGTAATTATCAACATCAATCCTAGAATACAAAATGAGTATGCTACTAAAGTTGGAGATAGAATAAATGATGAAGCAGTAAAATATTTTATTAATGAAGTCGCCTTTAGTAAAGATCCTTCTTTGTCAAAATACAGAAGTAACCCTACTAAAAAAGGGAAAAACACTTCTTATAATTGCTCATTAGGTTTACCGGGTTATTCCACTACCTTTACAGAGTCTTTATCTGACCCTGAAAATACTTATTATACCCAAACTTCTCAGGATTTTTTAGTAACTGAAGAGCAGTTTATGCAAATTGTTGATAGCCTTATTCTTAAAGTGAAAGCAGCTTTACCGGATAATTATTATTATATGCCCTCTTATGTAATGGATGGAGCTGTGATGGAATTTACTAAGTCACCCTTTATTACTTCCAACGATAAAATTTTTAGAAAATTTGAAGTATATTACCATAGAGTCGTTGACAAACCTAAAACGTTTAGGTTAAGCTTAATAATAACAAGAGGCAAAGGTTAAGCAAAACCAATACAACGGTCATCTAGTGAATTCGACAGAGTGGGACACCGTTTAAAGGAAATAGCTCTCTCATTATTTCAATTAGTTTTTTAATGAGAATGCCCTGAACTAATAATACAATCGCTAAAAAATATTGTAAATACTGTATCTTTGCAGCCTTATGAACCTGCAAACATTGCAAGGCCTTTATACTTCTGATGTCCGATTAAAACAATTGGCAGTTGCCTGCTCATTGCCTATTCCCAAACAAAAATTTCAATTACAACAATTGAAAGCAGGTGCAGCCAGTTTTGTTGCGGTAAGCATTTGGCAACAGTCTGATGCTAACCATATTTTTATTTTGGACGATAAAGATGATGCGGCCTATTTTCACAACGATTTTGAGCATCTTAGCGGTGCCTTAGATATTTTCTTTTTCCCGGATTCTTTTAAAAAATCTGGTGTCTATACAGATTTGAATAACAGCCATGTTATGTTAAGAACGGAAGCTCTTAATAAGTTTGGTGGCGAAGGTGTTCACAAAAAAGTATTGGTTACCTATCCGGAGGCTTTGTTTGAAAAGGTAGTACAGGCAAAGACTTTGACCAAAAATACTATTCAGATTACTGTAAATAGTGTATTAGATATACAGGCACTTTTAGAGCGTTTGGTGGCATTAGGCTTTAAACATGAAGATTTTGTTTATCAGCCAGGGCAGTTTGCCATGCGGGGTGGAATTTTGGATATTTATTCTTTTGGAAATGAACATCCTTATCGGATAGAGCTTTTTGGTAATGAAGTGGACAGTATCCGTATTTTTAATCCGGAAACTCAATTGTCAGAAAGGAAGCTTTTGGGGGTATCCATTTTCCCAAATATCGAAACCAAATTTGAAACGAAAGAAAAAGTTTCTTTATTAGATTTTATTCCAGATAATACCGTTATTTGGATGAGGAATAAGGAATTGCTTTTTGAAAAATTGCACTACCTTGAAAATAAACTTAAAGAAACCTTAGCAGAAAATCAGAATAGTATTGCTCAAAGGGTTGAAGGAGCGGAAGAGGAAGAGCTTAGAACATTAGGACGAGATGATTTTGAATCGGCTACCTTTTGGAAGCAAAGAGTAAACGATTTTCATAATATTCAATTTTCAAGTTCTGAGTCAATTTTGAAAGAAGAGGTAGCGTCCATTAATTTTAATACGGAGCCTCAAACCACATTTAATAGAAATTTTGATTTGCTGACAGCAAATATTAAAAAATTTCAAGAATTGCATTATTCCACTTACATCTTTGCCGAGAATAGTAAGCAGCTTGAAAGACTGAGAAGTGTTTTTGAAGATATTCAGGCTGGTATTGAGTTTGTACCCATTGCCATAGGTATTAGTAAAGGATTTATCGACCATGACCAAAAAGTTTTGGTTTATACTGATCATCAAATTTTTCAAAGATTTTATAAGTATAAAATCAAACAAGCATATTCTAAAGGAAAGGCACTTACCATAAAATCATTACGGGAACTGCAACCCGGAGATTATATCAGCCATATAGATTATGGAGTGGGGGTTTTTAGTGGCTTGCAAAGTTTAGATGTAAATGGTGCCAAGCAAGAAGCGGTACGAATCATTTATAAGGATAATGATGTGTTATATGTTGGTATTAATTCTTTGCATAAAATATCTAAGTTTACCGGTAAAGAAGGCGTTGCTCCCAAGTTACATAAATTAGGAAGTGATGCATGGAATCGGTTAAAAGATAAAACCAAACATAAGGTTAAAGAAATTGCGATAAACTTGATAAAATTGTATGCAGAACGTAAGGCTGCCCAGGGTTTTATCTTTAGTCACGATACTTATCTGCAAAATGAATTGGAAGCCTCTTTTATGTATGAAGATACTCCGGATCAATCTAAAGCGGTTGCTGATGTAAAGCGAGATATGGAGTCTGTCAATCCTATGGACAGGTTAGTGTGTGGTGATGTGGGCTTTGGAAAGACAGAAGTGGCCATCCGTGCAGCTTTTAAAGCCGTTACAGATAGTAAACAAGTGGCGGTTATGGTGCCAACAACAATATTGGCTTATCAACATTTTCAAACCTTTAGTGATCGACTAAAAGATTTTCCGGTAACGGTAGATTTTTTAAACCGGTTTAAATCTTCAAAAGAAAAAAAAGAAATTTCAGAAAAACTAAAATCCGGGAAAATTGATATTCTTATAGGTACTCATGCCCTCATGGGAAAAGATGTCGTGTTTAAAGATTTGGGTTTGTATATAGTAGATGAAGAGCAAAAATTTGGAGTAGCGGCAAAAGAAAAATTGCGTGAAAAAAAATTGAACGTGGATACCCTAACCCTGACAGCAACACCTATCCCAAGGACTCTTCAGTTTTCTTTAATGGCTGCTAGAGATTTGAGCATAATAAATACACCACCACCCAACAGACAGCCTGTGCATACGGAATTGATAGGCTTTGATGAAGATTTTATTAGAGATGCCATTTATTATGAAGCAGAACGGGGAGGTCAGGTGTACTTTGTACATAATAGAGTACAAAGTTTACCTGCAATGGTGGATAAAATAAAGACACTTTGTCCCGATTTGGAAATTCAAATGGCTCATGGTCAAATGGATGGTTCAAGACTAGAAAAAACCTTGATGGATTTTATTGCCAATAAATTTGATGTTTTGGTGAGTACTAATATTGTAGAGTCAGGAGTGGATATCAGCAATGCCAATACGATAATTATTAATAATGCTCATCAATTTGGACTTAGCGATTTACATCAGTTAAGGGGTAGGGTAGGTAGAAGTAATAAGAAAGCTTTTTGTTATTTGGTAGCACCTTCTTTGCTTACTTTACCTAATGAAAGTAGAAGAAGATTGCAAATATTAGAAGAGTTTAACGAGTTGGGCAGTGGCTTTCAGATTGCCATGCGTGATTTGGATATTCGTGGAGCCGGAAATTTATTAGGAGGAGAACAGAGTGGTTTTATCGCCGATATTGGATTTGAAACCTATCAAAAGATTCTTGCCGAAGCCATTAGAGAGTTGAAGCATACCGAGTTTAAAGATGTTTTTGCAGAGGAGTTGGAGCGTAAGCAAGATTTTGTAGATGATTGTACTATTGATACCGATTTCGAAATTTTGATACCCGAAACCTATGTGTCCAATACTGCTGAACGATTGGCATTATACACCCAGTTAGACCAAATTGAAACGGATGATTCTTTGACGCAATTTGAAAAAATGCTTATGGATCGGTTTGGTCCTATCCCGAAAGAAGTGAGTGCCTTGTTTTTAGTAGTACGTTCTCGAAAAATAGCAAAAGATTTGGGCTTTGAAAAATTGATGATAAAAAATAAGGTAATGCGGCTCTATTTCATCAATAATCCTGATTCACCATATTACGAAAGTGATATTTTTAATCAAATCATGGGTTATATTCAAACCGGAACCAATAAGGCAAAAATGAAACAAATGGGTACGGTTTTTCTATTAACGGTTCAACATATTCATTCAATGGAAGATGTGTTGTCCTTCTTGGAAGGAGCAGCAGGATGGAGTTAGGTAGGATGTTGAACTAAGATAATGAATTGATTATTTTGAAATTAAAAAAATATTTTCCTTTGATTATTTAAATGAACTTAGGTAAAGATTAATTGTTTAAATTTTTTTTTGTAATATTGTTTGAGCAATAAAGTATTTGATTAATTTATGAACAAAATTAACAGCCAAAATATAACCCTTTTTATTGATTTTTTACACAGAAAAAAAATTGGAACACCTGCTTCATTTGAATTAATTCAAAGTTGGAGTGAACTGAATAATGAAGAAATCACACAACATTTGAATAATTTGTACAAAAAATGGGAACTAGATTATTCGACAGTTGCAACTTGGAGCGATGAGTTTCTAAGTTCAAGCAGAGCTAAAACTGATGCTCCACCGATGCCTCCGAAAATAGTAAACACTCCTAAAGAAGTTCCATAACCTAATCCAGTCAAACAGAAACCTATACTTTCATATATTATCATAGGATTGTTAGTTGTTGTGGCAGGAGTTTTAGTAAAAGTGGCTTTTTTTAATAACGATTCTACCGGTGGTTCGGCGTCTTCAACTGGTTCAAAAGAAATACCTCCTGCTTCTGCTCCTGCTTCTGCTTCAGAACAAAAAGAATTAGAGACTGTTGCAAATCAGCCAAAGCCGACAGAAGAAAAAAATACCCAAAGCAGTGAAGCCCAAAAAGTTTTGTCCAATTTCGAAACGAATAATGAAAACCAAGCCTCATCTGCTTTAGAGGATCAAGATGATGAAATTAATTTAGGTAAAATTAAAAGTTTATTAATTGCAGAAACTAACCAAGACATTACTACAATTAAAAATAGTTTTGCAAGCAGTGGGGTTCGCTATTGGGATATGAAAAATGTAAGTAATGACCAAGTGGCATCAAAATATTTTAGCACATGGGAAAAGGCAACAGATTTTTATTATAAAATTGAAAATGCTGATAAAGTTTCAAAAAATAAATATTTGATTGAAGGCTATTATAATTTTTATAGCTACAAAAACGGTAGGCAGACAGTTTATTTTAAGAATGTTTACATTTTTAATGACTATAATAAAATCGTTGCTGCTTATAGTTTTTAGATCCAATTATTTATTTCAACTTCCGAAATAAATAATCTGCCCCATCCATATAGCTATAATTGAATACCAATTCATCATTGCAAATTAATATTTTACCATATATATAAGGACTATTTGAAGGATCCATTATTTTGAAATAACTTGTATTGCCATCTTGAAAACTTTTCAAAGAAAAAATGCCACTACTAGTTTGAACACCATTTTCAGAAATGTAATAATAGCCATTGGTAATATTGAGAACAATGTTTTGAGGCTTCATATTGTTGGTTTTACCTTCCCAAAAACTATTGCTTGAAATCAACTTCTATGAAGTATTGTTCAACTGTTGCATCAGGCTTGTACTATCGTGAGGATTGTTAAAATAACAATCACTAATCTGGGATAAATTGAATTCTACTGCCTTTTTCTCTCAAGAGTAGAAGATAATAGTAGATAATATTATTGAACTCGAAAGAAATATTTTTAGAGAGGTCATAATCTAATTGTTTATTTTTTCTGTTGCCCAACTCAAAGCTATTTTTAATTGTTTTTCGGGGCTAAGGTCACTATTGTCCAAAATTAGGGCATCTTTTGCTTGGGTAAGCGGACTTTCTTCACGGTTACTGTCTATATAATCTCTCATCTGTAGATTATGTTGTACGTCGTCAAGGTTGATATTTTGTCCTTGTTCCTGCATTTCAAGGTATCTTCTTTTTACTCTAATGGCGACATCGGCAGTCATAAAAATTTTTAAATCTGCATGAGGAAAAACCACAGTTCCAATATCTCGTCCATCCATAACTATCCCTTTGCGTTTACCCATTTCTTGTTGTTGTTTTACCGCAAATTGCCTTACTTCTTTAATAGCTGCCACTTCGCTCACTTTTTGGGCAATAGTCATTTCACGGATATATTGCTCAACATTTTCATCATTAAGATAAATGTCGGATTTTTGGGTTTGTTCATTAAACTCAAAATGTAAGGAGATGTTTTTCAGGGCATTTTGAATATCGTTTGGATTGTCAATATGCACATTGCTCCGGATAAAGTATAAAGTAATAGCTCTATACATGGCACCAGAATCGATGAAAGAATATTTTAATTCTTTTGCCAATGCCTTAGCCAAAGTGCTTTTTCCACAAGAAGAAAAGCCATCTATTGCTATGATAATTTTTTTGTTCATGATTGTATGACAAATATAAGACAATTTATTGTTTATTTGAAAAATATAAGTTGAAAAATAATGGATAATTGTTTTAATTTTAAAAAAAAAGATTAACAAATAATTAAAATTTGTTTAATTAAAAATTAAGTTTCATCTTTGTATATGAAAGGATGGAGTTCAGCCACCATTAAAAAAAACGACCTACTCTGAAAGGAAATTCAGAGGGCGGTATTCCGAAAAGCCTGTAGAGTAGGAATTTTTAAAAAAACATTTTTTATGAAAAAAGTATTATTATCTCTTGCATTAGTAGGTACAGCTTTCACTTATGCAAATGCTCAAGGAAACCTAGACAAAGGAAATTCTCAAATTAATGCAGGTGTAGGATTCTCCGGTTGGGGGGTACCTGTTTATGCAGGATTTGATTATGGAGTTACTAATGACATTTCTTTAGGTGCTGAAGCATCATTCGTATCTAGAAATTATGTTGGCTACAATTTTTCTGTTATTGGAATTGGAGTAAATGGTAATTACCATTTTAATGAAATACTTAATATTCCTGAGAAGATGGATTTTTATGCAGGTGTTACCTTAGGTTATTATATTTATAATAGTCCAAGTGGATATGCCGGGACTTCCTTCTCTGGTATTGGTTGGGGTGGACAAGTTGGTTTTAGATATTTCTTTACTGAAAAATTCGGAGTTAATCTTCAAGCCGGCGGAGGTACCGTAAGTGGTGGAAGACTAGGCGTTACCTTTAAATTGTAAGGCTTAAAACGATTAAGAAAAAAAGAGGTTCTATTTTAGAACCTCTTTTTTTATGTGTGTGTCAGGCATGTTCTTTATCTATAGGGTGTAAGTCCCGAACGAGCGTTGCAGTACGTATCGTTAGCAGATGGCAAGGGTGTTGTGGGTGACTGCAAATCTGAAGGAAGCCTAATGCAAATATTCGAACCTACGAATAGTTCCTGAGCAAAGCGAAAGGAAGGCACGAAGTGCGTCATAAGAGGCGTGGCTACGAGGATGATGTTGCACAAGAAACAAAAGTCCAATACTGCACGGATTGTAGTGGCGTAAATGAAGAGGTTATAGGAGTAGAAAGATAAAGAACTTACAGTTCGACAAGCTCACTGACCACCCTGAGAGGTCTGATAATCTAAACTGTCGGAGGTATGAGCGAATGCCAAAGAAGTAAACAAACGATAGAGCGTAAAACCAATATTGATTTGGGATTATCAGAAGTCAGCCGAGGTCATAGTATTAGTTTAATGTCAGAACTAAGAAGGACTGAATGTTAGAATTGCGATTGAACTAAGGCGTTTTCTGCGAAGCGATTAGCACAAAAAAAAAAGTAACCTATGTATATGAAAATAGGGCAGTACCCGAAGATAGATGATACAAGGAGTGTAGCGGAGTGGAGCAACAAGATAGAATGAAAGCACAGTACTTAGCCAACACAACGTAGAGGCTCAACTCAAGTTATTCTAGCAAACCGCCGTGTACGAGACCCGTACGCACGGTGGTGTGAGAGGACGGAAAATGAAAGGAGGAAAACTTTCATTTTCCTCCTACTCGATTATCTATTTTCCTATTTGTTTACTCAGCTTTATAGCATCTATTTGAGGTCAAATGGTTTTGTATCTTTCAGAAATTAACGGATATTTGCACCTTTTTAAAGTTGAAATTTCAAATTCTAGAAAAAGTAATAACAAGAATTTGGAAGAGATGAAAGTTGTAAATATAAATAATAATTAATAAATTAAGGATAATGAAGAAAATATTAATGTCTATTGCATTAGTTGGTACTATGTGTAGCACTTTGAGTGCTCAAGGAACTTTGAAGAACAAGGATAAGCAATTGAATATCGGTCTTGGAATGTCTAATTATGGACTACCCGTTTATGCAGGTTTAGATTTTGGTGTAGGTAATGATATTACATTTGGATTAGAAGGGTCAATAAACTTTTGGAATAATTATAAACATAGCCATTCCGACCTTGGCTTAGGGATAAATGGAAATTATCATTTCAATCGTATTTTAGAATTACCTCAAAAGATGGATCTTTATGCCGGATTAAATTTAGGGTTTAGATTTCATTTAGGAAATTATGAAAGCCATGACTACTCCGGCTTAGGGTTTGGTGGGCAACTTGGGTTTAGATATTTCTTTACGAATACAGTTGCATTTCAAATTGAAGCCAATGGAGGCAATGCTGTGAGTGGTGGAAAACTTGGATTTACATTTAAATTATAGAAAAAATTTAAAAATCTAAATATAAAAGAAGAGGCTCACCAAATTTGGCAAGCCTCTTTTATGTTTTGATAAGAAACGTTTACTTGATTTCTCTTACATTCATATTCCAAAGAGTAAAAGAAAAAATATCGGCAGCTTCTTCAATTACTTTTGAAGTTGGTTTACCGGCTCCATGTCCTGCCTTGGAATCAATTCTGATTAATGTTGGTCTATTGCAGTTCTGGTATTCTTGAAGGGTAGCAGCAAACTTAAAGGAGTGTGCAGGTACTACACGGTCATCATGGTCGGCAGTGGTAACCAAAGTTGCAGGATAACATATCCCTTGTTTGATATTGTGCAAAGGAGAATATTTGATCAAATATTTAAACTGGTCTTCTTTGTCGCTACTTCCATATTCTACTACCCAGCCCCAGCCAACAGTAAACTTATGAAAACGTAACATATCCAAAACGCCAACCTGAGGGATAGCCACAGCAAACAAATCTGGTCTTTGGGTCATGCAAGCACCCACCAACAAACCACCATTAGAGCCACCACGGATAGCTAATCTTTTAGGTTGGGTATAGTTTTCTTTAATTAAATACTCTGCTCCGGCAATAAAATCATCAAATACATTTTGCTTGTTTTCTAACATACCTTGCTGGTGCCATTTTTCTCCATACTCTCCTCCACCTCTCAAATTGGCTACACAATAAACGCCGCCTGCCTCAAGGAAAGGGATAATGGTCATGTTAAAGCCCGGGTTTAGGCTAATGTTGAATCCTCCGTATGCATAGAGCATGGTAGGGTTATTACCATTTAGTTTTAATCCTTTTTTATGAATGATAAACATTGGTACTTTAGTGCCATCTTTAGAAGGATAAAATACTTGCTTGCTTTCGTATTGGTTAGGGTCAAATTGGGCAGCAGATTTTCGGAATAAAGTCGATTTCCCATTTGCAATTTCGTATTTGTAAATTGTAGGAGGTGTTACAAAATTGGTGAAAGTGTAATAGAAATCTTTGTCCTCTTTGTGTGCTCCAAAACCACTGATAGTGCCTATTCCAGGTAATTTTATTGTTCTTTCCAATTTTCCGTCATAAGTATATTGCAAGATAGCACTGGTGGCATCTTTTTGATATTGTGCAAATAATTTGCCACCTCCGGTGTGTACACCTTCTAATTTATTATTAGTTTCCCGAATGATGGTCTTCCAGCTATAGGGATCCGGGCGGTTGGGGTCCATTAAAACCAGTTTGTAGTTTGGTGCTTCAAAGTTTGTATTCACTAATAATTTATCGCCTACATTATCTACAACTTCCGCATTGGTACTAAAACCTTGTACTAAAGTGACAAAAGGCAAATCACTGCCTTTGCTTAGGTCTTTTACTTTTATTTCGCTACCATCTGTACCTTCAGAAATGGATAAAACCAAAAAGCGTTCATCTTCTGTAAGTCCGGCTCCCACGTATCTTAAAGGATGCTCTTTATCCTCATAAATTAAAACGTCTTCACTTTGTGGGGTGCCTATTTTATGGAAAAATACTTTTTGAAATTCTGTTTTAGCAGAAAATTTTGTAGCCTCATCCTTAGGTTGGGAATAGCCACTATAGTAAAACCCTTCTTCACCTTTCCAAGAAATTCCGGTAAATTTTACATATTCTAATTTGTCTGAAAGTAGTTTTTTTCCAGCCACATCCATCACATAAATTTCCTGCCAATCGCTACCGGAGGCTGAAACGGCATAAGCAAAATATTTCTTGTCTTTAGAAAAAGAAGTGGCTTGTAAGGCTACCGTTCCGTCACTTGAAAGTTTGTTGGGGTCCAGTAAAGCAGTAGCTTGTCCATTAATACCTTCCTGAATGTATAATACAGCTTGGTTTTGTAAGCCATCATTTTTGTAAAAAGTATAATATTTTCCGTTTTTTGAAGGAGCAGAATATTTCTCATAATTCCATAATTGAGTCAAGCGGTCAATTATAGTTTTACGATAGGGGATTTTGGTTAAATAATTATTTGTAAAGGAGGTTTCAGCTTTTACCCAAGCTTCTGTTTTTTTAGAAGTGTCATTTTCTAGCCAACGATAAGGGTCTTCTATTTTGGTTCCAAAATAATTATCGACTTGCTTCACTTTATCCGTATGGGGATAAACTAATTTTTGGGCATGTATAGTTCCGGTCATAACTGTCATACAGGCTAATGATAAAATAAACTTATTTTTCATGTTATTGTTTTTTTGAAAGTTTCAAAAATAATCATTTCAATTGAAATAAAGGGTTAAAAATGTTTATGGAAATTAAAATCTGGAATTTGAAAAGTAATTTTATTTTCACTACCGTCCGATAAAAAATAACAAAGCCTCATTGTAATGTATATTACAATGA
>DAOMPL010000012.1:0-74448 GCA_035444785.1 Edaphocola sp. | reverse complement strand
TTGAAACTCTTAACTATAAACACTTTAGCTCAGGTTGACCTGCAACTTGGGTTAATATAGTATATTTTATTGACCCTATCAAAAGGAAAGGAAGAGTTTTTTAGCTTTAACTATAATCTTTAGAAACCAATTATATGGGTTATAGTAGCCAGTTTAATTGAGTATTAAGGTAATAATAAATACTATTGTTTTAGTAAAGTTTGATTTATTTTACTCGTTTCCGAAATAAATAGAGGGTCAATATTAAAAAAATAAAGTTTGGAATCCACACTGCTAATAACGGATTTAGGCCACTGTTAATAGAAAAAGTAGAAGTGAGCTGTAAGGTTAATACATACAATGCACTGATGGCTATACCTACTGCCAAATGAAGACCACTACCTCCTCTTGTCTTTTTGGAGGCAATAGAAACACCTATAATAACCAAAAGGAATGTGGCAAAGGCTTGGGCTGTTCGGCGATGGTATTCTACCTCAAAATCTACAACACTATCGCCACCTCTTGACTTTTCACGGTTGATGAAACGTAATAATTCCGGAGTGGTCATTTCCATTTTGATATGACGGTCTAAGTCTAAATCTTCCGGTAGGATATTGAGTTTGACGTTTTTTTCAGGGTATTGGCTTAATTCTTCTTTGAGTCCATTATTTTTTATTTCTACAACATCTCCCAATTGCCAAATGGCTGAATCTTTTTTATAGGCTATTCTTTGAGCCATCCATTTTTCTTTGAGCTGTGTGCCAACAATTTTTTCATAAGTAAAATTATTGCCGGTATTACCCACAAAGTCAAAGTTGCCAATGTATAAAAATGTACTGTCATTCAATTTTAAATGAACGCCATCTGTACCCACCTTTTTATCAAAAAAGTATTTTCTTAAAAAATTATTCATGATCACATTACCTTTTGGTGTCAGGTAATGGTTGGTTAAGAGATTTACTCCTGCAAGAATAAGACCGCCTAATAGAAAAGGTTTTAGGAATCGGGTATAAGAAACACCAGATGAAAGTATGGCTATTATCTCTGTACGATAAGCTAAACGGGAAGTGTAGTAAATGGTTGACAGAAATACAAACAAAGGGAATAGTAATACTACAAAGCTGGGAGCCGTTACCAAAAAGTAGATTAATAGTTTTCCGGTAGTTGCGTGATTCTTTACAAAATCGTCAATTTTTTGGGTGTAATCTATTACACAAATAATTACAGACATCATCAAAACGAAAAATAAAAAAGTCGATAAGAACTTATATAGAATATATTTATCTAGTTTTTTTATAATTTTCATTTTTGATAATTGATGATTATAATCTGGTTTTAACTATAGCTAATGTTTTGCGTTTCCATTCTGCATAGGTGCCGGAAAGAATATTTTTTCTGGCTTCCTTTACTAAATGCAAATAGAAACTTAGATTTTGTAAACTTGCTAATTGCAAAGCTAAAATTTCTTTTGCTTGAAACAAATGCCTGAGATAGGCTTTGGTGTAAAAATTACTACTTGGTGCGTCTATACCATTATCTATTGGAGTAAAATCGTCTTCCCATTTTTTATTTTTTATATTAATTACCCCTTTTGAAGTAAACAACATACCATTTCTTCCATTCCTAGTGGGCATCACACAATCGAACATATCCACACCCAAGCCGATTCCTTCCAAAATGTTCCAAGGTGTACCTACACCCATTAAATATCTAGGTTTGTCCTTTGGTAAAATATTACATACCAATTCGCACATTTCGTACATATCTTCCTCGGGTTCACCGACAGATAAACCACCAATAGCGTTGCCATCAGCACCCTTGGAGGCAATATACTCTGCTGATTTTTGTCTTAAATCTTTATATACGCTTCCTTGAACGATGGGGAATAAAGCTTGTTGATAACCATATTTTGGTTCCGTTGCATTAAATCTTTGAAAGCATCTGTCCAACCAACGATGGGTAAGCTCCATAGATTTTTTTGCATATTCATATTCACAAGGGTAGGGGGTACATTCATCAAATGCCATAATGATATCGGCACCAATACTTCTTTGAATATCCATTACACTTTCGGGTGTGAACAGATGTTTGGAGCCATCAATATGAGAATGAAATAAGGCACCTTCTTCTTTTAATTTTCTGTTTTCCGAGAGTGAAAATACCTGATAGCCACCACTGTCTGTCAATATTGGTTTGTTCCAGCCATTAAATTTATGCAATCCTCCGGCTTTTTCCAGAATTCCGGTTCCGGGTCTCAGATAGAGATGATAGGTATTTCCTAAAATAATTTGAGCTTGAATATCATTGTTTAATTGCTCTTGCATCACCGCTTTTACACTGCCCACAGTACCCACTGGCATAAAAATAGGAGTTTCAATTATTCCATGGTCAGTATGGAGCAGTCCGGCTCTTGCACCGGTTTCAGGACAGGTTGCTTGTATTTCAAATTTCATTGAGACCTTTTATTAAAAAGGAAGTGAGTAGCGATAAAAATATCGATTACTCACTTCAAAAGTATTAAAAAATAAAATTAGATAATTCCTGCATTTGACAAATAATGTTCTGCATCTAAAGCAGCCATACAGCCACTTCCTGCCGCTGACACTGCCTGACGGTAACGGTTATCTTGCACGTCTCCACAAGCAAATACACCTTCAATATTAGTTTTGGTGGATTTGCCTAAAGTATTGATGTAGCCAACCTCATCCATGTCAATTACTCCTTTGAATAAATCACTGTTGGGGTGGTGTCCAATAGCCACAAAGAATGCCTCTACCGGAATGACACTTTCTATATTAGTTTTGTTATTTATTATTCTGATTCCTTCTACTTTTTTCTCACCCAAAACCTCCTGAGTATCGGTATTCCAATAAACTTGGATGTTTTCAGTTTTTAAAACTCTATCCTGCATGATTTTAGAGGCACGCATCTCATCTCTTCTGATCAACATGTGCACTTTAGAGCAAAGTTTAGAAAGGTAAATGGCTTCTTCACAAGCAGTGTCGCCGGCACCTACGATAGCCACTTCTTTCCCTTTAAAGAAAAAGCCATCACAAACAGCACATGCAGAAACGCCATAGCCATTTAAACGCTCTTCACTTTCTAAGCCTAAATATTTAGCAGATGCTCCGGTAGCGATGATGATGCTATGAGCTGCTACCCATTCGCTCTCGTCCACTTCCACTTTGAAAGGTTTGGTGCTTAAATCTACTTTTGACACCATTCCCCAGCGTAAATCGGCACCCATTCTGCGGGCTTGGTTTTCAAAATCTTTCATCATTTGAGGCCCCATGATACCTTCTGGATAGCCCGGATAGTTTTCTACTTCGGTAGTATTAGTCAATTGACCACCAGGTTGTAAGCCACTGATTAATACCGGGTTTAAGTTTGCTCTTGCGGCATAGATAGCAGCGGTATAACCGGCAGGTCCGGAACCAATTATTAAGCAATTTATTATTTCTGATTTGTTTTCGGTTGACATATTAGTGTTTAATTTTTGAATGTTGCGAAAATAAAAAAAATGAATGTAAAAATAAAATGGTTAGCTCTTAATTTATTGCTAAAAGAGTAGCGAATATTTTTAAAAATCATACTCCTCTTCGATTCTTGCTTTAAGTTGCTTTACTAGTTTATAAGTTGCTGGGCAACGATGCACATTTTGTATGAATGTTTCGTTATAATCATCAAAAGGTACTTTGTTATGATGTGGAAATTCTGCACAATCTATGGGCCTTACTTCATAAATGGAGCATTTATTGTCCACTAAAAATTGACAAGGTAATATTTTGTTTACCGTACTTCCGGTGTCTTCCTCTATTTCAAGATATTTTTCAAAAAAAGCCTTTTCGGTCATGCCAAGATGTTTTGAAATTCTTTTAATATCCTCAGGGGTAAAAATAGGAGTCATAGTTTTACAACAATTGGCACATTCCAGGCAGTTTACTTCTTTCCAGACTTTCTCATCCTCTTCAGCTACAATTTTATCTAAATTGTCGGGAATTGTATGGTCGAATTTTTGAAGAAATGTGGTTAGCTCTTGCTGCTCCCTTTTTGCTTTTTTTAAAATATTCTTTACATCCAGCATTTTGTTTTATTTAAAATGTATCCATCCTTGAGCCTCCAAATCGTACTCGTTACCTTTTTTTGTGACTAATTTTTTCCCTTCTGATGCTTCTGTGATATAGCCTACTACTGATATTTGTTCTGAAAATCTGATTTTATCATAATCTTCTTGTTTAACGGTAAACAAGAGCTCATAGTCTTCACCTCCATTCAAAGCACATGCGGTTGCATCTATTTGAAATTGATAGGCTAATTCCCTCATTTCTCCATTAAATGGAATTTTGTCTTCATGTATTTTGCAACCAACCTCACTTGCTTTGCAAATATGGAAAAGCTCGGAACTAAGGCCATCACTGATGTCCATCATACTTGTAGGGGTAATCTCTTGTTTTTCTAACCAATCAACGATATCCACTCTGGCTTCTGGTTTCAAGAATCTTCCGACTACATATTTTCTGTTTTCTAAGTCGGGTTGCACACCCGGATTTTCTAAAAATATTTTTTTCTCTCTTTCCAATAATTGCATTCCTAGGTATGCAGCTCCTAAATCACCTGAAACACATATTAAGTCTCCTTTTTGAGCCCCCTTTCTTTTGATAAATTTATCAGGTGCTACTTCACCTAATGCAGTAATACTAATAACCAAACCTTTTTCAGAAGCGGTGGTGTCACCACCTACCAAGTCGATTTGGTAATGCTCACATGCAGCAAAAATACCTTCATACAGTTCTTCTATCGCCTCTACAGAAAATCTGTTGGAGACTGCAATAGCAACCGTAATTTGTGTAGGTTGGCCATTCATACCGCAGATGTCCGAAATGGAAGCTGTCACTACTTTATACCCTAAGTGTTTTAAAGGAGTGTACATTAAATCGAAATGTACATTCTCAATAAAAAGGTCTGTAGAAACTAATGTCTGTCTGCCAAAATTATCGATGACTGCTGCATCATCTCCAATTCCTAGGATAGTACTGGTTCTGTTAATCTCAAAATTTTTGGTAAGATAGTCAATGAGTCTAAACTCACCTAATGCACTAATTTCAGTTCTTTTTTGTTCTTCCATATTTTTTGATAGCTAAAAAATCTTTTGTTTGCGAAAATTAATTTTCAAAATAAGTTTTTAATTTATGTTTGAATAAGGTCAAAGTTACGATAAGAAAAATTAATGTTTAGAAATGGAGAGTTTCTTTTTTGAAAATAAAAAAAGACTACTTTTGAAAGTAGCCTTTTATTATTGTTTTTTGAGATTGGAATTACCAAATTACAATTCGTTTGGCAGGTTCCAGGTACAATTTATCACCTTTTTTTACATTCCAGGCCTCTTGAAATTCTTTTAGATGTCTCATTGGAGCATTTACTCTGATATCGGCTGGGCTATGGGGGTCTGTAAGTACTTGCTGGCGTAAAGCTGCATCAGTAATATTTGTGTGCCAAACCTGTGCCCAACCTAAGAAAAATCTTTGTTTCCAGTTGAAGCCATCTATGGGTTTTGGTGTTCCTTTTTTAGCGATAGAACGCTCAAGAGCATAATAAGCCAAAGTTAAGCCACCTAAATCAGCAATGTTTTCACCTATGGTTAAAGCTCCATTTACTTTCAAGCCCGGAAGTGCATCTATTCCATCAAAGTATTTAATATAGGCATTTGCCAATTTGTCAAAAGCTTCTCTGTCAGAATCATTCCACCAGTTGTTTAAGTTGCCATCAGCATCATATTTAGAACCTTTATCGTCAAAACCATGGCTAAATTCGTGACCAATAACAGCGATAATACCGCCGTAATTGATGGCATCGTCAGCATTAGGATTGAAGAAAGGTGGTTGTAAGATACCTGCCGGGAAAACGATTTCGTTATTCAATGGGCTGTAATAAGCATTTACGGTTTGAGGTGTCATGCCCCATTCAGCTTTGTCCACCGGCTGGCCAATTTTTTTGATGGTTTCGTCGGTGCTCCATAGTCTTGCATTGACTACATTGTCAAAAAGATTTTCAGGGCTGATTTGTATGGAAGTATAGTCTTTCCATTTATCAGGATAGCCTATTTTATAGGTAAATGAAGCTAATTTTTTTTGTGCTTCTTTTTTAGTTTCAGGGCTCATCCAAGTTAATTTGTTGATACGTTCACCAAAAACGGCTCTTACGTTTTCAATCATTTCAGCTACTTTTTCTTTTGAGCTTTCAGGGAAATAATTTTTTGCAAATATTTTTCCTAAAGGCATACCTAATATACCATTAGTAGCATCTATGGCTCTTTCTTCTAGTTTCTTTCTCTCTTTAACACCTCTTAAGATAGTGCTGTAAAAATTAAAAGATTCGTTTTGCAGTTCTTCAGAAAGGTATCCGGAGAAGCTTTTAAGCAATTGCCAACGCTGGTAAAGATTTAAATTTTCAATTGGAGTTGCATTCAAAACTTCATTTAATCTTTTTAAATATTCAGGACTTTGAACTATTACTTCATTAACATCATTAAATCGAATAGTTTCGAGATAATCTATCATGTTAAGGTTTCCTAGGAGCTGATATATTTCTTCTTTTTGAACTTTATTGTAAGTTCTTTCAGGATCTCTAAGCTCTACATTGCTGAGCTGGAGCGCTGCTATTTTTGTTTCAAAGTCAAGGATAGTTTTTCCCGGATGGCTATCTCTCCAACCTGCCAGTTTAAACATCTTGTCCACATGATTGATAAATGAATTTCTGATAGCTATAGAGTTGGAGTCTTCACGGGAATAATAACCCTTTTCTCCTAAACTTAAACCACCTTGACCCATATAAACCGCATTCATTTTACTGTTCTTTTTATCGGCATATACGCCAAATCCAAATACATTGCTTATGCCAATATTGTCTAGGATAGCACTGGTTTTTACCCAAGAACTGAGATCCTTATTGCTATTGATTAAATTAACATATTTTTCAAGTGGCTGTACTCCTAATTTATTCAACCATTCAACATTCATATACGAGCGGTAGAAGTCAGCAATTTGTTGCTCTTCTGTGCCCATTTTTCTGTCGGTATTTTTGAGGAGAGTCTCAATGATTTTTTTTATCCTTACCTCTTGGTTTTCTTTATTTAAAATGCCAAATGCTCCCCATCTTGATTCTGTCGAAGGGATAGGATTTGCTTTTTTCCAACCTCCGTTAGCAAATTGATCAAAATTATCTACTGCTTTTGCCGAGCGGTCTAAGTCTTTCACAGGAAATCCGGGAACCTGTGCTTGTGTGTTACTTGCCATCATTACCATACTGATTATTGAGGGGATAGCCCACCTTTTTACAATAGAGTTTTTCATATTTTATTAATATATAATTATTTTCAAAGGCAACAAAAGTAATGATTTTTATTTAGATAATTATCCGCTGCTCTAGTTATTTTTGGTATGGAGTAAGGATACATCCTTTTTTGGTTTTTTTAGAAGAATTTTCAATTATAGCTCATATTATTTGCTATTTTTCACCAAAAAAAAGATAAAAGCTATTACTGAAAGTATTAAAATGAGTGGTGTCATCCATTTCCCTTTTTTGAAATTTTGGACTTCGTGTTTTTTATCAGAATTCTGGTCTTGATTTTGATTATTTGTAGTCATTATATTGAAAATTTTGAAATGGTTCTGATCGTTTTTTGCAAAGTTGCCCTTTTTATTTTATATTAACTGAAAAATACCGGCCTTATTTTTTAAGACCGGTATTACTACTGTTTTTTGGAATATTCATTTATTTTACTTCAACTCTGATTCCTTCGGTATGGGAGCTGAATTCCGGAGCATACATACACTGTATTGAGGTGATTCCATTAGAAAAATTCCCTTTTTGTGCCACTACTAATGGATATTCGAACACAAAAGTTCCTTTGGGTAAATGATCGATAAAGAAATGAGAAGCCAAGTCTTTGGTGGACTCATAATATCCGAAATTATTAGACCATTTGTAGCCACTTAATACATTCAATGGTTCAAAACTAGCTGCCCGCATGTCTTTTAAGTGAAGATAATCCATGGCTCTATCCGCTTTTAATACAATACGAACTTTAACTTTGTCGTCTATTTTTAAGGGATAAGAATCGGTTATTTCTTTCAATACCAAACCTCTATCTGTGGGTGTTTCAATAAATAATTGCTTTTGAATGTGTAATGGGCTTTCATTGGAGGCAGCAGTAATTTTATCCATATCTTCAAAATATTGCCAATACACAGCTCCCCAAGCTATCCCTGAATATTTTTTGTTATTATTTTGGATACCAACTGTGATATTACCCATTTCAGGTTTAATGTCTGCTCCTTGTATTCTTTGTTTAAAATATCCGGTACCGGATTCTGTTTTTTCAGTTTTTGAATTAAAATTTTTATTTCCCAATTGAATAGTCACTTCCGGTTCTGATTGAAGCCAATCTGAACCATTTTTCAATAGGGCATAGCATGCATCTGCCGTTGCGGTTGTGGTTTTCCAGTCTTGGGTCTGTTTTTGTTTTAACAACCATACTTTCAAATCGTCAACCATTTTTTGGTCTTTAATAATTTCTGCATAGGCGGTAATCAGTAAAGAATGGGTTTCTATTGATTGATTATACCATCCATAACCAAAGTCTTTGTTCCAATACATTCCCATTTCTTTATGGTGTAAGGCTCTTTCTGATAGGGATTCCATAATCGTAATAGCTAATTTTGCATCAGCCTTTCTGTATTGGTTTAAGGCTATCATCCCTTGCATGAAATTATTTTGAACATTCCAAAATTTTTGTTCTTGCTCAGTATAATAATTATATGCGATTTCCACATCTTTGGAAACAGGAGCATTCAAAAAACTTCTCATAAACAGATATTGTATTTGAGAATAAGAAAGATTATTGTTTTTAAGGTGTTCTTTCTTGATGTTTCTAAAATCTTTAAGTATTTCTTGGTCTAAGAATGCTAATGCTTTTTCTTGTATATTGTTTATCTCTTCCCCTTGTGCAGCATTTACATTTAAGGATTGCAGCTTGGCAATACCTGTCAAAATATACTGGGTGATATATCTATCGCCTTTCATTCCCGGAAACCAAGAAAAGGAGCCATTGCTATTTTGCAGTTTGGAAAGCTTTTGTAGGGACTTGTCTAAATTTTTTGCCAATTTATGAGTTTCAAAAAGTAAAGCAATATTTTTCTTTCTTTGGGTTTCGTTTTTGGCTTCTAAAACCCAAGGCGTTTCTTCTAATAATGCCATTTTTAATTCTTGGTTTTTTTCCAAATTTGACAATAATTCGGAGGTGTCTGAAGCCCGCCATTGATTGAATATTTGGGCAATTTTAGGAGATTGGCTCACGATATGCTCTGCCAAGGCATTGGCATAAAATCTGCTAAATATTTGCTCCGAACATTCATAAGGAAACTCCATCAAATAAGGTAATGCTTGAACGGCATACCAAGCTGGATTTCCGGTAAATTCTAAGGTTAAACTTTGGTGGAGCAAACTTTTACTTTTGTTGGATTCTAATAATTTATTGAAGGAGAAAGACTCAGTATTGTTTCCTCTTACTTGCATGGGTAAGGTTTCTGTAACCAATATCCTATTTGTGAGCACAGGAATTTGATGTTCTTCTCCATCGCTAAACTTATCCGTTTTTGCGGTAATGCGAATGATTACCGGTTCAAATCTTGCTTGTGGAATGCTTAGATTGAACATTACGGCATTGCTTTGAAGAGCTGCAATAGTAAAGGATTGTTTATTGTTTTTTAATCCAAATGCTAGATTTAAATTTTGCAAAGTGGCTGCATCCAAAATTTCAATTTGTGCGATACCGCTTAAATCTTTTTCACCTAGATTATTGATTTTAGTGGCAATTGCAATTTGGTCACCTTGACGGAAAAAGCGTGGAAGGTTAGGGTTTACCATTAATTCTTTTTGGGTCTGGATACTACCGGAAAGATAACCCGTTTGCCAATCTTGGGTGTGTGCAAATGCCATAAACTTCCATTCTGTTAAGGCATCCGGTAGTGTGAATTTTAATTTGATATTACCTTCAGAATCGGTTTGCATTTGAGGCATGAAAAAGGCATTCTCGTCAAAGTTTGTTCTTATTGGTGAAGGTAATTGTGATCCCTCATTACCCATATTTTGTTTTTCAGAAATTGACCCTGAACCCATTATTGAACCAACCGCAGAGTCGGCACTTACTTCTGCATTTAAAGTAGGGGCAGGCATAGCATCTTCAAAAGCCTTATCTTCTAACCGGGAAGCGGACGCATACATTCTTGCAGATTTATAATATCTTCTGGAATTATCTATGCCTAAGAGTGAAGGTAAATTAAAATCTGGATATTGTTTTTCTAAACCTGATTTGTAATTTCCGTCTTGATATACTGCATCACTTCTATTATTTAATCCGAAACCAAACCAATTGATATTAAAATAATCACTTGAAAATAGTTTTTCCCAATTCCATTGATGAGGTTTTAAAGCATCTAAAGAAGCATCATATAAACCAGCCACTATTTCGGCAGCTACTTTTTCTTTTAGATGACCTTTAATGGTAAGTGTCCATTCTTCTTTAGTTCCAGGTTCTACCTTATCTCTATGGCTTGCCCATTCTATGATTAAATCTTTATTGTCCCAAGGTATTGTAAGTGCATAGGACTTTTGATACATTCTGTTGTTTAGAATAAAAGCCCAAAACATACTGCAACGACCTCTGTCTTCTTCTTTTACGGGAAGAACTATGGGTTGTTGATTTTGGTTGAGTAATTTGTTCCAAGAGTTGAACTGGAGTAAATTAATATTTTCGTTAGCCGGATGAACAAAAAGTTGGATATTTTCATTGGGATGATAAATATTTTTGTTGCTACCTACAAATATTGGGACATCATGCTGTTTTTGATTTGGGATATAAACAAATATATACTTTTGATCTTTTATTTCAATGCCATCTTTATCTTGGCTAGTTACCTCTATTTTATAGTAACCACTTTTGGTAAACCATTCAGGATTTATATTATAAGTACCACCATTGACACTCATAATTTTGGATTGGTGTACGATTCCTGTTTGTTTTCGGTTTTCCGGTTTCCATTCCTCTTTATACATATCCAAAGGGAAATCTTTTCTAAACGCTTCTTCGTTCATTACAAAATCAGTAGGAGTTGCCCATAATCTGTTTCTGTAAAACCTATCGGGGCTTTGCAGACTGTAGATGCTGATTTGAATAGGAGCGGGTGTAAATATGCCACTTAGATTGGTAGTATTGATAGAAATATTATTGAAATTAGAAGCCAATACTTCGTCTGGTGCTGCAATGTTTAAAAGCATACTTTGATAACCAACGGATAAATTTTGAGTGTTGCTTCTGGTTTCTCCATTGAGGTCGGTGATGTCCACATTGATTTCAAAGTTAAATACTGGAAGAGATTTGGGGTCTATATTATTGTCTGGGAGGGCTTGGAATTGGAGTTCAAATTTTCCATTTTCATCAGTTTGCAAGATGTCGTTTTTTATTTCAAGCTCACCTTGGGAAATAGGACCTCTCCAAAGCCAAGAATATGGGAAACGAACTTTTCTAACAATTCGATATTTTACCATTGCATTTTGAATATTATTTCCTGCATAAGCAATGGCATTCCCTTTAATGGTAATTGTTTCGTTGATTTTGAAATTATCCTTTAAACTGTCAATATTTACATAAAATTTTGGCCTTTTATATTCTTCAACATTTATATAAGTGGAATTAAAGTAAATGTCTTTATAATTAGCTGTAATGCTCATTTCGCCCATTAATCCAGATTGTGGGGCAATAAAAGAGCCAGAGAAAGAACCATACTCGTTACTTATGACATTAACTTCTTTAATACTTTGGTCATTCGCATCAGAGAATTTGACAGTTACCATTTTTTGGGATGCGGTATGGTGTATTTTATTACCCTTGCTTTCCAAGAGTATTCCTTTGAAATAAATAATTTGCCCGGGTCTATAAATACTTCTATCGGTAAAAAGGAAGGTTCTATAAGAGGTTTCTATTTTGTCGTTTTTGGTATAATTATCATTTGAATTAAAAACATAATAATTATCAGCAAGCACAAGGGTGTCTTTTCCACTTACCAAAGCATAGTTTGGATAATCATTTCTGTTAGAAATTGAGGAAAGCAATATTTTTCCATTTACGTTACCATCAATATTTCCGGCTATTTTTCCAGTGTAAATGCCGGTATTGTTTTGATAATTATAATTTATAAGAAGTAATTGTGGGTTTTTAACCGGAAAGCCACTCGTACGGTTTAAAACCAATAATTCTTTATTATTAACATTAGTTCCACTAGGTAGGATAGCAGCCAAACTACTTATTTGCAAAAGGGTTTGGGTGCTTACTTTTTGTTTTACATCCTTAACTACCAACCAATATAGACCTGCTTCCAAAGGGTCGATTTTTAATTCGACACTATGTTGCTTGAGGTCTTGTGCATTGGGGATTTGCTGTTGCCAGGTTTTGACTAATTTACCGATTTCTTTTTTATTTTTTATTTGCAGAATATTAGTTCTATAAATACAAATTTCAACCTCATTTGAATTTTTGTAACCTAATAAAAACTTAGCGGCTTCAAGAGGAGGGTAGGCGTCTTCTACCGTAACAGTAAGACTGGTTTTTATTAAGTTTTGAATGGAATTGTAGGCATTAATGGCCCCTTCTGAATTTGGATAATCATGTATTATTTGCTGCAATTCGGTTTGTATAGCCACTAAATCTTTAGAATTTTGAGCTTGATTATTAATTGCTAGTTCACTGTAATTTTGAGCTTCTAAATTTTCATTTAATTTAAGTTGTGCCGCTAAAAACAAAGCTTGTGCTACATTTTTGTTAGCCTTGAAGTTTTTTGCTAAACTGTATAAAGCATCTTGGTATATTGTTTTTTTGTTAGGGCGTGTCGAAAATTGATACACAAAGTTTAATCTTGCCAAATCCGCATCAATTAAACCATCTATGTTTTTAGAAGTTTGGTAATGTACCAATAATTCTTGGTAGAGTTGTATGGTTTTTAATTTTAAAGAACTGCTGTCTTTTGCTTGAATGTTTAGTTGGGAAAAAGAGTTGGCATTTGAAAAATATTTTTCATCGTCTAATTCAAATTTGTAAATAGGCTGTGTGATTTCAATATTTTCATTTTGAAAAAAATGGATGGCATCCCACATTAATAGGTCATAAAGGCTTGGTCTAAGGTTTAAAGTGTTTTCTCCAAAATCTATAATAGTTTTGTATTGCTCCAATGGAATGTTTTTTAAAATATTTCTATTTGAAATAGAAGCCAAGAACAAACTACATATTTTATTGTTAAACTGTCGGGCATCCCAAGTAGCAATATCGGTACTTTTGGTAGCATCCAAATTAGTACGGTCGTATATATTATATTGATTATTATTGAAATAGGCAAGGTATGCATTTGCTGTTCTGTTTTGCCAAAAAGCTTTTTCCACCGGATTGGTAACGGTATTGCTAATGGTTTCAAAAGTATTGATGATGTACTCTTGACTATTTTCCCGATTGGTTTCCAATGCTGTTTTCCAATATTTTGCTTTTAATATTTCATCACTTTCTTGATTACTTTCCGCTTTTTTTAAAATTTCAATGACTTTGTTTTTTGCCGACTCCGGTTTACGTAGATTAATTAGGGAGTCAACTTGCTTCCAATCTTTTTTATAAATGCTCATATTGTTTTTTTGATTTTGGGCGAATGAAATACTACTTATATAACAGCAAAGAGTAGTGATTACAATATTTTTAAGTAAATTCATAATTCGTTTTTTGAAAAAAGTGAATATTAGTTTTCTGTTTCTGTATGTTAAGATGATGGATAAATCAATTTTCCACAAAAAACATATTTTTACTTTCCAAAAATAAGGATAATAATTTTTATTTACAATAGTGTGAATGTGTTCTTTGGAGATTAGAATAAGGATTATTTAGACAATGTTTTTTAAGGCTTTCAGAAATTTTTTGGTTATAGAAAGAGGAATGGAGTTGGTTAAAAAAAAGATGTTTGTAGTATTTCTGTAAATTTATGTAAGTTTGTAAATTAATTTAAAAAATCAATTTAACCTATATGATTATAGAACCTAAAATGAGAGGGTTTATTTGCCTTACAGCACATCCAGAAGGTTGCAAAAAAAATGTACAAAACCAGATTGAATATGTAAAAAAGCAAGGTGAGTTTTATGGCCCTAAAAAAGTATTAGTCATTGGTGCTTCTACCGGTTTTGGCTTAGCTTCCAGAATCTCGTTTGCTTATGGTTGTGGAGCACAAACCATAGGAGTTTATTTTGAAAAAGAGGCTGCTAATGGAAAGACTGCCACTCCTGGTTTATACAATACTGCTGCCTTTCAAGACTTTGCCCATGCAGATGGACTTTATGCCAAAGGGATTAATGGTGATGCCTTTAGTAATGAAGTGAAACAAGAAGTGATTGACTTAATAAAAAAAGATTGGGGGAAAGTAGATTTAGTGGTGTATAGTTTAGCGTCACCGGTTAGAAAAGACCCAAATTCTGATACTCTTTATCGTTCTGTATTAAAGCCTATTGGTAATGCTTATACCAATAAGACAGTAGATTTACATTCCGGTGTGGTGAGTGATATTACCATCAACCCGGCAAATGAGGATGAAATTGAGAATACCGTAAAAGTAATGGGTGGTGAAGATTGGCAATTGTGGATGGAAGCATTGAAAGAAGCTGGTGTTTTGGCTGATGGGGTTCGTACTGTAGCCTATTCCTATATTGGACCGGATATAACCCAACCTCTTTATCGCCAAGGAACTATTGGTCGTGCCAAAGATCATTTGGAAGCATCGGCTGTTGCTATTGAAGAAGCTTTAGGTTCGGTAAATGGTAAGGCATTTGTTTCTGTAAATAAGGCATTGGTTACCCAATCAAGTGCTGCTATTCCGGTAGTACCTTTATATATTTCTTTATTGTATAGAGTAATGAAAGATATGGGTAATCATGAAGGTTGTATTGAGCAAATTTACCGCTTATGTACACAAAGATTATATACTGGAATTGCTGTTCCTGTAGATGAAAAAGAAAGGATTAGGGTCGATGATTGGGAAATGTTGGATGAAGTTCAAAATAAAGTGACTGCATTGTGGCCTCAAGTAAACACAGAAAATTTAAATGAATTAAGTGACATTCAAGGATACCGCTCCGAGTTTGTAAGCCTTTTTGGCTTTGGGCTAGAAGGTATTGATTATAGTGTTGATGTGAATGAAGCTGTAAGCGTTAAAAACGGATAAAATAATCCTCTTACTTTTATTATAAACAAAATAAAGAAAAGCTATGTATGAAACTCTTTCATACATAGCTTTTTTTTAAAAAAATCAAAAGATTACTAAAAGGATTATTAGCTCAGCCAATTATTTTCTAAAAGAAGTAGCATATAAATACATAAAATAACACAAAACTATTCCTATCAAAATTAAAATATATGCTTGATATTGCTGATACCAATCATTAAGTCTTAGTTTACGATTACAGTCTTTTACTGCTTTTTCAATTTTAGGGTTATTGCCAAAAACTTTTTGAAGTTGATGGAATACCTCCGTTCTGTATTTTTTTGATAGTTGCTCTGTAATTAGAAAAATATGATAGTATAAATCTTCTATTTCTTCATCGGTTGCTTTTGCCAAAAAATATTCCATTTTATGGTCTTCCAATACATCCATTAAAAAATCTCTTTTTAGAGGTTCACTCATAGAATATTTTTTTTGAATGACCACAGCATCAGCATATTTTTGAATATGTATAAGTTGGTCTTTTGTGGAGATGTTTTTAGTGGTGGTTGCTCCTATAGAAGTATTAAAAGCTAATTTCTTGTCATAAACCCTTTTTAAAACAGGGTCGGAAAGGGTTTGATAAGCTTCCTGAATTAATAAAAAATGTTTACTTTTTTGAGGGTTATTACTTTTATCAGGATGAAAAGAAAATGCCAATTTTCGATATGCTTTTTTAATGGTGGGCAAATCGGCAGAGGTGTTAATTTCTAAAATTTGATAATAGTTAAGGTTCAATTTTTGATTTATTTTTTGAACGTACAAAATTAAGAAGCATTATGAATTAAACCATAATCTTTTTCATTGAAAATGTAGAAAAGGCTATGAATTTAATAAAATAGCTTTCTAAAAGTTTGGGATTATTATTTCAGATTATTATCTTTGAAAAAAATTAAAGCATATTTAAAATGCAAAAGCAAATATTGAAAATTGGTGTATCCTTTTTGTTATTAACAGGTGCCATTGCTGGTATAACTTCTTGTATAAAAACCTATACTTGCAGGTGCGAAATTTCTTATGAAGGCAAACCCGGTCTGCCACCATCGTTTTATAAAGAATATAAAATTCAAGATGGGTATAAAAAAGCCTTAAAAATGTGTCAAGATGCCTCTAAAACTTATACAGACTTAGGAATAACTACTGTAGAGGAATGTGACTTATATTAATTTTATTTAAAAATAAAACAAAATACTTCTTTATCTTGTTTGGATAAAGAAGTATTTTGTTTTGATGGTTTTTTGAAAAGATAATACCTTTAGTTAGAATTAATGGTGTAACTCATAAGAGTTTTTCATCGTTAGTTCTTATAAATAATAGGCAATAATGCCAAACCTATTTAAAATATAGTCTAGTGAATAGGTTGTGGGCTCAAAAAAACTCATTGGATTTTATTGAAAAATTTTTTTGATTAATATTTAAATAATTTTATTAAAATTTAATTATTTATTGATCAATAACCTTTAATAGATTTCCTTGCAGATCAAATTCTAATTCAAACTCATTATCCAGCATAATCACTTGTTTGTTTTTTTCTTGTTTCCATTTCATAATAACATTTTGACTATAATGTTTTTTTACATAATTGTTTATTTTAGAAGGAATTACTTTATCTGGAAGTTTGGACCTGCCAAAAATTTTTGTAACTTGGTATTTTTTGTCAAACTCCAATTTAATATTTTCACTCAACCTTACATCATATCCCACTTTTTGGCCCTCTTTTTCAATTTCAGATTTTAAGACCGTATTTTTTGGAAAATTTGTCTTCACATATTTCTGAATCTCAATAGGCATTTTGTTGAATGGAACTACTTGTTCCTGTGCCATTACATTGATGCTTGTTGCCAGCAGTAATCCTAAGATTAATTGTTTTTTCAATTTCATAGTTATTTATTTTTTAGATGAAAAATTTATTAAAGTTTTGCAGGTGGCTCCATAATCGTACCACAGTTTTTGCAGGTTCTTTTTTCGACATCAGCATAAAAATCTTCCATAATGGGCGGTAATTGACCAACAATATCATCTACCGGTACAAAGCGTTCATATAACTGATGAGAACAGTTTTCGCAATACCAAGAAAAAGAATCCTTCATATTGCCTGGTCTTACTCTTTCTATCACCAACCCAACAGTGTTGGGCCCTCTTTGAGGAGAGTGGGGCACTTTAGCAGGTAAAAGAAACATGTCGCCTTCTTTTATGGCTATGGGTACTATTTTTCCGTCTTCAATAATACGGACGGTAATGTCGCCTTCTAATTGGTAAAACAACTCTTCTGTCTCGTTATAGTGGAAATCCTTACGGCTATTAGGTCCTCCTACTACCATTACAATAAAATCATCCACTTCTTTATAAACTTGCTGATTGCCTACCGGGGGTTTTAAAAGATGTCTGTTATCGTCTATCCATTTTTTAAGATTAAAAGGTCTTATCACTGCCATGATTATTTTTTTTAAATAATTAAAATTATCTCTAAAGTTAGGCAATATGTAAAAGAAAAAGAAATTTTTTTAAAAATTTTTCATTTATTTCCTTTGTCTTTATTATTTCCTTTGCCAAAATTCGCATTATTTTAAATAGCTTTGTCACTTTAATATAATATGCTGTATTGATGTTGGCATTTAGAAATATTTTTTTCATTTTTTTCATTCTTTTGGGAGCAATTTGCAGCTTTCAAGTAAAAGGACAAAACACTATTACCCCAAAGAATAATAGATTACAAGGCAATAGCCCTTTTGATACTGCTAATGCCAGTGACACCGGTAGCGTGAAGAAAAAAAAGCCCACTGATTGGGATGAGCAAGCTGCCATTCTTTCTTATAAATATTATGGTTCAGAAGTAAACCATGAATTTGACAGCAATCTTTTATTTTTTCATAGAAATCAAAACCTTCAGCCTGTTTGGTATATAGATTTAGGTAACTGGGGTTCTGCTGCCAATAACCTTTCCTTTTCTCCTATTACCAATCCGGGCTTGCGTTTGGGCTATAATGTCTGGAATGTTTACCGTTATAATTTAGATAGTATTCCTTTTATTACAACAACAAGACCTTATACTTCATTTTCATTTATGTTAGGTTCTGAAGAACTGCAATGGGTAGAATTTTTACATACCCAAAATATTAACCCAAATTGGAATTTTACATTTAAGGTTGCCAATAATTCTTCTGATGGTTTTTTCAATATCCAAAAAGTCAGTGGACTCAATGCTTTCTTGACAACAAACTATAAAAGTAAGAATCAAAGATACAAAGCAAATGGAGCCTTTATAGCCAATAATTTTAAACAAGATGAAAACGGTGGTATCCAAAATGATAGTTTTTTATTGAATACCATATACAAAAATCGGGCATTGATTCCGGTTAGGATAGACCCATTGGGTAGTACTTCAAAGTCGCCGGTTTCCAATAAACAAACCGATTTGAAAGTTTTTTTCAGTCATGAATATGCTTGGGGCAAGAAAGATTCTGTTTATAATAATGATTCCACAAAAGTAGATTATACTTTCACTCCAAGATTCTCTCTAAAGCACGTTTTAGATATTGTATCAGACCAGCACCTTTATAAAGATTTTGGTCCACAAGCTCAATATTATTCTTTTGTGGATAGTTTCACTTTTAAAAACAATAAGGATACTGTTCGGTCAAGACAGGCTCTGTTTTCAATAGACAATAAGTTTTCTTTAAATACTTTTTTGGGGAAAGATAGCCAACAAGTTCATTTAGAAGCCGGTGTAGGTTTGAAATACGACAGGTTTGGTACTTATGTTTTTGATTTCAATCAACCTAAAATCCATAAAGATTATATGTCAAATTTTTTATTTGGCTTATTAAGAAAGGATGCTTTAAAGCCGGGGCAATGGGCGTATAATGCTGCTTTGGAATTTATTTTTACGGGTCCTGCTATTGGTAATTTTAATACTTCAATCCATATTTCTAAAAACTTCCCAAGCTTAGGAGCGATTTCTTTAGGTGCATCTCAAAGCCTAATAGCTCCAAGTTTACAGCAAGAGTATTTTAAAACTAATTTTTTTGAAATCGAAAATACTTTTAAAAACAACTCTATTACACAGCTTTACGGAAACTTATATATTAAAGGGTTAGGATTAAATGTTTCCCTTAGGAATATTTTGATGGGCAATTATATTTATTTAGACGAAAGTCTGAAGATGAAACAATATGAAAATGTATTTTCTATATTACAGCTGAGTGCAAAAAAAACATTTTATTTTAGTAAATTTAGCTTGGATAATGAAATTCTGGGGCAACAAATTGCGGGAGCAGCACCATTGCATTTGCCAGCTTTACTTTTAAGACATCAATTAGCTTATAAGTTGCCCATGTTTAAAGGCAAGTTAGATGCTTATATAGGTATAGAAGCCCGGTACAATACTGCATATAAGGCAGATGGTTACAATGCTGTATGGAATCAATACTTTTATCAAAATTCACTCACAATTGACAATCTTCCGGCATTGACTGCTTTTTTCAATTTTAAAGTAAAACGACTTAGAGCCTTTGTTTTAGGAGATCAAATACAACAAATGGTTTGGAAAAAAAATATTATAAATGCACTCGGTTACCCTGCAGCTAATGCTCATTTTCGATTTGGCTTCAATTGGATTATGATGAATTAAGATTTGCTTTCTACTTGTTCGTAATAACTGTCTATGCCCAGATTGTTCCCATCTGCCGCTGTTGTTGCCAGTACATCACACCGGTTGTTATAAGGATTGTCAGCATGACCCTTTACCCATTGAAATTTAACCTGATGTTTACGGTATGATTTTAAAAAACGACTCCATAAATCAGGATTTTTTTTCTTGGCAAAGTTTACTTTTTCCCAACCAAATACCCAACCTTTTTCCACAGAATCTACCACATATTTAGAATCGGTATATATAGTGATGGCAACACCATCTCTGGTTAGCATTTCCAGTGCTACGATGACAGCAAGCAATTCCATTCGGTTATTGGTTGTATGTCTAAATCCTTGAGAGACCTCTCTCACGGTGGATCCCCATTTTAAAATTATTCCAAAACCTCCTCTGCCGGGGTTTCCTCTGGAAGCCCCATCTGTAAATATTATTAATGACAATTGATTGTTGTTTTTTAGGTGTTCTATTTCTTTTTCAGATAAAATAAAGTGTTGCAATTGTTTTCGGCAAAAATATTTTTTACTGCATTGTGTATGTCCAAAATAGTAAGCTGTTCATATTTTTTCATTTCTGTATTCATCATGTTTGGATCTCCAAGCAATTTAAAATAAGCCAGATTATTGGCTCTTGCCAAAAGGTTCATGTCTTCAAAAGCCACCATAGATTCAATACGGTTTACCGATTTTTCTAATTCGATTTCTGTGATGCCATTTTCTATGAGATCCTTTATGCAATCTTTAATGGCATTATCAGCTTCTGTTACACCTATGCCATCCACTATTTTGCCATTGATGACCAACAATCCGGCTTCCAAACTTCCGGTATGATAACAATTTATGTTACTGAAAAACTGCAACTCTTTTACTAATTTTTGATAAAGTCTGGAGGTTTTGCCGGTGCCCAAAATTTCTGTAAGGATATCGGAAATATGGTATTCATTGCTGAGGCGATCCCCAATATGCCAACTTTTATAAATAGCATTCAAAGGAACATCTTCATAAACAATTAATTTTCTTGCAGCTTTCTGTTGTGGTTCTAATGGCAAGTTTCTATGATAAGTTTCACCTTTTGGAATATCTCCAAACCATTTAACCACTAGTGGTTCCACTTCCTCTAAGGTGATATTTCCTGCTATGCACATGATGGCATTAGAAGGATTGTAATGCTTTTTGAAAAATGCCTTCACGTCTTCAAGTTGAGCCTCTTCAATGTGTGACAACTCTTTCCCAATAGTCATCCATTTATAGGGATGTTTTACGTAAGATAAAGCTCTTAAATGCTTCCAAGCATCCCCATAAGGTTTATTGATATAATGCTCTTTAAACTCTTCACTCACTACCTTTCTTTGAACATCCAAACTTTTTTTGCTAAACGCCAATGAAAGCATTCGGTCACTTTCCAGCCACAATGCGGTTTCGATATTTTCTTTGGGGATTTGAACATAATAATTTGTAAAGTCGTTGGTGGTATAGGCATTGTTTTCTCCTCCGGCTACCTGTAAAGGTTCGTCATAGCTAGGGATATTTATGGAGCCACCAAACATTAAATGTTCAAAAAGGTGAGCAAAGCCTGTTTTTGATTCATTTTCATCTCTTGCACCTACGTTGTATAAAATATTAATGGCTACTACCGGAGTAGAACTATCATGATGCACTAAAACTTTAAGTCCATTTTTTAATTCAAATTCTTCGAAATTTATCATCTGTCGTTTTATTTTTTTATGAATTTTTTTAGTCCGGAACCCTTACCTGCAACACTTACTTCTAAAAAGTAAAAACCGGGATTTAAGTGTTCTATATCAATATATTTTTCTATTAAAGTGTTCTTTTCTATTAACTTTCCATCTATAGAATAAATACTATAAAATGCTTTATCGCTATGTTGCAATTCAATGTTAAGTGTTTTGGTAACAGGATTAGGGAAGACATTGAAATTAAGTGCTTGTTTATTTGTCGGAATACTTACGGGCAAGGCTTTCCCTACGACCGGACGTATCATTAAAGCTCCTTCAATTAGTGAAGGTTGCCAATGGTTTTCCACCTTAAAGTATCTAAAATTTGCACCTTTTTTATTTTTGTCTAACCCAATAAATATAGAATCGCTGGTGCCACCTGCCGGAAACATTAATGCTACATAAAAAGTGCCGGAAGGTAAGATTACATCATTGGTAAATTGATAACTAACAAAGCCATTTTGCATATCTTGATAGGAAGGATATAAATCTTCTTCTTGATAAATTAAACTGTCGGGTGTACCATTGGCATCAATATTTTTATAGATTTGAATATAAAACATTTTATAGTCAGATCCTGGTACTTGCCTTGGAAAATAAATTTGAACTGCCCGTAAGGTGTCTGGTATTTCTAATTCATACTCTTGGGCCACATAAGAAGGTGCTCCTTGGTAAGAGTTCATAAAATAAGCAGTCTCGGCAGAGCCATCATCATAAGCGTAGTAATTATTAAAAATTTGCCTGTGGATGATAGTGTCATTTTCTTGGGTGAAATCGTTGAGACCTACTGTATTGATAGCCGCTTTGAATTGAAGTGTCATTGGGTCTGAATTAAAACCACTTATCAAAGAATGAGGAATAGTAAAATGAGCAGCTTGTTGGTCATTGGCTTGAAAATACATAGAACCCAATGCCATATTAATACTGCTGTTTCCTTCTTCATGCTTTAGGGTCATGGTTACACTTGTTGATTGAGGGGTGTACCAATTGTTTTTTATACCAGCACTCAGATTGGATTTTAAATACTTATTCCTATTGGCATTAAACTGGTGTATAGGCATTGCAGTATATTCGTTTACTAGACTGCTGTTGAATCCTGCATCTCCCCATTCGGTAAAAGTGATATCATTATAAATAGTATCTTGAAAATTCCTTTGGGAGCCTAATTTTATATAATCAATATGCCATTGGGAATTGCCAACGCCATAAGTGGCTTTATTCACGAAACGGAAACGGAAATCAGTGTATAAAAAAGCAGTGTCTTTTAAAGGTATTATTACTGATTGGAAGGTTTCCATTGCCATTCCTTCATGGCTCCAAACTTTTGTCCAGCTCCCATTACTCTTTTGAAAAAATAACATTAGAGAGTCTCCGGACGCAGGAGTATAGCCATTTCCACCTCCTTGAAATAAAAAGCTCAGATATATACTGTCAGAGGGCTGAGCACTTCCTAAATAAATATATTGGGAGGTTAAACTGTCAGCATAGCCTGTAACATAAGGATTGGTAGGATAATAAGGAAGACCTTTTGCATTGAAACAGTCAAGTGTTGCCACACCTAAACTTATAGTGTTTTTTCCTAAGGTTTTATTGATAAAAACTAAGGAGTCTTGAAATTTTTCTAAATTGGGGTAATATTCCTCTTGATTAAAATCTTCAAAAAAAGGTAATGCTAAAACCGTTTTAGATTTAAGATAAGAAATGGGTCTGGAATAGTTTTGCAGTAATCTGTTTTCTTTAAGTACGGTTTCATGTTCTTGAGCCCAAAGGCAATAAGTTTGAGTTGTAAAAAAAACAATAAAACTAAGTATGATATTGAATGGTTTCATTTTAAATGCTACTAAATAGTAAAGAAACGAAAAAAGTTTAAAAATCGTGTAAAAATACGATAACAAATTTGAGCATAGAAATATTATGAGAAATATTCGTAAAGAAAAGATAAATTCAACACTTTCAATGGCATTAGCCTGATTTTTTTGTTTGGAGTGCAACTTTTTTTAATAACCCTAAAAATGAATTTTCAATATTGGCTTAAAGAGCATGGCGGAGATGAAGAGAAACCTTAAAAAAAAATTAGTCGTATTAAAACTTTGGATTTGATACCTTTGTATGATAGACAATTTTTCAAATCACTTCATGAATAAGGAAAAAGAAAAAAAAGCAATTTACACCACTTATTTCAGTTTGTTGAGTAGTGCTATACTGGCTTTAGTCAAATGGATGGCAGGCATCTTTGGACATTCTTATGCCTTGATAGCCGATGCTATCGAATCTACAACTGACATTTTTGCTTCCTTATTAGTACTTTTAGGATTGAAATATGCACAAAGACCGGCAGATGAAAATCATCCTTATGGGCATGGAAAGGTGGAGCCTTTGGTAACCTTTATGGTAGTTGGATTTTTAATTGTTTCGGCTACTATGATTGGTATTAAAAGTTATGAAAATATTTTGACGCCACATGAACTTCCAAAGCCTTGGACATTAATCATTTTAGCAATAATTATTGGGTTCAAAGAATATTCTTTCAGAAAAGTTATGCATACTGCTAAAGCTACTAACAGCACTTCCTTAGTGGCAGATGCCTGGCACCATCGAAGTGATATGATTACTTCCTTGGCTGCTTTTATTGGGATTAGTATAGCATTGTTTTTAGGAAAAGGGTTTGAGTATATAGATGATATAGCTGCAATGTTTGCTGCTGTTTTTATTCTTTATAATTGCTATAAGATATTTAGACCGGCACTAGGAGAAATTATGGATGAAAATGTATATCCTGAATTGGTACAGGATATAAGAAATGTTGCTTTAGAAGTTAAAGGTATAAAAGGTACAGAAAAATGTTACGTTAGAAAAGTTGGCAATTCTTTCCATGTCGATTTGCATGCTATGGTGGATGGCAGTCTAACTGTAGAGGAGGGGCACAAAATAGCCCATGATTTAAAGGATGATTTAATGTCTAAGCTTCCACAGATTGCAAATGTTTTGGTTCATATAGAACCAAAATAAAAGAGACCTTAAAAATAAAGATCTCTTTTATGGTTATTATACAAATTTCAAAACTGAATTTTTTAATTTAATCAAATTGAAATAGTATTAATCAATTAAATGTAAAACCAAACCGTCTCTAGTTTTGGGTTCAAACCAAGTTGATTTTGGAGGCATAACCTTGCCACAATCTGCTACATCAAATAATTGCTTCATGCTTGCAGGGAAACAAGAAAATGCCACTGAGGCTCTTTTGCTGTCCACCTCTTCCATTAAGCCTTTCAACCCTTTGATACCTCCAATAAATCCTACTCTTTCATTTGTTCTAGGGTCATCTATTCCTAAAATGGGAGCGAGCAAGTTATTTTGTAAAATAGATACATCTAAAACCTCTATAGTATCATTTGCATTATAACTGTTTGCTTTAGCCTTTAAGATATACCATTTGCCATTTAAATACATTCCAAATTCATGTTCAACCTTTGGGGAATAGGCATGATCACTTTCAAAAATTTCAAATTTTTCTTGTACTGCTTTTAAAAAATCGGCATCACTCAAGCCATTTAAATCTATTACCACCCGGTTATAATCCATAATCAACACTTCTGTATCTGGAAAAATACAGGTCATATAATAGCCTTTTTGACTGCCTTCTACTCGATCCTGTGCCAAAAAAGCAGCTTCAGTACGGTGATGGCCATCTGCTATATAAGTTTGTGTAACTTGTTCTTTAAAAATTTGAGTAATTTCATTAATTATTGTTTGGTCGTCCAAAACCCATAACTGATGCCGGATACCATCTTCAGAAATAAAATTATTTTCCTGTTGATGTTCAGATTTCCATTTTTCAATAATATCGCTTACCGATTTTAATTCTTTATAGGCTAAAAAGACCAATCCTGTATGGGCTTTGGTGGCAACTATATTATCCACCCTGTCTATAACCCTTACTGGTTGAGTGAATTCATGTTTTTTAATGATGCCATTTTCATAATCCTCCAGGGAGGAGCAGCAAACAAGCCCTGTTTGATTTCTACCATCCATGGTTAGGGTATAAATATAATAATAGGCTTCTTTGTCTTGAATTAAAGTTTTTTCATTGATAAATCGAGTTAGATTTTCTCCTGCTTTTTCATATACTTCTTTGCTATGCACAGCAGCTCCGGTGTCAATATCGATTTCAGAACGTGTGATATGATAAAAGCTGTAAGGGTTGATACGCTTTGCCTTCACCTCGTCTTCCGTGGAAACGTCATAAGGTAATGCTGCCACTTTTTCTACTAAATCAGTTCTTGGTCTTAATCCTCTAAAAGGTCTAATATTTGCCATGGATTATGGATTCGATTATTTTTGAATGTTGCAAATTTAGGATATAATTTTTAAAAGTTTAAAAATAGCTAATATAGCCAAAATGCACATTTGTGTTTCTAAATTGAAAAGATTCATTTTGATGCTTTCCCATTGCAATAATAAAATTAAAAATCCCGGTTTTGTTTTCTAAAGTTAAGCCCATTCCTAAACTTAAAGGTCTGTTGCTGTATTTCATCTGATTGTAATGGGTGAATACCTGACCAAAATCTGAGAATATTTGAAAATAGGAGCCTTGTGATAAAATTGTTTTTAAGGCTATGGTTCCAATGTGGTATTGATTAGCATATATGGATTTCTCATCAAATCCTCTCAAGGTTTTAATACCGCCAATTTGAAACAACTCATTTTGAAACAAATTATTTCCACTATTATAAGCACCTTGATATCCAAGCCAAATACTTATTTGTCTTGTAATAGGAACAAAGTAGTCCAAACGTGCTTCCAGTTTGTATTGTAGTGGGTGCAAGTTTATAGTATCATACAATTTTTCATAATCAAAACCATCATTGAGGGCAAGAATCGCTGAATTTTTTTTAATGATTCTATTTAATCCTTCAGCACCAATAAAGGCTTTCCATCCTTTGTGTGGATTTTTGCTAAAATCAGTACGATCCATTTGAAAATTAACAGATAAGCCATCAGACCGAATGTCTGCATTATTATTTAATCGTTTGTTAGTTTGAACAAAAACCAGATTTGGGCTAGGCACTCTATTGCTTTGTAGATGATAGGCAACTCTTAAAAAGTCTCTTTCGGATAACAAATACCTTAGCCCTCCTTCAAAACTTGTTTTATTATATAGCGTATCTCTTGAATAATATTCAAAATCAGCATCTAAAGCAAATGGGGTACCTAAAATATAAGGAGTAATCATTTTTATATTAAACTCCGGAGATTTATGTTGGAGATTTTTATAGGATGCAGAAAATGTTTCACCATACCCTAACGTATTATTCAGTAATAATTGAATATCAGCTGTCCATAAAAATTTTTTGGTTTCCTCATTAGTGGGTTGAAAGCCTAATAATGCATTCACCTGATTGGAGGCTTTGTCTTTTAAATACAAAATAAGCTTAGTTCTAAGAATGGAGAAGCTCATCTCCCAAGGCTTTTCTTCTTCTATAAATGGGAGTTCTTTGATTTTTTTTGAAATTTTTGCAATGACCTCTTCATTATATAACTGATGATTCTTTAGCCCCAAATAGGATAAAATGTATCTGTAATCCACATTAGAAGAGCCTCTTATTTCAATGGTGTCTATTCTGGTTAAGGGTCCTTGTTGGTAATCAATTAAAGCATTAAACTTTCTTTCACCATCCCATTCGATATTTTTAAATTTTAAGGATGCAAAAGGATAACCATTATTTTCGCTAAAGGTCAATATTTTCTCTATTAAAGAATTTATTTTTTTGACAGAAAGCACTTTCCCTTCTAGTTGCCATCGTCCAATTCCTGTTTGGTTAAGAAGATCAGTGGGGATACCTTCAGTTTTTATTGTACCAAAACTAAATTTTTCTCCTTTATAAATATAGGCAATGAAGGTGTCTGCTGTGTTTTTAATAGAATCTATGGATGCAGCAAGAAAGCCTTCATTTCTAAAATTGGCAATTCTCTTATTTAAAGCTAAGAGCATAGTAGCAGAATCAGATTTGTTTTTTGAATCTATAATGGTTTCGTTAGGACTTTGATATATGATTTTTACTGTTTTCTCTTTTTCTTGGGCTATTAAAATATTAATATTTGCATTCCAAAGAATACAGAAAAGGCATGCAATGTATTTTATCAACTTAATCAAAATAAAAATCCCCCGGGCCAATGCCCACATTAAAACGGTTTATTTCTTGCCCGGATGGTGAAAATTCTATCACCTGGCCACTCTGTATCCAACCCCTAGGATCGCCTAAATATATATTTCCATTGTAAGGATTGATACCCACACTCCAAAAATATTGTAATGCTTTTGATTTTACAAAAGCCTCTGAGGGAGCAGTATTTGCCTCAATATTCATTCTATAAAGCCCATTATAATCATTGTTTGTTGCATTATAGTTGACTGCTAAAAAGTAAATAGTATCTTTAGATGGATTAAGGCAAGGTTTAATGATTTCTGTATTTCCATTAAAAGAAAATGACTGGAGTATTTGTTTGGTCTTTGGATTGAGTTTAGTGATGGCGGCAGCTACTCCTTTGGTAGGGTTGCCACTGGTAACCCATAAGTTTTTATCCTTGTCCAATGCAAGATAGCCGGGTGCATTCTTACCTATGAAAATGCTGTCTGAAATATTTTGGCTGTTGATGTCAAACACATAAACATAAGAGCAATTTACATCCCAAGGGCAAATGAAAATTTTATTTTCAGCATTAAGAAGCCCTTCCGTATTGGCATAGGGAAGCTCAATTGTTTTGTCAATATTTCCGGATGAAAGATTCACCACATACAATTTCTTTCTATACATACTGCTGACCAATGCCAAGGTATCATTAAGAAAAGCCATTTGTCGGGGTTGCTCAATAGGTATAATAAATTTTTGCTTGAAGTTTCTTTTGTCAATCACCACTATACAATTTGAATTATTGATAATTAAATACAGATTGTTTCTATCTCCTTTTATGCTTTGGAAAACATCTCCTAAAGCCTTTCCTTCGTTTTGTGAAGCATAGATATTGTTGAAAATTTCATTTGTACTTAGGTCTAAATAGCTTAAAGAAGCATTTCCATTACCATAAGCACCTTCATTTGCAATAAACATTTTAGGATGTTCGTTAATAGCCGGACGGCTATTGTTAGAAATGGGCTTGTCTTTCACACAGGAACCGAAGCTTAAAGCTAAAATTAATATTATGAAAACATTCCCCTTCATCTATTTAATTTTTTTTTTGCTTAGTGTGCTTGGATAGCTTTAAGTATTTCTTCACTCAATGGTGAAGTTTTGGGGCTAAAGTGACCGATGAGATTTCCGTTTTCATCGATTAAATATTTCTGAAAATTCCAGCTAACAGAGCTGCTTTCCACTTTATTATAAGCTTCATTTGTCAACCATTGATAAATAGGTGCCATTGTTTTTCCTTTTACAGATACTTTGGCAGCCATAGGAAAACTAATGCCATAATTTTTTTTGCAAAATTCAGATATTTCTTTATTGCTGCCCGGCTCTTGAAATAAGAAATTATTTGCAGGGAAACCAATGATTACTAAATGTTCTTTATTGGCATTATATAGTTTTTCCAAATCCTCGTACTGGGGTGTATTACCACATTTTGAGGCAGTATTTACAATTAATATTTTTTTACCTTTAAATTGTGCAAAGTCTATCATAGTGCCGTCGAGTGCAGGCACTTTGAAATCATAAATAGAAGCCGGAATTTGTGCATTTATTGTAGGCTTACAAGCAAACAAAAACGAAAATAATGACATAATTATATATTTCATACCTAAAAAATTAAAAAATTATTGTTTGTTAATTACCTTATAAACCAATTTGGAAGCTAACTTTTTGTTATTGTCAAATTGTCGCTTACCGGCAGCATCACCATTGACATATTTATTCAAGCCATTTGCTTGGTTTCCTAAAATGATAATTGCGGATTTTAGGTTTTTTAAATATTTTTGATCACTTTTCTTTATAGATAAATCTCCTTGGGCACTTACCAGTTTGTTGTCCACTAGGCTTTTTACATAGCTTATTAATCTTAATTGTTGTCCCGATGCCAAGATGGTAGCATCTTTAATTTTTGTATTTGTATTAAACAAATCCATCAACAAATTATTGTTTTGATAAATGCTATAAATCATTACTCCGCTAATTCCGTCAAAAACAGCATCCTTTAAAAAATTATCATTGAGCTCCTGTACATCTACATCTTGAGCAATTACCTTATTGGCTGTACATAATGAAAAGGAAAGGAAAAGAGTTATTAGTATTTTGTTCATAAATATAATTTTATAATTCAGAAGTTAATGCTTCTTCTAAAGCATCGTCTTTTTCTACTTTTAAGTTTTCAATAATAAATTTTTGCCTTGCAGGCGTATTGCTACCCATATAATATTCTAAAAGTTTTTGGATGGGAGCTTCTTTGCTTAATAAAATAGGTTCTTTCTTCATGTCGGCACCAATAAATTTTCCAAATTCGTCTGGTGAGATTTCACCTAAACCTTTAAATCGGGTAATCTCCGGTTTGCCTCCCAGTTTTTTTATAGCTTCTTGTTTTTCAGATTCTGAATAACAATAGTGGGTTTCTTTCTTATTTCTTACACGGAATAATGGGGTTTCTAAAATATAAACATGACCATTACGCACCACATCCGGGAAGAATTGAAGGAAGAAAGTCATCACCAATAATCGGATGTGCATGCCATCGACATCAGCATCGGTAGAAATTACTATATTGTTATATCTAAGTCCATCAATACCTTCTTCGATATTTAAAGCATGTTGCAATAAATTAAATTCTTCATTCTCGTAAACTATCTTCTTTGTAAGTCCAAAACTGTTTAAAGGTTTACCTCTCAAACTGAAAACTGCTTGAGTTTCTACATCTCTACTTTTAGTAATAGAGCCACTTGCCGAGTCTCCTTCGGTAATGAAAATAGTGGATGAAAGTTGTTTTTCTTGAAATTCTTCTTTGTTTTTTGAAGGTGGAGTATCATTCAAATGGATGCGACAATCCCTTAATTTTTTATTGTGCAAATTAGCTTTTTTAGCTCTTTCATTGGCTATTTTGCGGATGCCGGAAAGCTCTTTACGTTCTCTTTCGCTTTGTTCAATACGCTTTTTAAGTGCTTCAGCTATGTTTGCATTTTTATGCAAAAAATCATCCAAACTTTTAGATAGAAAGTCTAACACAAAACTCTTCATGGAAGGGCCATCCGGAGCCACACTTAAAGAACCGAGTTTGGTCTTAGTCTGACTCTCAAATACCGGCTCTTGAACTTTTACTGCAATAGCTGCACAAATTGTTTGACGGATGTCTGCAGCATCATAATCTTTCTTGTAAAAATCTCTGATAGTCTTTACATAAGCCTCTCTGAAAGCTTGTTGGTGGGTGCCGCCCTGAGTGGTATGCTGGCCGTTCACAAAGGAGTAAATATCCTCACCATAAGCACCGGTATGGGTGATGGCAAGTTCTATGTCCTCACCTTTAAGGTGAATAATAGGGTAACGTAAGTCGTCAGAGTTGGTTTTGTTTTCCAATAAATCCAATAATCCATTCTTTGAAATGAATTTTTTACCGTTGAAATATATAGCTAAACCTGCATTCAGATAACAATAATTCCAAATTTGATTTTGAATGTATTCGAAAATATAATGATAATTCTTGAAAATAGTATCATCTGCAACAAAACTCACTTCTGTGCCATTTTCTTCATTGGTTTTTTCTTCTTTGGATTCTGAAATGAGAACCCCTCTTTCAAAAACAGCAGTCTTGTATTTGCCCTCTCTATATGCCGTTACTTGAAAATTAGAACTTAAAGCATTTACAGCTTTGGTACCAACTCCATTTAATCCTACTGATTTTTGGAAAGCTTTGCTGTCGTATTTTGCACCTGTATTTATTTTACTTACTACATCCACCAGTTTTCCTAAAGGAATTCCACGCCCATAGTCTCTAACGGTAACCATTTTGTCTTGTATGGTAATATTCACTTGCCTACCAAAGCCCATGGTATATTCATCAATACAGTTGTCCACCACCTCTTTGATAAGGATATAAATACCGTCATCCATACTGCTGCCATCGCCAAGTTTCCCAATATACATTCCGGGACGCAAACGGATGTGCTCTTTCCAATCTAATGATTTAATACTGCTTTCGTCGTAAATACTTGCACTCATGTTATTATTCTAAAAGTCCAAAAATAAGAAAAATATCTTTGATGGCTACAAAAGAATTTGGAAGGAATAATTAAGAATTTGGAATTAATGACCAGAGAAGCCAGTAGGAAGAGCAGATAGAATAATAAGAAATTAGTCTTTTCTTTTTTTGTTTTCTTCAGTCATTTACTAACTTTCATTAAGGTGGAAAATTAAGGTGTTTGTCAAATGTTGTGCCTAAGGATTTAAATTGCTAATAATTTAATGTTAGCAAATTAAAGCAAGAATGATGATTACTATTTTACGAATTATTGAAAACAAAAGGAAAATCATTTGATAGTCTTTTTTAAATTCTATGTATATTTTTTTTGCTATTAGACTTTTTTGTTTACTTTTAAGGACTAAAAATATTATGATATGAAAGTAAGTTTCCATGGTGCTGCAAGATGTGTTACCGGTTCAAAGCATTTGATAAGCTTAGACAATGGTAAAAAAATACTATTAGATTGTGGATTGTTTCAAGGCATGGGCAGTGAAACTGCAATACTTAATACCACATTTGGATTCCGACCTAAGGAAATAGATTATGTTATCCTTTCTCATGCACATATAGATCATGTCGGATTATTGCCAAAGTTGGTAATGGAAGGATTTAGAGGTAAAATATTTTGTACTAGTGCTACCAAAGCATTTGCAGAATTACTATTGGAAGATTCCGGTAAAATTCAACAGAGTGAGGCCAGTTTTATTAATAAAAGAAGGAAAAGACAGGGTAGGGAACTGATAATTCCACTTTATACCCAAGATGATGTACCGGCAGTAATTGAAAAAATTCAAACCATAAAAATAAGAGAATGGTATCAAATAGATAAGGATGTAAAAGTATTACATACCGATGCCGGACATATTATTGGTAGTACTTGTGTGCATTTAGAAATTAAAGAAGGAGAACATATTCATAGGATTACCTTTAGTGGCGATGTCGGAAGGTACAATGATACGATATTACGAGCTCCCGATATTTTTCCACAAGCAGATATAATTATTATGGAGAGTACTTATGGAAATAGATTACATGATAAAATAACTTCATACACAGAGCAACTTTTGAAATTAATCGTTGAGACCTGCATTCTGAAACGTGGTAAATTAATTATTCCTTCTTTTAGTTTGGGTCGTACTCAAGAATTGCTGTATGCCTTGAATACCCTTTCCTTACAAAAGCGATTACCTCCAGTAGCTTATTATGTGGACAGCCCACTTTCAGTAGAGACTACCGAGTTGACCAAACATTATCCCCAATTGTTTAATGACCAAGTTCAAGAAGTATTAAAAAGAGATGATGATCCATTTGATTTTAAAGGTCTTAAAATGATAAAAGATGTAGAAGCATCTAAAGCTTTGAATTTTAACAGTGAGCCTGCGGTAATTATTTCATCATCCGGAATGGCAGAAGCGGGTAGAGTGAAACACCATATTTCAAATAATATTGAAAATTCAAAAAACACTATCCTTTTGGTGGGCTATTGTGAGCCTAACTCTTTGGGAGGCCGATTAAAAGCTAAAAGTGACGAGGTGAAAATATTTGGAAAAATCCATCAAGTAAATGCAAGAATAGAAGAAATTGTTGGGATGAGTGCCCATGGTGATTATACAGATTTGTTGCATTGGCTGGAGGGTCAGGATGTAAAAAAAGTAAAAAGACTCTTTCTTGTTCATGGAGAATATGAAGCTCAGGTAGCTATGCGGGAACACTTGATGGAAAAGGGATTTAAAAACATTGAAATACCGGATATGCACCAATCTTTTGAAATATAAAAATTAAAGAATATGAAAAAATTAATACTATCCTTTCCTTGTCTTCTTGTTTGTTTTCATTTAAATGCAAGAAATACTTGGAAAATTGAAGCCGGTATAGGGGGACCCAGCTATAGGGTTTTTATCCAGAATAATTATATAGGAGGGCATTATTTTGAGGTTGCTAATTACTATTCATTAGGAATGAATTATCTTATGCTTAACCAACGATTACACCTAGGGATAAAGACCTTAGGCGGATTTGAGAAAGGTAACCAATCAATATTAAATATGCCTAATGATTCCATGACAAGCTATAAATATCATCTTCAAGAATTTGGGGTAATGGCTAATGTCAATTATGATTGGATTAAGTATAAAAATTGGTCTTTCAATTCAGGGGTAGCCTTTGGCGGACTGTATAAGGTACTTGGCACATCTTTGTCTCCTGAAAATAAAAAGTCCTATCATTTTATTTATCAATTGGATGCTTTGAAGGTGAGATTTGGTAGAGATTTAGGGATATTTGCCAAAGCGGGGTGGGGTATAGAAGGAGCAGTGGGAATTGGTGTGAATTATAGGTTTTAAAATCATTGAGGTGAACATAATGATAAGGAATTTTACAATTTTATTGTTAATTTTATTTTCACTTCAGGGCTTAGGTCAAAAGAACTATTTGCCTAAAATGGTTTTAGTTGAAGGGGGCACTTTTGAAATGGGTGATGACTGGGAATTGAGAAATGACAATGAAAAACCAGTGCACAAAATAAAAATAAGCACCTTTTATATTTCTAAATTTCCAATAACTGTTGCACAGTATAAGGTCTATTGTCAAGAGAATCAAATAGCATTTGAAGATAAATTATTTAATCGAGAAAACAGACATCATCCTATCGCTAATGTAACTTGGCATAACGCCAAAGACTATACCGATTGGCTTTCTAAAATTACCGGTAAGCAATATCGTCTTCCTACTGAAGCAGAATGGGAATATGCTGCCAGAGGAGGGTGTAAAAGTCAAGGGTACAAGTATAGTGGTGGTGATGATATTGAAAAGATAGCTTGGTATTATAATAATAGCAATGGCCAAACCCATGAAGTAGGTTCGAAAAAATCTAATGAATTAGGAATTTTTGACATGAGCGGTAATGTTTGGGAATGGTGTCTAGATTGGTATGATGGCGACTATTACAGTAAAAGCCCTTTGGAAAATCCAATTGGTCCAAAAGAAGGTCAATTTAAAGTGTTACGTGGTGGTAGTTGGTCCAATAGAGATTCAGGATGTAGAGTGGCTATAAGAAATTATTATGACCCACAATTAAGCTTCAGTAATTACGGCTTTAGAGTGGTATTGGAAGAAAATTAATTGAGGAAATAAGATACTTTCTTCTGTTTTTCAAAATAAAAAAAATTACTTTTAATTTAGAAAAATGCTATTTATATCATATTTGTTTTGATATATAATCTTCTAATTCCTTCAAAATTTTTAGGCTTATACCAAAAAAAAGGTTTTCTTTGCGTAGGAAATTAATGTTTATTTTAGATGAAAAGAAGAATAATCCGATTGATGTGGACTATCTTTATAGTTAGTTTAGCATTTTTTGCAATCATTATTTATGGAATTGAAAAGGGGTGGATGGGAGAAATGCCTTCTATGGAAGAATTGGAAAACCCAAGCTCAGCCACAGCTTCAGAGCTTTATGATGCTCAAGGAGGCTTAATGGGAAGATATTATATCTTAAACCGATCCGATGTTAAGTATAGTGAAATATCACCGAATGTTACCAATGCCCTAATTGCTACAGAAGACTTTAGATTTAATGAACATAGTGGAATTGATGGCATAGCCGTTTTAAGAGCCGTATTCCTTTTAGGTAAAAAAGGAGGAGGAAGTACCATAACCCAACAATTAGCCAAGAATCTTTTTCCCAGAGAAGATGGCTCAATATTTAAACTTCCTTTTATTAAATTAAAGGAGTGGGTAATGGCAGTAAAATTAGAAAGAAATCTTACAAAACAAGAAATTATTACACTCTATCTCAATACCGTTCCTTTTGGAGACAATACCTATGGCATTAAAAATTCCTCTTTGACGTTCTTTAATAAACTTCCCAAAGATTTATCAATAGAAGAGGCAGCAGTAATGGTGGGAATGTTAAAAGGCAATACGCTTTACAATCCTAGACGGAATAAAGACCTTGCCTTGGAAAGAAGAAATACGGTAATTGACCAAATGGAGAAATATAATTATCTAAGTGCTTCGGAAGCTAATTCAGCAAAGGCGAAACCTTTGATTTTAAATTACCATAAACAATTGCAGATTGACGGTATAGCTCCTTATTTTAAACAAGTGGTAGAGCAAGAAGTAAAAAAATGGTGTAAAACTCATGAAAATAGTCAGGGAAGGCCCTATAATATTTACAAAGATGGTCTTAAAATTTATACAACCATTGACCCAACCGCACAAAAATATGCAGAAGAAGCTGTTGAAGATCAAATGAAATATTTGCAAAGACTTTTTGTATCTCAATCTCAAATACGAACCGGTTCTATATGGAATAAGGAACAGCCTAAAAAGGTGTTGGAAAGGTTGAAAGAGAGTTCTGAAAGGTATAAAGATATGAAAGATGCCGGATTTTCTACTAAAGAAATAGATAAGGCATTTAAAGAAAAAACAAAAATGTCTGTCTTTACCTGGTCTAACACAGATTTTCAAAAAGATACCACTATGACCCCTATAGATTCTATTAAATACATGAGGTCATTTATGCAATCAGGTTTTATGGCTATGGATCCATATTCCGGTGAAATTAAAGCTTGGGTGGGGGGTATTAATCATGACTTTTTTAAATACGACCACGTAAATATAAATACGAAACGTCAAGTAGGTTCCACTATAAAGCCACTTTTATATTGTCTTGCTGTGGACAATGGAATGTCACCTTGTGATAATGTAAGTACCGCGGCACAAAAGTTTGCCGGACAAAAAAATTATTACAATGCAGGCGGCAGTAAATATGGTGGAATGTCCATGCAATCAGCATTAGCAGCTTCCATCAACAATGCATCTTTGTATTTATTAAATCAAACCGGAATAAAAAGTTTTATAGATTTTTGTCATCGTTGTGGCATCAGTAGTGATATTCCGGAATTGCCTTCTATCGCATTAGGAGCCTCTGAAATTTCTTTATATGAGATGTTGTGGGCCTATACCATGTTTCCTAATGGTGGCATTAATACCCAGCCAAGATTTTTATTGAAGATTGTAGATAAAGATGGAAATATTTTGGAAAATTTTGCACCTGTACAAAAGGAGGTCATCAATGCTGACGTAGCCTTTAAAATGGTAAAAATGATGGAAGGAGTGGTTGAAAGAGGAACCGCAAAAAGATTAAAAGGAGCCTATGGATTAACCGGTGATATTGCCGGTAAAACAGGTACTACCAATGGTCAGGCCGATGCTTGGTTTATTGGCTACACGCCTCAGTTGTTAGCAGGAGCCTGGGTAGGTAATGATGATAGATTTTTAAGATTTTCTAGCACAGCTATTGGTCAGGGAGCTGCCGCCGCAGCACCTATTTTTGGAAAATTTTTCCAAAAGCTATATGCCGATGAAAAATCCGGATATAAGAATGGTGAGAAATTTGTTGTTCCAGAAGGATTCAATATTTGTGGAGGACGTGATGACTTTTATAATTCTGCAGGTGGAGGCACCAGTTATTATGAAAAAGAAGTTGAGGTAAGAAGATTAAGAGATAGTATTCCTAAAAACTATGGTATGGATGATAATATTGAAGAAGAAATACCTTCTTTAGACCAGATTAGATAATCAATAAAACAAATTGAGTTGTCCTAAGGATAATTTTTAATAACCAAATGTCTCATTCAAATAAATCATTAAGTGATATTCATCATAGTATAGACCCAAGCCAAAAGAAAAAGGGCTGGCGTAGGGTAGTTGCATTTTTAGGACCAGCCTATTTGATAAGTGTAGGTTATATGGACCCCGGAAACTGGGCTACAGATTTAGCAGGAGGGAGTGCTTACGGTTATACTTTGATTTGGGTATTACTCATGAGTAATCTTATGGCTTTATTGTTGCAATCTTTAAGTGCTCGATTAGGTATTGTACAGGGTAGAGATTTAGCTCAATGTAACCGCTATTATTATCCCAAAGGTCTCAACTTTATTCTTTACATTTTTGCCGAAATTGGAATTGCCGCCTGCGACCTTGCCGAGGTCTTGGGTATGGCAATTGGGTTAAACTTGCTTTTGGATATTCCTTTATTAATGGGTGTAGGAATTTCAGTATTAGATACTTTTTTACTGTTATACCTTCAAAAATTAGGAGTGCGAAAATTAGAAGCTTTTATAATTGGTTTAATTGCAACTATAGGTGCTTGTTTTTGGATTGAAATGTGGATGATAAAACCCGAGTTTTCAGAGATTGTAAAAGGTTTAAACCCTAAGTTGCCTGATAGTACTGCCCTGTATATTGCCATTGGTATTATTGGAGCGACCGTGATGCCCCATAATCTTTATCTGCATTCAGCATTGGTACAAACCCGAAAGACAGGTACAGATAAGGCTTCCATAAAAAAAGCTATACGGTATAATATCTTGGATAGTGCCATAGCCCTAAACTTAGCATTTTTGGTGAATGCTGCCATCTTGATTTTGGCTGCTGCCGTTTTTTATAAGTCCGGAATGAAAGAAGTAGCAAGTCTTGAAGACGCCCATAAACTTTTGGCTCCAATGTTGGGCAGCGAGTGGGCATCTCATGCCTTTGCTATTGCATTAATAGCGGCTGGTCAAAGCTCTACAGTCACCGGGACCTTAGCCGGACAAATTGTAATGGAGGGTTATCTGCAGTTGAGAATAAATCCTGTGGCAAGACGTTTGCTAACCCGATTGATTGCTGTTATCCCTGCAATGATTGTAATTTATGTAATGGGACCCCAAGAAGTGGATGCCATGCTTATATTAAGTCAGGTGATTTTAAGTATGCAATTGGCATTTGCCATCATCCCATTAATCCATTTCGTTAGTGATAAAGCCATGATGGGAGATTTTACTATCAATACTACCGTTAAAATATTAAGTTGGTTAATTGCCGGTATCATCATTGCCCTTAATCTATGGCAGGTATTTGAAAGTGGCAAAGAATGGTTAGCCGCCACTAGTAGTTTCCTTTTAAAAATGGGTATTTATGTATTGATTATTGGTTTTGTATCATTACTTTTTGTAACGACTTTTTACCCTTTAATTCTAAAAACCAGAATGCAACATCAGGTAAAAATGCATAAAGAATATTGGACTCCTGTAGCTTTAGAAGCCCCCAAAGCATTTAAAAAGGTAGCTTTAGCACTTGATTTTGGTATTAACGATCAAGAGGTTATTCAATATGCTACTATGCTTTGTAAGCCAGATGTAACTTTTGTTTTGGTCCATATTATGGAAAGTGCTTCTGCCAGAACTTATGGTGCGGCTACCAATGACCAAGAACTTAAAGAGGATACCGATATCTTGAATCAATATATTCAATTTTTGAAGAATAATGGTAATGATGCCTATGGTAAAATAGGCTTCGGCAATAGAGTGGATTCTATAGCAAATATTTGTAAGGAAGAAGCTGTGGATATGTTGATTGTAGGAAGTCATGGACATAGAACCATTAAAGACATTATCTTTGGCGAAACTGTTAATAGTTTAAGGCATAAAGTAAATATTCCTGTTTTTATTGCCAAAAAGCGTAAATAATTGGTGGTATAAAAGGGTGCATTTTAACTCGAAATTGAAAAAATTTGATAATCGTATTTTTTCCAAGGAACAATAATTTTAGCTAGATTTTCTATCCTACCTATATGTTTTGGTTTAAACCTTTTCTTCATTTTAACCAAAAAATACTGTCTTTTTACCTATTTAAGACAATTGACTCCTTGAATAGTTTTATCTTTGAAGCTTCAAATTACAAATCAATTAAATAACAATAATGGAAGCAACAAGTCAAGAATTAGATGTAAGGGTATTAATCCCTATCCAACGCCATGAGTTACTTTTAAAAATGTTTAAAGAACTTCCAGTGGGAGAGAGTTTTACTTTTATCAACGACCATGACCCTTTACCCTTGTATTACGAGTTTCGTTCTATCCATGGAGACGTGGTAGGATGGGAATATTTGAATAAGGGTGGTAGAGATTGGAAGGTGAAAGTTACCAGAACAGAAGCTTCTGTAGGAAGGGATTTTATAGATATTTCAACTTTGATGGATTTAAGAAAGATTGAAACCAAAGACTGGAAACATGTTGTTTTTCATCGTTATGGCATGATGAAAGAAGGAGATACTATGGAATTGATTGCCGTGGAAGCTCCTCAAGAAATTCAACAAATTTTTAATGATAAATTTTCCGGATTATATACTTGGACGGTCAAGAAAGCAGAAGCCGGAGCCTATGTCATCCATATTACAAAAAACAAAAAATGGGAGCAAGATGAACAAGATATTATTGTGGTAAAAGAATTTGATGCAAGACCTTTTCCCCCGGCTGTTCGCCACGATATGGTATTCAATTCTTTTGACGAATTAAATCCTGGTGAGGCCTTTGTTTTTATCAACGATCATGATCCTAAACCTCTGTATTATCAAATAGAAGCCGAAAGTAAGGCTCCTTTCAATTGGGAGTATTTAGAAGATGGTCCTGATGCTTGGAAAGTTAAAGTAACAAAAACTTTAGCCTAAGCCAAAAATCACTTTTTCATAATAAACAACCGTCCTAAACTTTTTCTAAAGGGAAGGGCGGTTTTTTTATTACTTGAATCCACGAAATTAAATCAAAGAAAAATAAAAAATTTAAGAAATATTGGTATATTTGGAAGTCAGCAGTAAGAAAAAACAGACATTACCTAAAACATTAAGGACATCAGAGTATGACATTTATTGAATTAGCAGAAAAAGTTTTAAAGGAAGAAAAACGACCATTGACAGCCAACGAAATTTGGACATTGGCAACAGAGAAAGGCTACGACAAACAACTTAACAGTGAAGGAAAAACACCTTGGCAAACTCTTTATGCTCAAATTTATGTGAGTGCAAAAGATAACCCCAAAACGCCATTTGCAAAAACAGATAGCAGACCGAAAAAATTCTATTTAAAATCACAAGCATCAAAAATAGACTTGACTGACTTTGAAACTATTGAACCGATAGCTCCAATAATCAAGAAAAAGAGATTCGAATATTTGGAGAAAGATTTACATCCGTTTTTGACATATTTCGCTTATTACCATTTGCATTGTTATACAAAGACAATTAACCATTCTCATTCATCGAAAAAAGAATTTGGAGAGTGGGTTCATCCTGACATTGTTGGTTGTTATTTCCCATTTGACGAATGGAAAAGTGAAGTTTACGACTTAAGTTCATCAATCAGTAACACGACCATCCGGCTATTTTCATTTGAACTTAAACGAGAGTTAAGTTTTGGCAATTTGCGTGAAAGTTTTTTCCAAACAGTTTCTAATTCGTCTTGGGCAAACGAAAGTTATTTGGTTGCATCAGAAATTTCAAAAGAACAAGAATTTAGAGATGAGCTTTCCCGACTTTCAACTTCTTTTGGAATTGGTGTAATTCAAATAAACACAGAAGACCCAGACTCTTCAGAAATTATTTTTCCAGCAATAAATCGTGAAAATCTTGAATGGGAAACAATAAATAAATTGACGATGAATTCAGACTTTAAAGAGTTTATTTCAACGGTTAAAATTGATATCACAAGCAAGAAAATTCATAAAAAAGAATATGATACAATTTCTGACTCTGAAAAATTAAAAATGAAAAATGATTAACTTGGCTGGCTATAAAATCAAATTTCCAATAGGCAAGTTGAACAGCTTCGTATCAACGGAGTTGCAAAACTCAACTTTAATTCTTTGGTAAAGTTTTGTGCTAAAAATCCCACCCATTGCCAATATGCGACTAATATTTTGCAATAAACCCAACAATCCTCAAATGAAATTTAGTTACCTTCTCACAGCTTTAATTTTCTTTTCATCAACCTTATTTGGACAGAATTATGAACGGAAGAACGTTTGTGGAACAGATACAATTACGGTTGAACATTGGAGTTTAAAAACTGGAGACAAAATTCAATATAAAGCATTTGAATGTACAAAAGTTTCAAAGTTGGGAATACGCATTGATTTAGGATTCAACCATTATATTTACAATTCAAAGACAAGAAACTGGTTAGGCAATCATAATGGAGTCCTCTTTGGGTTGACAATTGCTTATGGCGACTTCAACTTTGGAGTTAAGTTTAAACCAGCAACTGTAAACCCCAAGCAGGTCTTGGACTTCGACGGACAGAGACTGACGGAAGATGCAAAACTAAACCCAATAAAGGTTGACTATGATTTCAGCTATTCCGTTAATTTAAAACACAACTTTGCAATAGAGCCCTATATTGCCTTGACAGCTAAAAGCTTTATTGTAATCAATGAAAATGAAATTGGAAAATCCTACGACATCAATAAAACAAAAGGGCTAACAATTGGCACGACTTTGAACAAATATTTTAAGTTAAAAGATTTTCAGTTTTTAGCCTTATTTGTCAAATATGGTTACGGGCTATCTGACTTTAAAAAGATAAATGAAAATTTAGGTATTGGATATTCAGATATCGTAATAGGAGTTGCCTACAAAGGATTCATTAAACAACAGTTTTTGAAACGACTTTAGGGATTATAATATCGTCAAATAACTAAGTTTTTGTGGCACACCAAGTGCAAACCAAGCCTCGAAAATCATTGAATACCAAAGAAAATATACTTGGAAAAGAGATAAAACCGCTTTTGAACAGCCTGTCCCTATTGAATCGGGAAATTCGATTATCTACCTTGCTCTAGAAATTCAAAAAGAAGGAAATATATGCTTTTTACAGAAGGCTTTAGGACACTCCAGCCTCAAGGCTACCGAGGTATATATTAAGGAAATCGGCTTTAAAAAAACAATAAGTTATTTTGATTTTTTATATAAATGTTTTATCTTTGTGATGAATAATGTATAAAGCTCTTCACACAAACACGATATAGACAAAATAAAACTGTGAGGAGTGGCGGATTACAAATGTTGGAGGTAATTTCTAAGGATGACAAAAACTATTGAGTTAGTCAGAACTAAAAAGTGAAGAAAATATTTATCAACATAATTTTAAAAAATAATTGATTACATGTATCTAAATTTGAATTTATTATGAGTGAAATAACTTGCCCAAAATGTAATGGAACTGGTAAATCAGGGGAGTGTAGTTCATGTGCAGGAACTGGTCTCGGTAACAATGGTGGAAATTGTCCAATTTGTGGCGGAAGTGGTAAAAAGACTTGTGTATTGTGTGAAGGAAGTGGTAAAGTAGAAGATCCAAGACAAGAATAACAAATAAAAATTACCACCACCAATATCTAAGGTTTCGAGGGGTACTGTGTGCAAGCTATGAATTGAAAATTGTAGCGTACCAAAGGAAATATACTTGGAAAGGAGATAAACCATAGTTGAACGAAACCGATAATGTTTGATACAGCCATAAAATAAAAAAATGATGACTAAATGATTATCTGCTTTTCTAGAAAATAACTACTTATTTCTTTATGGCTTGGAATTATATTAAAAATTTACATACTTTTAAACCTCAAAAAAGAGTTGCCAATTCAACAAATCTTATGAAATAGATATTGACAAGTTTTTATTATTGTTTTTTTCTCAAACGCTTAATATAAAGTAATAAACTTATTAAAAATAATGGAGTTATAAAAACAGAAATAATTAAAAAAATATTTCCATTTTCAATTTTATTCATTTTTAAGTATCCTCCATATATAGAGAAAAATACAGATAATAAACCTAAAGTCAATAATACATACTTGTTTCCCATAATAATCATATTTAATCTATCCACCACCATTTTATAGTTCTTTTTTTCAAATCTATATCAAATCCAATAACATCCCAAGAAAATATTCCGCCAACTGTTACATCTATTGTTCCTGTTAAATGACCATTTTGATGTCTTAAATTTGAAATTGAAGGCGTTGCAATCATTAATTCATTACTTCCACCCTGCTCTGGTGGGTCTGTTGGATACTTTATGGGATTAATCATAGAAGACTCATCTATTGTGGATAAGGTATCTGTTTTTAAAGAAATGTTATTAATTCCGCTACCATTAGAACTAATATATGTACCAAGAATAGTAGCTCTTGCTCTGTCGTTTGTTTTATCGACAATTAACAGCCCTGAAATCAAATTTTCAGACTCAGAAGAATTAGCATTCTTATTAAGTAAATGATAACATACAATGTTATCGGTTTCTAAAGCAGGCATTGTTGCAACGCTATCTTGAATCAAATCAGCTCACGTGGCTTCTTCAAAATCGGAAATAACTGTAGCAAATGCCGCTTTCTCTTCTGTTGTTAAAGGTCTTACTTGACCGTAGTTTGTTGCCATAATTTACACATTTAAAAGTACATTAAATAATTTGATATTGCAAAGATGCACACAGTTTGAAAATTAATTTCCACCTTATAATCGCAATTTTTCAGTTTTTTACCTGTATTTTGTAATATAAACTATGAGTACCTTTGTAAAATGTTAATACAAAAACATAAAAGAATGACACTTGCCATTATAGAAGACCATAATATCGTGAGAAAAGGGCTTATTGAAATAATAACAAATTTCGGGATTTTCAACTTCGTAATTGAAGCTGAAAATGGCAAAGATTTTATTGAAAAATGTCAACAAACAGAAATTTTACCAGAAATATGTATTGTTGATATAAAAATGCCCAAAATGGACGGATTTCAGTTAGTGCAGTACTTGAAAACTAATTTCCCCGAAATAAAAATACTTGTTCTTACTACATACGACGAAGAATACTTTTTAATAAAAATGATAAAATTAGGTGTGAATGGATATTTGTTGAAAGATTGTCATCCTGAAGAATTATAATCAGCTTTATTGGCAATAAATCAAAATTCTTATTTCTACAACAATATCTTTTCAAAAAGACTGCAAAAACTTGTTGAAACAAATTTTATTAAACTTCCCAATATTACGGAAAATGAAAAAGAATTTCTAAAAATATGTGGTGAAGATTTAACATACTGCCAAATGGCACAAAAATTAAATAAAACACAAAGAAGCATAGAAGGATACAGAGATAGCTTATTTAATAAATTTGATGTAAACAATAGAGCATCTCTTGTTCTTTTAGCTGTAAAATTAGGAATTATTAAAATTTAAAATTATGATACCCATTATTATTGCATTATGCCTTGCATTCATCAATTTATTTCTTTTAATTAGTATTTTTATTAACCTTTCTAAACTGTATATTAATAAGTCTGTTAAAATATGAATTTCATATTTCCAATTGTGATTATTTTAGTTTTGGTTCTCAACATTGTTCTTGTTTTTTTAATAATACAAGAATTAAAACTATACTATGATAAGAGAAAAGATAAAGCTTTCAAAAAAAGTATTGAAAAAGTAAAAGTAAAAGAAAGAGAACAATTAATAAATCTCATCTCTTCAGAATTGCACGACAATATTTCTCAAATAGTAAGTTTAGCAAAAATGAATGTAAATTCTTTAGATTCAAATACCGTAAATCCAAAAACAAAAGATAACATCATTTCACTTCTTGAAAAATCTTTATCTGACATTAGATATTTAATAAAAATGATAAGGTTACAAGAAAAAAGAGATATTGATGCAGACCGCCAAATTGACGAATTGATAGAAGTTTTAAATAAAAGTTCAATTATTAATTTCAAAAAAAGTGGTCAAATCGTACAATCAGGACAAGAAACAACCTTTTTATTATTCAGAATAATACAAGAGCTTCTAAATAACGTACTGAAGTACAGTAACGCATCGGATGTGGAAATTAAAGTTGACAAAGAAGTTATATCTATTTTTCATAACGGTATTAGCTTTATTCCATCAAATAACGATTATCTTAAAGGTTTTGGACTTACAAATATTAATGAAAATAAGAAGCTTCTGAATGCAGAAATAGAATACAATACGAACAATCCAAAAATAAAAATAAAACTACCGCCAATAATATCTAAGGCTTCGAGAAGCTCAGAGTGCAAGCCATGAATTGAAAGTTATTGAATATTAAAGAAAACAAACATGAAAACGAGATTAACCACTGTTGAACAGGCTGTCTCGACTTTTTCGGGAAAACTTGTTTTCTTATTTTTCAACAGTTGGGCTGCATGAGCTATCACAAAGCCATACGGAGCATTTGGCATTGGTTGCCATTTTTCACGAAGCTAAAAAGGAAAAAAAAATAATTTAGAATTGCTCTAATTAATATAGACAGGGTTTTTCGTAGAACAACTTGCTTGGAGTTTGTCTAACAGCAACACCTAAGAAAAATATTAATAGATGATAATATGGAATTTTCATAAATATTTTAACATTTTTATAACAAAATAAATTTGGAGATTTGATTTGATTTGATTTGATTTATATTTGTATTCAGTTAAATATTTAACATTTTTGTTAACCTGAAATTTTAGATAAACTGACCAAGTGTTTAAAGTTTCGCATTTTAAATCTTTAAATTAATATTTTATGAAAAAATTAATTTTAATGGGACTTGTTTTGTCCCTTTCCTTTTCAGGTGTTTATGCGGGTTGGACACTATGGCAACCTACAACTTTCTCAAATAATGGAGATGGAAATTATACACTTATTTGTGAGAATTATGCTTATGTTGCTTGTGCTTCCTCTAGTGGCTCCTCTACACAGCCTACTGTAGGAGATGCAATTAGAGTTACTGGTCCCGATGGAATTATCGGGGATTTTGTAATAGTTGATATACAATCAGAAGGCAACATTGATGAAAATTCAAATAATAATCCTCCGGTTGATACAGGAAGCCCTTGGGTAATGGAAGTAAATAAAAAATAATTTTTTGACACTTATGGTCTAAAAATCTATTTCATTTGTTTAGACTATAAGTGTTTTTTTACAAAGTATGATTATGAGATTTTTTATAATGTTTTTATTAATAATTCTTTCAGTTTGTTTCTCTTATGCATCCTCAACTGAAAGGTATTATATTCCTGTAACTCCAGGAAATTGTATTAACTGTAATTTCCAAAATAGTCAAATCGAAAATCTTGACCCCAATAGGAATATTTTTTATTTTGTTTTTCCTGAAGATTTTATTGAAGATAAAGATTATATTATTGATATTTATAAGCTTAAGTCTTACCCTAAAGAACATCTAATTTTCTCAGATAGCTTATACAATAAATATCATTTATTAGGGAAAGCCAATGTTGTAGTTGAGCATTTAGAATCCGGATTGTTTAAGAGTTTCGAGCTTTCTAAAATAGAAAAACTACCCAATTATGCTTTTGAAAATTTTAATGATACCTTAAACTTTCCTCCTAATACGTTTCCTAGATCTACCAAAAAAATAATTGTTAATAATGACAAGAAGTTTTATGTTTTTAATAGACTAAGAAAGGATAGAATTGGAGTGGTAGATTTAGAAAATAGAACCTCTGAAATATTATATTTAAATGAAATTATTATTAAAAATAATTTTAAAATTAATTTTAATAATCTTGATAAATATAATCAAATGAAAGATGTTGAATTAATTGGAAAAAACAGATTTGATGATAACCAAGTGTTTGGGGATACTCTTTTTTCGGTTTCTAACCATACTTTCATGGATGGAATAGCTTCTAATGGTGACACAATTGGTAGAGGGTTTATTATGATGAATGTCTTTGTTAAAGATCAATATTTGACTTCCTATCCAATTCAAATTTTGTTGATGGATACCTGTTATTTTACTTCGACAAATTTCCATTTTTATAATGATAAGTTTTATTTTGTATTATTAAAAAATGATGCAAACTGTCATTTGAATGATACTAATAAATATTTTATTGGTGAATTTGTATTGAGGAATAATAAAATTGTTTTTAATAAGATTTTGAATTTTCAATTACCTGAGATAAACTATGATGTTGGGTATCGGTTAATTCATGGCTTTTTTTACAATCAGTATTTTGTTACAGAACTCTCAAATAATTTATACAATTTGGAAAATCAATCCATAGTCAAATTGAAGATTCCTCATAATGTAAAACTTGAAACCAAAGCATTATTCGAGGTTATTGATGGGACTATTATTAATACGGATAACTTTGTAATAAAAGATAATTGTCTTTATATGATTATTTTTGAAAAATATAAACAAGAATATAGGTGGTTGAAATATAATATTCTTCACTCGAAATTGGAAAGGAATATATTAGTTCCAATAGGTCATTTAGCTCCAATTTTAGATGTTCAAAATCCAGAAATTATTTATTTACCATTGAATGACCATCAATTAGTAAAGAAAAATATGAAGTAATCGTATTTTGATTTTTGTAAATATGACTGTTGTTTTAGTAACTTGAAAAGCGGTCTTTACAAAGCATCAGATAAATAAATTAGAATAAGCTCCAAGTGTTTTTCCCTTTTTTTACAAAGCTAAAAAGAAAAAAAATTAATAATTTAAAATTGCTCTAATTGATTGGACCAGCATATTGTGGAGAACATAATGCTTGTTGTTGTTTTAATAGAGCATCCTTCTTAATCCTTTACCCATGGGTTGCCATTAGCTTAATTTAAGGGAGGTCATGGTTAGAGAGCCGGCTATTGCCTTATCATTAAAAAAATCGATTTGGTCTCCTTTGTCTTGAAGCGACAAACTATATATTAAAGGAATATAATGTTCCGGTGTGGGGATGGCTAAATCGAAGGCTTTGCCCATCTTTCGAAAATCAATAATGGCTTTATGATTGTTCTCGGTAATGAATGTTTTTATTTTATTACTGGCTTCCTGGGCCCATTCATAAGCATAATTATCCTTGTCAAAATTGTTCCAATCCACTAACCTTAAATTATGCACTATATTCCCACTTCCAATAATCAACACTCCTTTCTTTCTTAATGCCGATAATTGTTTGCCTATTTCATAATGTTGTTCCGGACTAGCCGAATAGTCAATACTCATCTGAATTACCGGAATATTAGCTTGTGGATACATTTGTCTGATAACCGACCAGGCACCATGATCTAAACCCCAACTGTCATCACAGAGAATTTGAGTCTTGTCCACCATGCTCGTAACTATTTTTGCTAGTTCCGGGCTACCGGGAGCCGGATATTGCACCTCATACAATTCCTTTGGAAAACCTCCAAAGTCATGTATGGTTTTAGGCATTTGCATAGCTGTTACCCTAGTGCCTTTGGTTTCCCAATGAGCCGATATACACAAGATGGCTTGTGGTTGAGGTAGGGTAGAGGCTATGTTTCTAAACCCTTGCACAAACTCATTTTCTTCTATGGCATTCATAGGGCTGCCATGACCTATAAATAATACAGGCATTTTAGGCGTTGCTGTAAAGGTTTGGGTAATACTCCCTAAAGCTTGTAAGCGTTCAGAGGTTCCCATTAGTGGTATTATTCCCATGATTTTTAAAAAATTGCTCCTTTTCAAATTTAAAAAAATTTTAGAATAAAAACTAAAATGACATCGGCACTTCCATCATTAAGAAAGAAGCCTCCGAAGTTGCTTTAATGGCAACAGATGCTACATCCCAAATACCAAAGCCATCTCTATCATTCAACAACTGGCCCTCCACTTCAAGAGTTCCATTCAATACAAAGATATACAATCCGTTGCCTTTTGCTTTAAATTGATATTGGCTTTCTTTACCTTTTTCAAAATCAGCCAAATGAAACCAAGCATTTTGATGTATCCAAACGCCGGGGTCATTAGCATTAGGAGAAAGTATTTGTTGAAAAGTGTTTTTACGGTCTTCAGGATTTAAAGTGATTTGATCGTATCTTGGAGTTACGTTTTGTTGTTTGGGGAAAATCCATATTTGCAAAAATTTTACTTCCTTATCCTTATTGGCGTTGTACTCACTATGTAAGATACCGCTTCCGGCACTCATTACCTGTATGTCACCTTGTTTAATTATGGTTTTATTGCCCATACTGTCTTGATGTTCTAAATCGCCACTGAGTGGAATAGATACGATTTCCATATTTTCATGAGGATGTTTGCCAAAGCCCATTCTGGGAGCAACTGTATCGTCATTTAAAACTCTTAAAGCACCAAAATGCACTCTGTTTGGGTCATGATATCCTGCAAAACTAAAAGTATGCTTACTGTGTAACCAACCATGATTGGCATCTCCTCTGCTTCCGGCAGCATGAAAAACTGTTTGTTTCATATTCTTTACATTTTAATAATGCAAAGTTCCGTCAATATCAGTCTCAAAACAATGACATAGGTTAATAAATTGCCTGAAATGTATTAAATTGTTTTGAAGGTATTATTTTAGGTTTCAAAAGACAGGCTCCTTTATCGGGCTATTATTCTAAAAAGAAAACGATGGTACTTACAACTCTAGCCTTTTGAATATAAGGTTCTTTAGGTTTTTCATTATTACCGCTCATTTCTTCATCATAACTATACTGACCGGCAAGGGTAATTTGTCCTTGAGCTGCCGTTTTTATTTTCCCTAATTTCGCTTTTGAATCATTGGCAAATTGTTCACCGGCGATGCGGGCGTTTTTGGTGCTTTCGGCTATCAATTGGGGTTTAATAGCGTTTAATTCCGGGAAAATATATTCAGATTTAATGGTTGTGGTTAAATCTTTACTTATTAAATCTAATGCTATCCTAGATGCTAAATCTTCAGTTGCTTTTACGTCCTTTGAAGGAAGGCTTATGTTTTGAGTAATGGTATATCTGTTTATTTTTACTTCAACTTGTTTCCCATCCACCCATTGGCTTTCATAATATTTTTGTCGGTCGTTTATAGATATGTTTTTTATACTAATGCTATTGTCCTCAAAGCCTTGGGTTTTTAAATAGACAACTATGGCATTCATTTTATTTTCTGTTTGTTTTATCAAATCTTGCAAATCATCACCAGAAAAAGAATAGCTCATAGTAATACTGGCAGCAGTTGCTGTCATGTTCATCTCTGCTAGTCCTTTCACGGTAACTATTCTGTCTTTATCACTAAAAGTTTTTAAGCCTTTATAGATGAAAAAGCCTAAAAGGGAAAGACCCGTTAATATTGCAATGCCAATAAATATAGATTTTGATTCTGGTTTGTTTTCCATATAATTTATTAGTTATCCAGTTAGGAAATATTTTGGTTAATAGTTGATTTGATTTATTATTTTATTTATTATCTTTCCAATTCCACCATTTTAATTGCTCTATATTTTGTTCTGCCAAAGGTGTTTCTGCAAAATAGACGGCACATCTGAACACGTAAAGCAAGCATCTGTCTTGAACAGTACCCACATATTGGTTAGAGCTATCATAGAGTTGTTGTGGGTCTTTGCCCTTTAAATCTTCTATTTTCTTAATTCCGATATTGATTAAATCAGAAGCAATAGAAACACCGACGCCCGGAATTATTGTTAATTCTTGAATAGATTGCCTTGTTGTCATAATAATTTATCAACTTATTATCAGATTTTCAGTTGCTAAAATAAGTAATTTTTTATTAATTATAAAAAACTAATTTCCCTACTACAATTATTTTTTGATAACATAAATTTTATAAGAAAAAATATTAGCTTAGATTTGCCATTTAGTGTAAGAAAAATAATGACTATGATTTCTAATGAATTGCTATTAAAGGCTTTTAGGTTGATGATGTCAGCCAAGGCAATGGCGGATACTTATGAAGCTAATAGACCTATTACCAAATATGTACACAGTACTTCCAGAGGACATGAAGCTATTCAATTAGCTACCGGTTTTCTTTTGAAACCAGAAGACTACGTAAGTCCATATTATAGAGATGAAAGCATTTTATTGGGAATGGGATTTCGTCCTTATGAGATGATGTTGCAATTATTGGCAAAAAAAGATGACCCTTTCACAGGTGGAAGAGCTTATTATGCCCATCCGAATATTGCCAGGGAGAATATGGCAAAAATCATTCACCAAAGTAGTGCAACGGGTATGCAGGCGATTCCAACAACCGGAGTGGCACAAGGTATTGCCTATATTGAAAAACATAATTTAAAAGAATTTAAAAATCCTCCCGTAACCGTTTGTTCTTTTGGGGATGGTAGTGTTACCGAAGGAGAGGTGAGTGAAGCTTTTCAATTTGCAGCTTTGCATCAATTGCCAATAATATTTTTAGTTCAGGATAATGATTGGGGCATTTCTGTAACCAGTGCCGAAGCCCGTACCATGGATGCTTATGAGTTTATTGAAGGTTTTAAAGGAATAGAAAGATTAAGATGTGATGGTAGTGTTTTTGAAGAAGCTTATAAGACCATGCAACAGGCTTTTGACTTCGTTCGAAAGGAAAGAAAACCAATATTAGTGCATGCCAAAGTTCCATTAATAGGTCATCATACTTCTGGTGTAAGAAGAGAGTGGTATAGAGAGCCTGAAGATTTGGAAAAACATCTAAAAAACGATCCGGGACCCAAATTAAAGCAAAGATTATTGGAATTGGGGCTAAGTGAACTAGAGTTGGAAAAAATAGAACAAGAAGAACTAAGCTTTATTACCCAAGAATTTGAAAGAGCTGTAGCAGCCGAAGATCCGGATCCTGCAACGGTTATGGATCATGTTTATGGCGTAAACCCCACAACAGAAGAGAAAGGAACGCGAGTGCCAGAAAATGGCGAAAAAGTGGTGATGGTGGATGCTGCATTGCATGCCATTGAAGAGTTGATGCGTAAACATCCTGAATGCTTGTTTTATGGTCAAGATGTAGGCGGTAGAATAGGGGGGGTGTTTAGGGAAGCCGCCACTTTAGCTCAAAAATTTGGCGATGACAGAGTATTCAACACAGCCATCCAAGAGGCTTATATTATTGGTTCTACAGTTGGGATGAGTGCTGTAGGATTGAAACCTATTGTTGAGGTGCAGTTTGCAGACTATATTTATCCGGGTATCAATCAATTGGTAACAGAAATATCAAAATCATGCTATTTGAGTTGCGGTAAATATCCTGTAAGTAATATCGTTAGGGTGCCTATCGGTGCTTATGGTGGAGGCGGACCTTATCATAGCGGCAGTGTAGAAAGTACCTTGGCAACCATTAAAGGCATCAAAATAGCTTATCCTTCAAATGCTGCCGATCTAAAAGGATTGATTAAGGCCGCTTTTTATGATAATAATCCTGTGTTGATGTTGGAGCATAAAGGTTTATATTGGAGTAAAGTGCCCGGTACATTAGGTGCAAAGACCATAGAACCTGCCGAAGATTATATTTTACCTTTTGGTAAAGGTACTGTAAGTTTGGCTGCAAGTGCAGAGGCTATTGACAATGGAGAATCTGTATGTATTATTACTTATGGAATGGGAGTTTATTGGGCTCAGGCAGCTGCGGAACAGTTTCCGGGTCAGGTAGAAGTGATTGATATTCGTACTTTAATTCCTTTAGATGAGGAATTGATTTATGAAACTGTAAAAAAGCATGGTAAATGTATTGTTTTAACAGAAGAACAAATTGAAAATTCTTTTGCACAAGCATTAAGCGGAAAAATTGCTCAAGAATGTTTCCGTTTTTTAGATGCACCAGTACAAACAATAGGGGCTTTAAATTTGCCTTGCGTTCCTATCAACTTGGTTTTGGAAGATGCCATGCTGCCTAATCCTGAAAAAGTAGCTCAAAAAATTCGAGAACTATTGGCATATTAATTATTTGTTCTGAAATAAAGATGGATTCAATATTAAACCTTAAATTTGCAAAACTTTTAAAATAGATAAAAATATAATGGCACAAGATTTATACCAACATCCGGATTATTTATTAATGGATGAGTTTTTTACAGATGAGCAAAAAGTGATTCGTGATTCTGTTCGTTCTTTTGTTAAAAAAGATATTTCTCCTATCATCGAAGATTATGCTCAAAGAGCGGCTTTCCCGGAACAAATTATTAAAGGTTTAGGAGAGCAAGGTTGTTTTGGCCCCTTTGTATCCGAAGAGTATGGTGGACCCGGTTTAGACTATATGACTTATGGCATCATGATGCAGGAATTGGAAAGAGGCGATTCCGGAGTTCGTTCTACGGCTTCTGTTCAAGGTTCCTTAGTAATGTATCCTATTAATACTTATGGTAGTGAGGAGCAAAAGAAAAAATATTTGCCAAAATTAGCTACCGGTGAGCTTATGGGCTGTTTCGGATTGACAGAGCCAGATTTTGGTTCTAATCCGGCCGGAATGATTACCAACTTCACAGATGCAGGTAGCCATGTGATTTTGAATGGTGCCAAAATGTGGATTTCCAATGCTCCTTTTGCAGATATAGCTGTAGTTTGGGCAAGAAACCCACAAGGGAAAATACAAGGATTGATAGTAGAAAGAGGTATGGAAGGCTTTACTACTCCTGAAACTCATAACAAATGGAGCTTGAGAGCTTCTGCTACTGGAGAATTAGTTTTTGATAATGTAAAAGTACCCAAAGAAAATATTTTACCGGGTGTACAAGGTTTGAAAGGACCTTTAGGATGCTTGTCCAGTGCTCGTTTCGGTATCGCTTGGGGAGCTTTAGGTGCCGGTATGGATTGTTATGATACCGCATTGCGTTATGCCCAACAGCGTATTCAGTTTGATAAACCAATTGGTGCTTTTCAATTACAACAAAAGAAATTGGCAGAGATGATTACCGAAATCACTAAAGGTCAATTATTAGTTTGGCGTGTAGGACAGTTGCGTAACGAGGGTAGGGCAACCCCTGCTCAGATTTCTATGGCTAAACGTAACAGTTGCGAGATAGCCATTAATATTGCCAGAGAAGCCAGACAGATATTAGGCGGTATGGGAATTACAGGAGAATACAGTATCATGCGTCACTCCATGAATTTAGAATCTGTAATCACTTACGAAGGTACCCATGATATTCATTTATTAATCACAGGGCAAGACGTTACCGGATTTAATGCCTTCAAATAAAGTATTCTAAAGAAAATCATTAAATGAAAAAATGCTGTTAGTTGTAAAGGCTAACAGCATTTTTATTTCCAGTATCAAAAGTTTAAAAAGTCATTTCTTTTACATCATCTGCTACCACCAATCTACCGGCAGTTTTAGATTGTATTTCTTCAACCGTTACACCGGGAGCATATTCTTTCAATAAAAACCCTTCGGGTGTAATTTCAAAATACCCTAAATCTGTAACGATGCGTTTTACGCATTTTAAACCCGTAATAGGAAGGGTACATTTGGGCAAAAGTTTTGAATTGCCTGCTTTATCGGTATGAATCATGGCAACGATAATGTTTTTTGCAGAGGCTACTAAATCCATGGCACCGCCCATGCCCTTTACCATTTTTCCGGGTACTTTCCAGTTGGCAATATCGCCTTCATCTGATACCTCCATAGCTCCTAAAACCGTTAAGTCAACCTTGCCTGCACGAATCATCCCAAAGCTTAAAGAGCTGTCAAAATAACTACCTCCTTTGCGAAGAGTAACAGTTTGTTTTCCGGCATTAATTAAATCAGGATCCACTTCTTCATCGGTAGGAAAAGGCCCGATTCCCAACATTCCGTTTTCACTTTGTAATTCAATTTCAATATCTTTAGGCACATAGTTGGCAACAAGGGTAGGGACACCGATTCCTAAATTGACATACATACCATCTTTTAATTCTTTTGCAATTCTTTGTGCAATTTGCTCTTTTGTTAAGCCCATTTTAAAAAAATTTTATCTTTCAAAGGTAAAGAGAATTTAATAAGAATCCAATTTAGAGTATGGAAAACTTTGTTCTGGTAAAGAAAAATCTGAGGAACATTAGAAGAATTAAATTTTGTGTTTGATTTTTTTATTATATTTGTAGCTTGGTGAATAAATTCACTTTAAAATAATTATGGCATTACAAGTAATTGTTGAAGACGATAAGGAACTCTTAGCAGCTTTTAAAGAAGAGGCTACCAGAGAGAGAGCCTTTACAAAAATAATCAAAAAATATCAAGAGAGGTTATATTGGCATATTAGAAGGATGGTGATTAATCATGAAGATGCCAATGATGTACTTCAAAATGTTTTTATTAAGGTTTGGTCTTATTTGGATGGCTTTCGTGAAGAGGCAAATTTATACACTTGGATGTACCGAATTGCTACCAATGAAACATTAACCTTTTTAGAAAAAGAAAAAAAACGAACCTCTGTGTCGCTCTCTGACCACGAAACCGGATTGTCTAATAAATTATATGCAGAAAAAGGTTTTGATGCCAATAAATTAGAATGGAGATTGCAACAAGCTATACAAGCTCTGCCCGAAAAACAAAGAATCGTTTTTAATTTAAGGTATTATGACGAAATGCCTTATGAAGAGATGTCTAAGGTTTTAGAAACTTCCGTAGGTGCCTTAAAGGCATCTTACCATCATGCGGTAAAAAAAGTAGAAGAATTCTTAAAACAAGATTAAACTATTCGTTAATAAGAAAGTCTATTGAATAGTTATGAAAAAGAATCTTAATATACAAGAAGAGTGGAATCAACTAGGAGCTGCATTTAGTCTTCATATAGGTATGCCACATTTTAGTATTCCTGAGGCTTATTTCGACAATTTACCAACCGAAATAATTGAAGGTATTATGAGTGTAAATGTAGCTGAACCTAAACTTGCCATGATTGAAACTCCTTACCAAGTTCCCGAAAATTATTTTGGACAATTGCCCATTCAAATTACTACTTCTATTAATCATATAGAAACAGTAATGCAACAAGGATTTTCCAACATAGAAAAAAATAATAATGTTTTTGAGGTTCCTCAAAGTTATTTTGAAAACCTTACAGATAAAATATTAAATAAAATACATTCAGAAATTGCCATTGAAGAAGAATTGTTAGAAAGCCCATTATTAGCTTCATTAAAAACTTCAAACCCTTTTGAGTTACCGGCAGCACTTAAGATAAACTTACCATCAATTGCTTCAGAAAGCAATGAAGATAAGTCAAGTTGGAATGTTCCAATGGTAGTAAATAAGCGTTTAAGAATGTCGAATATTGCAGTAGCTGCATCAGTAGCCCTATTCTTTGTATTAGGGGCCACTTGGCTACATTTAGGTAAAAATGAGACTATTAATACAAATAATATGGCTATGCACACGCTTGTTAGTCCTCAAGATAAAGCAGAAAAATTACTTGCCGAAATACCTGATGGTGCTATTGAAGAATATCTAAACCAAAACATTGAACAATTTAATGAATTTGCTTTAGAAACTAATGTAGTCGGTCATAAAACAAATTCTATTCAAACCATTAAACATGAATTAGATAAAATTTCTAATGAAGAAATTCAGGCTTATTTGAATGGAGGTATATAATAAGTATAATATAATAATAATACTAAAAAAAATCATGAAAAAGAATCTATTTTTTACGCTTATAATTGTAGTTTGCTCAATGGCAACTTTAAAAAGTTTCGGACAGCATAAAGGCAAAGGCAATGAGGATATTAGGGCTATAAAAATTTCATTAATAACGGATATGATGAATTTGTCATCCAATCAATCATCTCAATTTTGGCCGGTATATAATAAGTATGAAAATGAAATGAGAACTATTTGGCGGGCACGTCATAACCTTTCAAATGAAAGAGGAAAGTCTGCCTCTGAAATAATTGAAGAAAGACAAGGATTAGATGAAAGAGAATTATCGGTTAAGAATAAATATCGTTCAGAATTTTTAAAAATTGTAAATGCGGCACAATTAAATCAAATGTATCAGGCTGAGAGTAAATTTAAACAATTACTACTCCAAAGACAATCTCGATAATTGGGTTTCATTTTTTAAATTTTATTCTTTTGACAAACATAAAAAACTTCCAGATAATTATTGCAAAAAACATATTTATCTGGAAGTTTTTAATGAAACAAAAAAGTACTACTTTGTTTTTACCACTTTATGCGATGATACATTACCTTCTTTGTTTATAATATTGATGTGATAAACACCTTCACTCAAATTGTCTAAAGCAATAGCTACAATTGCATTTTCTGCTTTGATTTGATGTATTAACCTTCCTGAAACATTATATACTTTAATATTTTCGTTTCCTTCAAGACCGCTAATAATGATGTGGTCATTTGCTGGGTTAGGATAGATGCTGATGTTGCTTTCTTTATTAAAACTTACCATTCTTACCGGACTATATTCAAATCTTCCGTCAAAATCTGTTTGCTTTAAACGATAGTAATTCTTACCATTTGAAGGAATATTATCTGTATAAGTATAATCCAATTTAGTACGGCTGTTACAGTTTTCTGCAAGACTACTCACAAAACCAATCCTAGTCCAGTTTCTGCCGTCAAGGCTCCTTTCTATTTCAAAACCTTTGTTGTTTTGTTCCGATGCTGTAGCCCATAGGAGTAATGAATTGTCATTTTCTTTTTTTGTTGAGAAGTTTATGAGTTTTACCGGGGTGGGAGAGGTAGTTTTTGCAGCTATAAAATAACGTTGGCTTGGTGTACCAGTAGAAGGTTGTAGATTATCAAATACAAACTCTAATGTGGACACTGGTTGATTGGGTTCAAAATATGCAGCAGGTCCGTTAACATCATTTCCAACAGATAGAGTTGTTTGCTTTACACAGGAATAATCGGCCCCCACTACAGTATTGTTTAAATTATCATAACAAGGAGTTGAACTACTAGTAGAGGTGCTCATATTGAGTACACCCTTAAACCAAGAATTGATTGTAGCAGTGGAATAATAATTACCCGATGCATCTTTTGCCTTTATGGTAACCTGATCTACATCAATATCTGAAACTAAAAATCCCCAGTCGCCGGTAGATGCAGATGTTGCTTGGTTGAATGTAATCACTGTGGTAATAGGCTCCAGTAAAGGACTTCCGGTAGAAGAAGCATTATTGATACAGCGTATCTTAATACAATTAGTTGTATTGGCATCTATCTCACCGTATTTTGTTTCCCAGACATTGGTAGCATCAACTTCTGATGAAGCTCCACCAAGCGTGTTGGATAATTGACTTATTCTGTTGTTAGAAGTAGTAGAGGAATAAGTAAAGTCTGGAAGAACCGTAGAAGAAGACCAACTGCCAGTTCCTGTTACAGAGTTAGTGCCAGAACCGGAATAGCTACCAGTAATAGTACTGTAAATATAAGTTTGTGCTTCGGCTCTTGATGAACTTAAAAGTAAGAGTGAGAAAATTGAGTAGAATAACTGTTTCATACTTATGTTTTATTTGGTTAAAAATGTTTATTAGGAGATGTAAATACTTAAACTTATCGCTATCACGGATTATAGCTTTTTATTTGTTGGTATTTATAGTGTTAAAATAAGTATCTGATAGTAATAGTTAATTTAATATTTCGTGCAAATATACTTTGACTTGCGTTCCTTTTATTTTAATATAGTACATAGTAGGTACAACATCCACATACTACAATAGTACATCATCCATTCTAAACTGTTAATAGAATAGAATTTAATGAATTTTGCCCCTCTTAGATTGGTTGAAAAAATTTTATTGTTGTTATAGCTTAAAGCTCTCTGAAAAATTTATAGAGGTCTGTTTCCGAATCAATATTCAATTTCCTCCTGATTCGGTTCTTTTGAGTTTGTACTGAACGATGTTGAACAAAAGTGTATTGTGCTATTTCTTTTGAAGAAAAACCGAGCCATAAATAAGCACAAAAAGTAATATTGGCAACAGAAAGGCTTTGATTGATAGCGTATAGCTTCTGAGAAAATTCGGGATTGAATTCGTTAAAGCGTACGAGGAATTCGGAATCATTTGCTTTTGCCAAGGCAACGATTTCTTTCAGCCTTTCATCTGATCGGATATCGTTGCTTTCAGAGTCAGGATTTTCTAGGCTAGGGAAGTCAGAATTTTTTTTGATTTTGGAATACAAATAATATAAAATTAGTAATATAACAATTGCCACACTACTCATTAAGATGTATAATTTGTAGGATGGTTGTTTACTTATTTTGTACGTATCGATTTCTTTAATTGCTTTAGCAAGAAATAGGTCTATTGCTTTTATGCTTGAAGACTGTAAGCTATCATTAATAAGTTTATACTTTTGCTTGTATTCAATTTCTTTTACTTTATTTCCAGTTACTTCACATATTTGAATGATATCATTGTATAATATGGGTAACTTGTTGATTCTGTTAGTTCTCAATAATATTTCAGCAGCATTTTCATAATACGCCATTGCCTCATTCAATCTTTCTTCGCCATATAAATAATGTCCGTAAAAAGAATATACAATTCCTCTTCTTACAATATCAGTATCCTGACCTTCTAATTTTTTTAAGGCCTTTTGAAAATAAAAATATGCAGAGTCCTGATTTCTTAATTCAACGGAGTAAAAATTGCCTATCAGTGCATTATTTAATTCAGAATTATCCACTTTTACGCCCTTATAGAAATAATAAAGAGAAGAATCCTTGCTCTTTGAATATATGAAATCAGCTCTTACGGTGTAAATATTACTTAAAATCCTTTTTATACTATCTGGGTTCATCTTTGCAGCATAATAAATAGCTTTGGAATTATAGTTAAGTGCAACATCTTTTAATCCCATCACAAAACTCAACTGAGCATACTCATGGTTGAGGAGCATATTCAAATAATCATCGGGCTTGCTTTTTAACAACTTATTCGCATTGTTTAAGAATTTCATTGCTTCATCATACTTGCCAATTGTTGCAGATATGTTAGCAATATTTAAATTACCCAGTATTTCCCCTCTTTTGTATTGCTGTTGTTTGGACAGGTTGATAAACTGCTTATTGAGCGTTATTATTTCCTCTACTTTTCCTCTTGTTTTTAAGGAATCATTTTGATGTATGAGAGCATTATCGATATAGTGATTACTATTCCTATTATTACAACTTATGGTTGAAATAAATAATATAATTGAAATTAATAATTGAATAAAAAATAACGTTTTTATAATCCGCATAATTTATTGGCAAAATAAGTTTTGATGAAAAAACAATCTATTTATACATACAACACATCAGAGAGCTGTTTTTCGAATACATAAATCTGTTACAAAAGTATTCAATTTTGTTAATAAGAAGTGATTTTAAATACTACATTTATACTACATCACAATAAAGCAAGATGTATAATTGCAATTTTGACTAAAAAATATTTCATTTTTTGTCCAATGATTTTTTCACAAAAGTAAAGATATATCCATCGTACTGATGTGAAATATTATTCATTCACATTTTAATTATTGCATAATCCATAGAAAAGATTACACCACTCACAAATCCTACAAATAAAGGTATCAATAATAGCTTACACAATCATACTACACTAATGTTACTATTTGATTATTATTTTAACTTCGCATTTCTATTTATAAATATTATGATTAAGAAAATTGACAATTCAAAAAAGGCTGGGAATAGTCATATCTCTATTTTATATCCGGGTATAGACCTTAGCGATACCGACACTGGGTATTACAGTATCGGTCGTATTGATCAAGCAAATATAGGAGCAGGTGCTGTAATAAAAATGCATCCACACATTAACGACGATATACTTTCTTATTTTCGTACTGGAAAAGTGAAACATACCGATTCGGAAGGGTTTGAGGAATTTATTACTCCCGGAAGGTTAATGTTGATGAAAGCAGGAAAGATTTTTTATCACGAAGAAGCTATTCATGAAGATGTGGAGGGTTTACAAATTTTTATTCGTCCTGGTCAAAAAGATAACGCGCCAGAAGTGATATTTGAAGAACTGAAAGAAATTTACAGTGAAAACCATTGGCGACTAATTGCTTCTCCCGATAAGGAAAAAACAAAATTGCAATTGAGCAGCGATACATACATTTATGATATGTTGCTTACCTCAGGAAATTCATTTTCTCTTCCTGAAGGATACGAAGCTGATTTTCATTTCCTTTTATTTGTGTTTCAGGGCGAAGCAATAATAAATGGAAATATACAACTTGCCAAAGGGGAAAGCTTGTTTATAAGAGATGAGAATATTGATATTGCAACAAACAATAGGGTAGAACTGGTACTATTTGCCACCAATACTAAAGCTCCTTATTATGATGAAGGGATGTATAGCGGCAATAAGAGGTAGTTATTGAAATATTCTAAATATGAAATATTTAAGAACACTTTCAGAAAGCAAAACATGGGAAATTAGCTCATAAATAATACAGATATATTAAGAAATATCTAAAAATAGTTAATACTACATGGCGTTTTTATTCAGATAATAAGTAAAAATTAAAAATATATTTTATCAATAAAAAATAAATAAGATGAGAAAAACAACAGTAATTATTTTGGTTTCAGCACTGCTGACAACAGCATGCAACACTTCAAAACAAAAACCAAATATGGAAAAAACAGATGCAATATCTGAAAATACTATTTCGAAAGAAAAAAATATTCCTTTTAAAATTGCAGGGAATTATTTTATCAAAAATGATGTTAAAGGAACTGTTCCTTCAAAGATAAGTACCCAAGCTGAGTTTAACACCTATTTTGGGATGGCTGCAACTATGGGCGAAACAGGAAAGCCTACTCCAATTGATTTTTCAAAAGAATATGTGATTACCGTGGACTATAATACCACCAATAAAGAAACTGAACTTAAACCCGTTAGTTTAGTTAAAAAAGGAGAGGATATAGTATTTAATTATTCCGTATCAGAAGGAGAAGAAGCTGGTTTTAGCCTACGTCCATTCTTAATGTTGATTGTTGACAATAATAATCAGGGTAAGGTGATTTTAAAAAAAGTACAATAAATTTTTAAGACAAAGAAAATTAATTAAGATTTCAAAGAAATCTTACCAGGAATATTAACAATAAAATTGGTTCATTCTGCATTTTTCAAAACTTTATGCTTTTGGTAAAATGCAGAATTTTTAATTTTAATAATGTTGTAGTCCGCTATAATGCGGATTTCTTAGTTTGGAAAATTTTAATAGTTTGATGAAAAGTACTTTTTTTCTTCCATTTTATGATATGAAAAATATATACTCCTTATACATCAAAAAAATAAGTTTATATTCGTTTTATAGACGACAGCCTATCCAAATACCTATAGAAAATGTATGCAAATCTTGGAATACCTATTGATAGCCGATTACCGATATTTATTATTTGACAATGCATGCTAAAGGGAATTGTAGCACAATTTAAATCATTAAAAGTCTAAGCTATTTCATTTTAATATTTTTGTCCTATAATTTATATTATGTTAAGTAAATATTTTGAACTATCTTCTACCGTAAAAAAATACCAACATTTTTTTATTCCAAACTCATTCTTATTCTCAAATTCTTTGGTAAATAATTATTCATCCTATTGGGCATCCATTTTCCCCAGCCTAATGGTAAACCTTGAAAACAAGCCAGTTGCCATCCTTTTAAATTTCTATCTATAGCAACAGATTCTTTTTTTAAATACAAAAGAGCTTCTTCTTTTTCTAATGTTACCTTTGGTAAATTTTCTTTTAAATGGATACTCATTGCTAAATCATGTTCCGGGATGGGCTCTTTCATCATTTGACCTAATGCCGTACCTGCCTTTCTAAATTTTAATTTTTCTTTTAATTGCAACCATAATTCTAAATGTTCGGGATGCATGGCATAAAACATTTCTTTATGATTCCAAATAGAATATTCAGGAATTAGAAAGTCTTGAAATGCATGTTGGGCTCTTTGTTCTGCAATTGAAGGTTTGGAAAGTTTTGGACGGTTATTGTTGCTTTGAATGTTATAGTTTGAACTTTTCTTTTTTAATGCCCCAATAAAAAAACCTTCCCCTTCTATACGCCAAGGGTAAAATCTATAACCGTATGCTTTTGCATTTTTGGATTGAGTGGAAACTATTCCTTGGAAATTGTCAACAGTAAGTGGAAGCGATTCTAAATCAAATTGATCTACCAGCCAATCTAAAAGCTCTTCATTTTCTTCATTGGAGTAAGAACAGGTAGAATAAATCAATAGACCATCATCTTTTAAGGCAGGCAATACATCAGCCAAAATCCTTTGTTGTCTTTCTTTGCAAAGTTTTACATTCGCTACACTCCATTCGTCAATAGCTTTATCATCCTTTCGCCAAAGTCCGGAACCACTACAAGGAGCATCCACCACCATGACATCAAAATAGTTTTGTAGTTTGCCAAAATCTGCAGGGTCGTTTTGAGTTGCCCAAGTATTCATTTGTCCCCAACGGGTTAGGTTTTCTACCAAAATACCTGCTCTGGACTGTATTACTTCGTTTGAAATCAACAAATCGTTATCTTTTAACAAAGCGGCTATTAAAGTACTTTTACCTCCCGGAGCAGCACATAAATCTAAAATTTTTAAGGATTTTGAAAAATCGACATGTTGTTTTAAGGCTTGTTCTAAAAACATTGAAGAAGCCTCTTGCACATAATATGCACCGGCATGAAACAATGGATCTAAGGTAAATGTGGGTCTTTCTTTTAAAAATCTACCTAAGTTTGCCCAGGGTACATTGTGGTCAAAATCAATATCAGCCAACTTATTGGGATTTAAACGGATAGAAACGGGTATAGCTTGTTGGAAGCTGTTTTCAAAAGCCTGTTGCTCCCATTCAACTTCGGAATCGAAACAATTTTTTGGTATTATTGATGACATATATTTAATTTAAAAACCAAGAGATAATCCTAATTCAATGAGCTCTGCCCTATTTTTATGGGCTTTTAACATTACAGAAAAAATACCTTCTTTTAAGAAGCCCTTATCGTTTTTGTAAGCATAGAAATTAGCACCTAATTTTTCGTAACAGTTATCTTCTTGTTCGTACATTTTATGAAGGTAAACCCCGGCTTGCAATACAATCCCGACACGGTTTAATTCAAATTCATTTCCGGCATAAATTGAGGCCTGACTGGAATACTTATTTTCTTCGCCTCTTTTTAATTCATTGTATTTTAAATAAGAATAAGTTGCTGTATTATAAGTGTAATCAGCTCCCAAGATGAGTTTATTTTTATTCCAATATCTTTTTGTTGTATAAAAACCTGCATTATAAACTCTGCTAAGTCCTCCGTCTGGTTGCCCTTGCTCTACGAAGGCAATAGCCACTTTAGGATAAAATTTAAAATTATTCTTCAGCTCGGGAAGGTTTCTTTTTATTTTTTGAGGTTTGTTACTCACCGGGAAATAACGAATACCTGTTTGTATCCCCCAAATATTGATACCAAAATTAGGTCTTCGGAAAGAGCCGTTAGAGATATGTATTAAATGAGCTCCTGCCTGAAATTCCAGATGTTTATTAATAATCCATCTTAAATCGGTTTGCATTGGGGTCAAATTATTGATATAGCCCCCTATTGTTTCATTTTGTAAATTTTGATGGGGCACTCTTTGGTAAGGGTTTGAATAATAACAAATGCCCATACCCATCCTTACAGACCAGGAAAAATGTTGTGTTGTTATCAATCTCAATCTTAAATGTGGAACTAATCCAATGGCTTTTCCATAAATCTCAGAATTATTATAGTCCACATAAAACAAGCCTATACCGGTTTCCGGGTAGTTTCTTCTGATTTGCCAATCTTTTTTGCCCCTACTCTTTTGAATTAAACTCAACTCAAATGTAGAAGTATTCTTAGCTAAAGGAGCAGTAATCTTTTTACTATGCCGCATCATATTGCTATGAAAATAATTCACTTCAATACCTTTGCCATCGAGCCATTGTTGAGCATTGGAATAGAAAGGAACACTTAAAACAGCAAAAAAGAAAAATATACCTTTAATTTTCCTCATCAATATTTTGCGTTCCTTTTTCTTTTTGCTCTTTAATTTCTTTTACTATTTCTGCCTGAACGTCTTTTTCACCTTTTAGATAGCTAGGAAGATTCAAACCTGCCATATTAAATAAATCGTTTAATGGAGGTACAGATTTCATGAGTCCGGAAACAAAATTGGCGGTAGATGTTTGTCCATTGCCTCCTTCTGCCCCACTATCCCAAACGGTAACTTTATCAATCTTAATACCTTTAACTGCTTCCACTTGAGTTTTAACCAATTCTGGTAGTTTCTCTAAAATCAATAATTGGAAGGCACTTTGAGTGTCGCCACCTGCAGCTTTCACTACTTTGTCGTAACCATCGGCTTGTTTGGTAAGTACTTCAAACAAACCTTTTGCCTCAGCTTCCATTTTTAAGAAGATAGCATCTGCTTCTCCTTTAGCTTGCAATCTTATTCTTTCTGCAACAGCTTCTGCATCGATAATGGCTTTTTGTTTAGCAATTTCAGCAGGCACAACAATATTTGCATTTTGGGTAGAACGCTCTCTTTCTGCACGGGCAGTTTCTGCTTTTTGCTCGGCAAGATAGGATTCTTCCAAAGCCTTTGCCGATTGCACTTTCTCTGCTGCAATTGCTATTTTTAAGGCTTCTGCTTCTTTTTCTCTTCTTTCGGCATCCGAATTGGCAATAGTAATTTTGGCTTCATTCTCGCCCTTTACTGCTAAGGAATTTGCTAATGAAGTAGCAATTCTGGAATCTCTTTCTGCTTCTGCCTTACCTATATCTTCGTCTTTAAGAGCCAAGGCTATACCTACTTCTTTGTTTTGGTTGGTAACGGCAATTTTTACATCTCTGTCTCTTTGATACTCAGCTATTTGGATATCTTTCAAACGATCGGCATCGGCTTTACCGGTTTCTCCCATTTTTTCTTGCTCTGCCACACTAACCTTAGCTTCGTTGATGGCTTTGGCAGCAGCTTCTTTACCCAAAGCTTCTATATATCCAGACTCATCTTTGATGTCGGTAATATTAACATTGATAAGTTTTAGTCCGATTTTCTTTAATTCTGTGTCCACATTATTAGAAATATTATCCAATAATTTATCCCTATCGGAGTTAATTTCTTCAATGGTCATCATGGCTATCACCAAACGCAACTGACCAAAAAGGATATCTATTGATAAGTCTTGAATTTGTGCAGGTGTTAATCCTAATAATCTTTCAGCTGCATTACCCATTGTATCCGGTTCTGTACTAATGGCAATTGTAAATCGACAAGGGACATCTACACGGATATTTTGGCGTGACAAGGCTTTGGTCAAATTCGCCTCTATCGACATTGGTTTCAAGTCTAAATAAGCAAAATCTTGAATGACCGGCCAAATGAAGGCACCACCACCATGGATACACTTGGCAGACTTGCCGCCTGTTCTACCATAAACCACCAAAATTTTGTCTGATGGGCATCTTTTATAGCGGGAAACTAATGCTAAAAAGGTAACGAAAATTACTAGTACTAAGATAGTAACGATTGATAATCCTGCCATAATTTTTTATATTGTTCTTTTAACGATTAAAATATTATCCTTTACAGAAGTAACTATTACTGATGCTCCTGAAGAAAGTTGTTCTCCTTCTGTCATCGCCGAAAGCTCGTGATTGGTTCCTTTTGAACTGATTTGAACTTTTCCTTTTCCGCTCATACCTGCCGGTATGGTGAGGTAAACTTGACCAATATGATTGATTAGGTTTTCGTATTTAAAAGTATTGTCTTCTGATAATTTCAATAACTGTTTAATAATAACAAAAAATAGAAAAACAAATAAACAACCTACAATGGTCGCCAATAATACCAATAAAAAAGCGTTAGAAATACTTGGAAAAAACATTACTCCAGTCCATCCGAAACCTAAGAGAAAATTGATTACATTTCTAAAAGAAAACAATTGAAAAGGTGCATCTGCATGGTCAAGGTTTCCATCAAAATCTGCAGAAACTCCATCCACATCATGTCCACTACCAATAAGGGTCATTACAGTTTGTAAAACGAAGATGGCACTGCTAATTAAGGCAACGTACCAAAATGATTTTAGTAAAGGATCGAGACCGTCAAAAAATTCAAACATACTATTTTCAAATTTATGTTTTCAAAGATACTCAAAAAATATTATCCTTAAAAATAAAAAATCAATTAAATTCTTTGGTTTTAAAAAGGGCATCTGAAGAATAAAAATAAGAACTCCAGATGCCTATATTTTTATTTTACTCCTGTGATTTTCAGTTTTCTCAACTTCACCATATAATACACCAAGTGTAAAGCGGCAAAGCCCATTGAGAAATAATACAATCCGGTATCTGCACCATTTGTATTCACATGGTGAGCGATGGCAATGCCTATCAAAGCTACTGTTAATACCAAACCGATTACAGAAACCGACCAAATACTCTTGTTTGGATTTCCACCTTTATTTAAAACACTGTGTTTAACGCCAAACTGGATATAAACATCCATTCCAATAATCATCCAAACGATTAAACGTATCCAAGTGTCAAAAGGGAGAAAGGCCATCATTCCAAAACAAACCAAAACACCTAAAACAGGGACATAAGGCACCAAAGGTGTTTTAAAAGCTCTAGGAGCATCAGGTTGGGTTCTTCTTAAAACTAATACACCAATACAAACTAGGATAAAGGCAAACAATGTGCCTATGCTGGTCATCTCTCCAACTATTCTACCCGGAATAAATGCAGCAAAAAGGCTAACAAAAACCATGAAAAACAAATTGGATTTTGCAGGTGTCCTAAATTTAGCATGAACCGTAGAGAACACCTTAGGTAATAAACCATCTTTACTCATAGAATAAAATACCCGGCTTTGACCCATCAACATTACCAAAATAACAGATGAATAACCTAAAAGGATGGCAATAATAATGGAAGTATTAAGCCAAGGATATGCAGGAATAATATTGCCAGAGGCATCAGGATAGCCCATTTGTTCAATGGCTATAGCTACCGGAGCAAGATGACTGCCTCCTGTATCTCCACCAAACTTAGTATAATGTGCCACACCAACCATAATATAAGCAAAAGCAATATACAAAACTGTACAGATAATTAAAGAACCCATAATACCAATTGGCATGGCTTTTTTTGGATTTTTAGTCTCCTGTGCAGCGGTAGAAACAGCATCAAACCCAATATAGGCAAAGAAAACAACGGCGGCAGCACGAATAATTCCCGAAATGCCAAACTCACCAAATGAGCCTTTATTTTCTGGAATTAAGGGCTGAAGATTTTCTGGTTTTACAAATTTAAACCCAACAAAAATAAAAATAAGAACAATAGCTATTTTTAATATCACGATTACGGTATTTACGATAGCCGACTCTGTAGTACCTTTTATTAAAATCAAAGACATTATGACAACAATAAAAACAGCAGGTAAGTTCATGATGCCATGAACAACACTACCATCTGCTAAGGTGGCACTATCAAAAGGTGTCAGCATTAATTCATGAGGGAAAGACAAGCCATAGGTTGCCAATAACTTAGCTAGGTATCCACTCCAACTGGAGGCTACGGTAGCTGCTCCAACTGCATATTCCAAAACTAAATCCCAACCTATTATCCAAGCAATAAACTCACCCATAGTAGCATAGGAATATGTATAAGCACTGCCGGCAACGGGTATCATGGATGCAAATTCAGCATAACAAAGACCAGCAAAGCCACAGCCTATTGCTGCAATGATAAAAGAAATCATGATACCGGGACCGGCATAATTGGCGGCAGCTAAACCCGTAATAGAAAACAATCCTGCTCCAATAATAGCTCCAATTCCTAAGGAAATCAAGGCTCCTGCGGTGAGGGTCTTTTTAAGCCCTTTTTCTGATTCACTAGCCTCTGCTATTAATTGGTTTAAATTTTTCTTTGCAAATAATCCCATATAAATAGATTTTAAAGGTTCAAACTTAAATAATATTTTTAGAATATTGCAACATTTTTTAAAAAATTAAAACTGTATTTTTGTCCTATAATGGAAATTTCTTTTTTTAAATATCAAGGTGCCGGTAATGATTTTGTTATGATAGACAATAGAAACGGCAATATTCAATTATCAACCGAACAAATAGCTCGGCTTTGCGACAGACGCTTTGGGATAGGTGCCGATGGTCTTATCTTGTTAGAAAATGCAATAGGTTATGATTATAGAATGGTGTATTTTAATGCTGATGGTAACGAAAGTACTATGTGTGGTAATGGTGGCAGATGTCTTGCTGCCTTTGCCTATCATTTAGGAGTTGCCGGTATCAACCAGTCTTTTATTGCCATTGATGGGCCTCATCTCGCTAAAATAGTCCAACAAAATGAAGTGGCATTGCAAATGAAAGATATTGAATCCATAGAATTATATAATGAAGATGTGATTTTAGACACTGGCTCTCCTCATTATATTAGATTTGTAAAGGAAGTAGATGCGGTAAATGTATATTTAGAAGGAAAAGCCATTAGAAATTTAGAGCGTTTTCAGCCTAAAGGTATAAATGTAAACTTCGTCCAAAAGACTTTGGAAGGATTAAAAATAAGAACCTATGAAAGGGGTGTTGAAGATGAGACTTTAGCCTGTGGAACAGGAGTAACCGCAGCTGCCATTGCCAATGCTTCATCAGATACAGGAAAGCAAAGTGTCAAAGTACAAGCATTGGGAGGAGATTTATTAGTAGATTTTGAAAAAATCGATAATCAGCACTTCCAAAATGTTTGGTTGACAGGTCCGGCTCTTTTGGTGTTCAAGGGTGAAATTACGATTTAGAGCTTAATATTTTTAAATTTTCAAACTTCTTCTACAAAAAAACATTATTTTTGACCCATTATGACTACAATAGAACTAATAAAAATTGTTATTCTTTTATTATTAGCCATCGTTGCCACCATGCGATGGGTAAGGTTTTTTAAAGCCAGAAAAAGAGGAGAAGAACATCAATTTACAAAATTTGAAACGCTGAGCGTTATTGTGTTGATGACCGCATTTGTTATATTGACATTTTTTGTCAAAGGAGGATAGTTTTTCAATGAGTTTAGATATTGTTTTTTTAATCGTATTGATTTGGTATGGCCTTAAAGGATACCGAAAAGGTCTTGTGCATGTTATTTTTTCTGCTGTTGCCATCATCATTGCCACTCTGGGAGCCTTAAAGCTTTCAGGGAAAATATCTAAATATTTTTTTAATGATGGCAATACCATTAGTTCTTGGACGCCAATGTTGTCTTTTTTGGTAACTTTTTTAGCTATTTTGTTTACCATTTTTTTAATTTCGAAAACAATAGACTCTACCTTAAAAAAAGTTAAATTAGGAGGACTAAATCGTATTGCGGGGATGGCTCTTTATGGAATAATGGTAGCTTTTTTCTTTAGTACCATTTTATGGTTAGGAGATAAAGTCAATCTTATTAAACCAGAAACAAAAGCATCATCTGTTACCTACCCTTTTATTGCTCCGATAGCTGCCAAAGGTTTTGTTTGGATAGGAAATATTATTCCGATTGTTAAAAGTAGCTATTCTGAATTGGATCAAATCTTTGATAAGGTAAATAATGATTTATAGCCTATAAATCTATTTTGGGTTTTGTTTCCTTTTTTGGAAATGTTCCCAAATCAAAAAGATAATTAAAGGGAGTACTGTGCCCACCATACTGCCGGCAAAAACATCAACAAAAAAATGTTGCCCCAGATAAATTCTGGAATAAGCTACTAAAACTGCCAAAATAAAAAATAAAATAGCCCAAAGTTTTTGGCGGGCTGGTAAGAGCATACTTAATAAAGTAAAAAATGCAAAAGCTCCGGCTGTATGTCCGGACGGAAAAGACAAACCTGTATGTAATTGTACACCTTCAACAGCATGAAACCAAGGCTGGCCTCCAAAGACAATAGAAGGGCGAGGCTGGGCAAAATACAACTTTAAACCTTGATTGATTAAGAATGGAATGAGTTGGGTAAATGCAAATAATCCAAAGATATTCCAAGATTTATATTTAATTAATACCAACAAAATCAATACAGAGCCTATGACTGAAAAAGTACCGATAAAACTAATCCAATAGAAGAAAATATCAAAAAATGAATTATGGTTTCCATTAACCAATCTAAACAACTGTTCTTCTGAAAGCTTAAAAAAAAGTATTACCTCAAAAATCCATAAAAAAAGACAGCAAACCAAGAAAATATTAATGGCTTTTATAGAAAAAATAAAAGACGTGGAAGGACTTAATGGATTGGAAACTTTCATCAGTTTTTAAAGTTCTTTTTTGTTTTCTTAAAATAGGAAAAAATGCGGGTATAATTTTCTTTTTTAAAGATTGGTGAATCGTTTCGGGCTTTGTATAAAACAAAAATGGCTACCGGCAATAAAGACAATGTTGCCAACCACATCCCAAAGAATGGGGAAAGTTTGGCTTCTTTTGCCAGCTTTTCACCTGCGGTAGAAATTACAAAATACACCACAAAGAATGAAACTGCTATCACGGTAGGCATACCTAAACCACCCTTTCTAACAATGGCCCCCATAGGAGCACCTATCAGAAACAACACAAAACAAGCGAATGCCAAGGTGAATTTTTTGTGCCATTCCATATTAAAGTCACCAGTCCTTTTTTGATTGATTTCTAAGCTGGTATTATATATTTCCAAATAACGCTGCATGCTTTGAACATTATTTAATATTTTATCGGCAATTACCGATTTAACAGAATCAGGAAAAGTATTGATTAAGTTGCCGGGGTATGCTTCTTTAGGAATATTAGCAGAATCTTTGATTATAAGTTTACTTAAATTTAAATAATCACTATCTGATTTAATTAAACTAATAAACGAACCTGTACTTCGTCCCAGCTCTTTATAAGAACCAGTACGCATTTTATACATGCTATCAACATTGGTATCCAGCATGTTCAAGGTCATCATTTCTTCATTACTTTTAAATAAATCTTCTTGTGTCCGTTTAAAACTAAATTCTGAAACATCTACTATCTTACTCCAATGCTTGAAATACATTCTTTGCTGCTCAAAGCTTCCTGTATCGTCTCTTTTCAATTGATAACGCCAACCATCTTTCAACTCAAAAATCAAATACTGTTTGTTATTACTTAAATATAATTTTCCACTTTTTGCAGTAATCAATGTATTGTTATTTCGGGATGAAGTATGGTCATAAATCATTACATCATTAATGGTTTCCCCATCTGCACTCTTGCTCCCTACCCTAATCACAAAACTCCCAATACCTTTATTAAAGATACCGGGTTTGATACTCATAGTGGGTTTCTGGTTTCTGATGTCGTATAATAAGGAATAGGCCTTTAGATTGGCTTTAGGAATTACATAATTACTGAATAAAACCATACCTGCAACAATAATTAATACAAAGACTGTCAAGGGCCGCATAAAACGAAACAAGGAAATTCCTGAAGATTTGACAGCCACCAATTCAAAGTTTTCTCCAAAATTGCCAAATGTCATAATGGATGCCAAGAGAATGCCCAATGGCATTGCCATAGGTACCAAAGTTGCTGCCATATAGGACATCAATTCTAAAATGGTAATAATAGGAAGTCCTTTGCCTATAAGGTCATCCATATACAACCAAAAAAATTGCATCAACAGGATAAACAATACCACTAAAAAAGTGAGTACAAAAGGTCCGATAAAACTCTTTAAAATTAGTTGGTCTAATTTCTTCATTAATGCTTTGCTCTGTATTGTCTGCAAATATACTATCCTAAACGGATTAGTAAAGAACAAGGTATCAGAAAAGTGTTAAAGATTTTGATAAGCTTTTCAAAAGACCAACAATTCAACAACAATACAAACAAAATATTTATTCAATATTTAAAATATGCTGGAAGAAATCGTAGCCTTTTTCTAAAAAATCCACCACTTGTTTGAAATGGTTTTCTTTTTCAAAATCCACATTTGTCATCTCTATAATCAACACTTTATTTTGGCTTTTTAAAACAGACTGATATGCATTTTGAATTTGCTCTAAATAGCTATTACTAATATTTTGTTCGTAAGCTCTACCCCTTTGTTTGATATTATTTTTCAATTGTGCTATTGGAGCATGGAGATAAATAAACAAATCGGGTTTGGGTAAACGCTCTTTGATGTTTTCAGTAATTTTATCAAATAAATGTTGATCTTCACCTGTCAGATTTATTCCGGAAAAAATATTAGATTTCTCTGAAGAATAATCAGCAACGATTTTATTGTTAGAATAATCCAAAACTTTTAATTGTTCGTATCTTTCCATGAAAAACCAAAGTTCTGTTGGTAAAGCAAAATCTTTAGAATTTTGATAAAACTTTGAAAGATAAGGATTGTCAGAAAAAGTTTCTAAAACCAATTGTGCTTCCAAATAATCAGAAAGTTTCTGTGCTAATGTAGTTTTACCTACTCCTATATTTCCTTCTACAACGATATAATTTGACTGCATAAAAATTCAATTGGAAGGGCGAAATTAAACCTTTTTGTTAATCATTGGTGAATCAAAGGGTTTAGAATATTAAATATTCTTTTTCACTATTGATTTTGCATTGAATATTACGCTAAACCTTATAATTGAAATTCAAATTTAACAATTATTCCATGAAAAAGTAGGACAATATTCTTTCCTCGAAATGACACTTTAAAGATCATTCTTTCATTTAAGAGTTTTTTTGGAGTAGTTCTCAATTACAATCCATTTACTAACAAAAAAATAACAGTTAATCAGCAGACCCTATTTACTAATTATTCCTCCAGTTTTAAACTTTTCTACAAGCAATTTTTTGAACCATAAATCATATTTTAGAGCACTTAATTCATTTTGGGCTTTTAATAAATTTGTTTTTTCGGATAAAAACTCAAAACTATTTATCAAGCCGGCTTCATAACGCACTTGAGCCGCCCTGTAAGCTA
>DAOMPL010000011.1:75012-75153 GCA_035444785.1 Edaphocola sp. | reverse complement strand
TTTCTTAAGAACTACCCCCGTTTTGTTTGGGAGTGCAAAGGTAATAGCTTACTTTTTATTAAACAAATGTTTTTTGAATTTTTTTTAGTGAAATCGGCTGAAAGGTAACATGGGTAGGCATTTTGGGTTTAATTGAGAATG
>DAOMPL010000011.1:38620-74912 GCA_035444785.1 Edaphocola sp. | reverse complement strand
AATAATGAATAATGAATAATGAATAATGAATAATGAATAATGAATAATGAATAATGAATAATTGAAGCATTTGAGGGTATTCAATTTTGGAGCTAAGATAGACGTGCCTTTCGTCTTTGCGAGGGCAACGCCCGAAGCAATCCAGCCCTCAACCATCAACCCTCAACTCTCAACTCTCAACCCTCAACTCTTCTAGATTGCTTCGCCTGCGGCTTGAAAAGACGGAAAAGCCTAATCAATACAGGAAAATCGACATTACTAAAATTGACTTTAAGCAGTAAAGAATACTATAAAACGAAACACCAAATTCATTTTAACAAAATTAAAATAAGATTTTATTATAAACATTGAATTTTATGTTGATTTCACATACTGAGAGAGTTATTAAGGTTCACCAATTAATAGGATTTTTTTTGACCGCAAATCAATAGCTCTAAATTCAAAGGTATTACCTAAGGTTCAAAGACTGTAAGTTCTGAATGAAAAGAAGCAAAGAGATTTACTTTGAATACAATTTTGCTCCTTAGGATTTTATCAAAATAATGATTATATTTGTCCCCATACATTATTACTATTGTTTAATCTCCTTAATTTTAATAATTATGAAAAAGATAATTCTAATTCCAAGTCTTTGTATTATTAGCTTTAACTCCTTTGCTGATATTAAAATAATCAACAAAACCAATTGCAGTTATGTACTAAGCATACCTAATGTAGGATACTACTCAATACCTTCAGGAAACTCAGTTATACCTAACTCTGATTTAGTTACAGATATAAAAGTAAGTAGATGGGCTTCCTATCCATCAGGCTCACCTACAGATTATGTTTTTGTCCAATTATATACTATACCTTTTGGAACAAGGTGGTATCCTTCTTGCTCTGGAGCTTCGTATTCTTGTAAATATTCTTTCATTTTCCTAAATGACACCTTATTAGAAATCTTTTAAATTTAGCAATCATGAAAAAACTTATTTTTTACAACTTGTCATTATTATTTTTCTTCAATAGTCTAATCTCTAATAGCCAACCCATAAGAGACTGGGTGAGTTACTTTGGAACTAACTTAACTAATGTCAGTGGGGTACATTTTGACAGTGTTAATCAATGTATATATACTTTTGGTGTTACAGGAGATACCAGTGGAATTTCAACCCCTAATGCTTATAAACCCTATTACCAACCCTCATTTTTCTCAACGCCAGCAGGGCCTCATGATTATGATGGTTCTGCTTTTTTATCTAAGTGGGACAAAAATGGCAATTTGATTTGGAGTACCTATTATGGGGGAAGTGGAAAGGAATTTGCTCCCAGAGTAACTACAGACCATTCCGGTAATATATATATTATGGGCTATACGGAGAGCGATACCGGAATGATTAGTCCGACGGCTTTCATTAGCAATTTTGCAGTTTCCTCTTTTTACTTATCTAAATTCAATCCTCAAGGTCTAAGACTTTGGTCCACCTATCTTTGCGAATCTGATTCCGTTTTTTTAGGGCAATGGGAATATGGTTTGAAGCAAATAAACAACTATTTTGTTTTTGACTTAGACATAGACTATAACAACAATATATTCTTAACCTTCCCTGTATCTTATCATAAGGGAATAGGAACACCCGGCACACACAAACCTTTTAAAAACCCAACAGATTCTCTTAATACCGGCTCCTATACCTATTATTATCCTTTTGATATAGCACTACTAAAAATTGACAGTAATGGCAATAAAATCTGGGGCACCTATTATGGTGGCAGTAAAAATGAAAATAATGCTACTGTTTATTATAGTAAAAATGGCTTCGTATATTTGGCAGGAAGTACAAGTAGTGACTCCGGAATAGCAACTAATAATACTTTTCAAACTAACCTATCTGCATTTGGAGGAGGTGGTTTTTTAGCAAAATTCAATACAAACGGACAAAGAATATGGGGTACTTATATTGGTGGAAACCAAGTAGTCATCATCAAAAAAGTTACTGAAGACCTTGCCGGGAATGTATATGTTTATGGAATTACTAGTTCTACTACGGGTATAAGTACTAATGGAACATTTCAAAGCCAACTCAATGGTGGAATGAGCTGGTTTTTAATAAAGTTTAATGCCCAAGGGCAAAGAATATGGGGTACTTATATTGGAAAATCGGACAGTTATAATATGGTGAATTATAACAATATTGACCAGACAGGAAATGAAAGTGTAACTTATAGCCCAAGAGAAAATGCGTTATATGTGCAAGGACTCACCATTGACTCTACCGACTTCGACACACCTTGTGGTTATCCTGTAACTACACAAAGCAAAGGTTTTTTGGCAAAAATAGACACCTCTGGAAATTTGATATGGGCTTCGCATTATGATGCTGCATTATATGATATCAGTATAGCCGAAAATCAAGAAGGAAAAAATGAAATATATTTTGTAGGTACTGCCTTCTTAGACAATCTGGCTACTCCGGGAGCTTATAAGGAATTTAAAACCAATTTTAAAAATGGAATTATTGGAAAATTTATAGAAGATAATGACTGCGATACCATTACACTTAGCCTTAGCTTTGAAAATGGACTATTAAAAACAGATAGTAATTATTCCACTTACCAATGGTATCACAATAACAATTTGATTGCCACTACATCCTCACCCCAACTATCCATTACAGACACTACAGGTACCTATTGGGTTTTAACGGAATCTTGTACTTGTCAATATTACAGCAATCCCTTAAATTTTTCAAATACCGGAATTCATACAATTTTAAAAGACAGTTTTAAAATCTATCCCAATCCGGCAAACACCGAAATCTTTATTGACTACCCTTTTAATAGTAAATGGAGGATATCAGTTTATAATTTGGAAGGGAAAGAATTGCAAACAATAAAAAATATGCCTGCACCAAAGTCCATAAATGTATCAAATTATCCCCAGGGGCTTTATTACATTAAAATAAATGATGGAAAACAAAGTTTCTTTAAAAGTTTTACTATAAAAAGATAAGGTATTTCCATAATATTAGGGGTAACATTTCTCATCAAAAAAGAAATTTTACCCATATATAAGACTAAGTTTGAATATTTTCTATTCTAATAATATCGGTAAGCCTTATGGATGGTTTTACCGTATTAAGGCTGTTTTCACCATGCATGAAAATTTGTTTTTCCGTTGTAAAGACAAAGAAATCAAAGCAAAAATTTTGCTCGGCAAGTTTTATTTACCGTTTTATATTTATTTGAAATAAAAGTTTGACAATCTAGTGGTTATCTGTTTTTATGTAAGCAATATTAATTTGTAAAAATTAATTTTAAAACTGTAATCTCGAACAATTTTAGTTTTGATTTGAAACTTACCCAAAACAAATTAATCTCCGATTTATATCCCATAAAAAATAGATTTATCCCATTATTTTTAAATCGTAAATAAGATTTTTAAATTTGCAGAGCATAGATTAGATAAGGGTTAAATTTTTTATTGTAAATCAAAGTTGAAAAAAATAATAATTTTCATGAGTAATAAATGTGCTTGGAGGAGTAATCCTTCTCTTCTAAACACAAAATACATTTAAATATTTTATATTAACCCATAGAATAAGTAAATTGAAATATAGTTAATTATTTGGTTTAAAACGAGTTTGTTTTTATTTTGCATAATGCTTAAAAAGGCTTTTTTATATTTGGCAATTATATTGTTTTTTGGCACTCCGATTTTTGCTCAATCAGAGTCTCTAAAAATGAACATTACCCGTATTGACAGCCTGTTGTATTTTGATAAAATGTCAGAAGCATCAAAGATAATAGATTCACTACAAAAGTACTTATTACAAACGACATCATCCAGAGAGCTTATTGATACTAAGCTCAAATTAAAGTTGCACCAGGCATATATATTAGCAAGAGCCGATAAAATCAGTAAATCTTTACAATTATCTTTAGAGATAGCTGATAAAGCGAAAAAATCACTTTTGCCAGAGAAAGAATTTAAAGCTTATTTAATGATTGAAACCATGTATGAATATTCTTCTGAGTTTGATTTATGTCGTAAATTTTTAGATAAAGCCTACACCCTAACCCAACAACATGATTTAGATAGCATTATTAGTATTTACTACGTTCGTTCAGCCTCTTACTTTAGGCTAAATAACCAGAAAGATTCGGCATTGATTTATGCACAAAAAGCTTTGCCCTATGCTGAAAAGTATAGGAATTGGAAAGAAATAACTGATGCGAACTTTTTAATTGCCATGCTTTTACCATTTGACCAATATAAAGAATCTATTAAACATTATCTTTTAGCCATTAAAGATTTTAGAGACAGGCAAAATAGCGATGGTGCCTCTATAATGTTTAACAATATTGCTACCCTATATTTCAAACATAAAGATTATGCTCAAGCACTAGCCTATTGTGACTCTGCTCTTCTTGAAAACAAAAATCTAAATGAAAATAATATAGGTTATAATTTGTTTAATCGATTTCGTATTTATGATTCTTTAGGTAATGTCGATTCAGCACTTTTATATTTTAAACAATATCATAATGCCTATGTTCAAGAACAAAATAACCAGATCGAATTAGAAATAAAAAAAGTAACCGAGCTGTATAATAAGGAAAAAAGCGATGCTGTTATAAAAAATAAAAATACACAATTAATCCTATTGTCATTGATACTTTTATTAGTAGTAAATAGTGTATTGCTATTATTGTTTAAAAATAAAAAAATAAAAAAACAAAACAAGACTATCAATAAGCAAATGGCTGATTTAGTGCGGGTTTTGGAACACAAACAAGTATTGCTCTCAGAGTTACAACATCGTGTAAAAAACAATTTACAACACGTCATCAGTATCATGGAAATTCAAAAAGAATCCATGGACTTCAATAATATTGAAGAATTAGTAAGGGAAAATCAAAACAGAGTATTGTCAATGGCATTGATTCACAAAAAACTCAACATTTCCGAAAATGTTAATGAGGTAAATTTGGCAACCTATCTCAAGGAGCTCTCTGATTTAATTGTGGATTCTTATGAAAACTTACATAAAAAAGTCCATTTGAATTTACAATCCAACATTGAAAGCATAAATATAGAACAAGCTCTTCCTATAGGGCTAATCTTAGTTGAATTAATAAGCAATAGTATGAAATATGCCTTCAACAAACAACCGGAAGGTGTAATATTCATATCTGTAAATGTTGAAAAAGACAACCAAAAGAAAACTTTATATTATTCAGACAATGGCTCCGGTTATGATTTTTACCAACCCGTTGAAAAAGGCTTAGGAGTAAGTATTGTTAAGGGTTTGATAGATCAATTAGACGCAACGGTTCAAACCAATCAAAAAAACGGATTCGAAATTTCTATACAATTTAACTAAAATAATGATGAACAATAAAACAATATTATTAGTAGAAGATGATTTTCTCAATAGAAGATTAACCAAAAAAGTCTTATTAGACTATAACTTTCAGGTTTTGGAAGCCAAAAACGCTGAAGAAACTCTACAAATTTTAAATAGAGAAAACTTAGACATTGCTATTTTGGATATCCACTTAGGAGAAGGCAAAGTGGATGGTATAAGTTTGGCTCAACAGATACAAGCAAAAAATAATATTCCATTTATTTTTCTCACAGCTTATGAAAACCTGGAAATAGCCAATAAAGCAATGCTTACCAATCCCTATTCTTATATTACAAAGCCATTTAAAAATATAGACCTAATAAGTGCTATCGAAATTGCGCTCCGGAAATCAGCAAATGAAGAAAAACAAAAACCTACATTACTGGTTAAAGACCAGGATTATAACCTTACACTTAACATAGAGGATATTGAATATTTGGAATCCGAAGGAAATTATATCATTATTTATACAAAAGACAACAAATATAAATGTCGCTCTACCCTTAAATTGATTTTAGAAAAATTGCCACAAAGTCATTTTATACAAGTACACCGAGCATTTATCGTCAACAAAAAAAAGATAACGAAATTCAACTCGAAATATGTTATTGTCAATAATATTGAAATTCCAATTTCCGGAAATTACGGCTTTAACCTATAAAAATAAGTTTTAGTTTTTGCAAAGAATATCTCGTTTTAAATTATGGATAAGCAATCGTATTTGAATTTCTATTTATCAAAATGTAAAATAAAAAGCCTTAAAAGATTCAATACGTAAAAAATTTACAAGCAACTTAATAACATAAATTTTTTTACCTTATTTTCTAATTTTTATTTCCAAAAACTTCATTCTGTCACAGTAAATTTCTTTTAAGAATACACTCCAATAAATTTGTATTTTAAAATGTTCACTTAAAATTCAAATAAAAATGGAAAACACAACACAACAAAAAAAGACAAATTGGCTAATGATTATCCTATTGGTAATTCTTGTTCCAATACTACTATTAGGGTATAAATTTTTCTCGAAGAAACTGGATGCTAATGACAATCAATCCTCAAAAACTACGCACAATTCCGCTAATACAAATAATGGAAATGGAGCAGCTATTAACCAAAACACCGATTTTCTTTCCGGAGTATGGTACCGAAATGATCCAAATCTGAATGTGAAATATATATTTTCCGCTCCTGAAAATGTAAATGGAACCCTGCAAGGACAATTAGATATCGTGATGGATGATAAATCTGATGGAAAGGTAAATTATGAAGTCTTAGAAAATGGGAAGCTCCGAATTTCAGATCCTAAAGGCACTTTTAATTCATGGGAGATGGAATATGTTTATAATCAAAATGGGAATACTTTAGAAATTATATCTAGCGGTAATAGTGCCACTTTCACCAGAAACTCAGTGTATGTTGCCAAAGTTAACACTTCTAATTCTACTACTGCTCAGAACTCTGTATCGGGAAATATGACAGCACAACAAAATCAAAATATCAATACTTCTAATCTGCCTCCAGTAGGTTTTGATAGCAAACCGGCCAACTTCAAAGGAAACTGGGTGTATGTAGGACGGAAAGCTAATGATGCATCGCTAACAATTGAAGATCTTGAACAACATGGAACAGAAGTTTCAGGACTTATCCACTGCGACCAATGGGAAAACAACAACCAGACTTCTGAAGTGAATAATTGGAGTTTTAATGGTGATATAAAGGGCAATCAAGTCTATTTCACAATTTATAACGGGAATGGCAAAAAATCGTCAACAGGCACTTTAACGAAAAACGGGAATACCGCAACCTTTTCGCTCTCTAAATCTAGCCCTTTTTTCCCAATGACTGCAAAGTTGAATTTACAATAATATAAAAAACAATAACAATGGAAAAAACAGCAACATCCCCAAAAACAAATTGGGGCATGATAATCCTATTAGTAATTCTGGTTCCTATATTATTACTTGGTTACAAATACTACTCACAAAAAATAGAAGGTAACGAGAGTAATCCTATACAAACTGCAAGCAATAATGCAGCACAAAACAACGCATTTCCCTTAGTTGGCGATTGGTACTATAAAGATAATGGAGCAGAATTAAAATATGTGAATGACAAATATCAATTCACTACGCCAGTAATGACAAATGGTATATTAAAGGGTCAAATAACTATGACTATGGATTGGATGGAATCGGTGAACACAATGAATTATGAAGTTGTCAAAGACGGTAAATTAAAAATAATTGACCCAAGTAGCCAAAGACCAACTTATGAGATGGAATATAGCTATAATGCAGCGAGTCAAACTTTAGAAATTGCAGATCAAGGGCATAACTTGACCTACACCAAAAACAGATAGCTCTAAACCAAAATTATAGATAAAAGGGCTTTGGTTCGATTTCAATAAATGAAGGGCTAAAAAGTTATTAAAAAAAAGAGATTTACACAAAATTTTAAGGACTTTGATTCTAGGAAAAAGTTGAAAAAAAATAGAGCATCAGCTCTTAAATAAATAGCAAATACAATAAATATTCAATCTATATTGGACTTATATCCCTAAAACAAAGGCTTTTATCCCTAAAATTTTATTAAATAAGAAATGGAAGCGAATTTTGTTTTTACAAAAGCAGGTAGCCAAAAATGCAAAATAGAGTAGGCATAATTTTATAAAATTTTTTAAGTATGAAAAAAATTGTTTTAATTGTTAGTGTATTTACACTAAGTATTGGTGGATTGTCGTTGCAACCGACTCAATCATTTGCCCAGTTATCAACTGTTATTAAAAAAAATAATTTTTTAAAAGCAGGGCAAACATTATCTGGGAACCAAAGGTTAACTTCTGATAATGGTAAATTCATTTTAAGAATGCAAGAAGATGATGGGCATCTTTGTGTGTATAAATTTGAAAATGGCAAACAAGGTGCATTTGTATGGGGTAATGGTGTACATGGCTTTAAAAACTCCAAATTAATCCTTCAGAAAGACGGGAATTTGGTTGTTTATCAAGGAGATGAAGCAAAATGGAGTTCAAAAACACATCCGTTTTTTAATAGCAAATTTTCAAATGCAAGCCTCAAACCAGAAGCATTAGTTTTAGGAAATGATGGTAGGCTGTACCTGCATTCAGCATCTGGAAACGTAGTTTGGTCAAACTAATAAATATCATATTTAACCTATGAAAAATTCTAAACAAGAAGTTACCAATTAAAACTGGCAACTTCTTGCTTTTTAGCAAATAAGGTCTCTTAATTTTCTACAAAACGGACGAATTATTACCTATTATTTTTGTGTTCAATTTGTTTCAATGGGGGCAATTGCCATAATAACCCATTCTCTCTTTGACCTAGGTAATTTATTCCTACTTTATTTCAATTTTATTTCTATTAAATTCTAATCTCTTTAGTTTAATTGAATCATCTTCGTTAATTCTAAACCATTTACAATGATAAAAAATTAAGCTATTCAATGACCTTATTTGTACTTTTATCTAAATTGTCTGAAATAATTAAAACCATAACAAAAAATTTAATAAGCTTGATAAGAAAAATGGTCAAGATGATACTTCTTCTTCAATTCTTCAATTAATATTGGATAATTTTTTGTATAATCTTTAGTCGTTAATTGTGCAGTTCTTATAATGAAATTCACCTCTCTTTCAATTTCGCAATTTCCATCTTTAACACTTTTCTGAATCAACTGTAAATAATAGGCTCTTCGATTTGTGTCATTTTCATGGGCTAATAAAAGAAATTGATTAATATAATTATCTTTCAATTCATCTTCACTAAATATCCTATCATATTTTTTGAAAAAAGAAAAAACATCATCATTTTGGATATGTACTTCTTTATTAAATTGCTCCCATAAAGCTACAGATAAGGAATCTGTATTTTTGCCTAAATATCCATTACGTCTTAACCATAGATCATTCAAATAAAAAAAAGCAATTTTTTTCCTAATAGAATCATTTTCTTCAATATCCCAATTTTTATAAATTAAATTATAAATTATTTCTTTTTTATTCGGCTGTTGTTCGAAATAACTATTAATTGGCCTTGAAAAAAATGAACTAAATTTATCAATTTCACATAATCATTAGTATAGGTATCTATATATTCATTAAAGAGTTGATTGCTTTTATCTTTTTCTCCAATAAAATAATATGCTGAAATCAACATGATTCTTGCATTTTGATTAAGATAAGGAATATTAAGAGCATCTTTTGTTTTTTTAAATAAGCCATTAAAATCTTTTTTAATAAATAAAGTATCACATTCTTTTTTAAAAAAATCATTTGCCAATAATTCATTATAGGAGTTTTCAAATATTAGAGAATCTTTTTTGGTAAAGCTTTCTTGACAATAACATAAACTATTTAATAAAATTAATAGAATAGTAAAAAAAACAACAGGAATTCTATATATCATACTTATTAGGTTGAATAAAAATTTATACAAAAACGTAATCAATCTTCTGAATATTATTTTAAAGGAGTAAATCCTTTCTGTCTGCTAAGATATTGCAAAATTTTTAAACTAAACCTGTTGTATTTTTCAAGATTTCAATAAATTTCAATACTATAAATCAATATTATTTCTTTAAACAAAGTTTTAAAAATGGAGGCTGCTCCACACAAAATATTTTTTCTGTTGAAGGGACGGCGTTAATTGACATTTCTTTTTCGTCAGTCTGGCCAATGTTGTTGCTTTTTGTCATTAAGCTCATTTTGAAAATAGCCTTCCGTCTTAAGGAGGTTTACCCTCAATACACCCACCTTTAGCAAAATTCTTATTGATGACATTACGCACCTTTCATCAAACAAAACTGGAATCCATTTATGAAAAAATGACCGACTCTGTCTTTTAAAAAAATCAAAAACAACATCGAAAAAGTTACAAGAAAAACACTTTAACATTCTTTTTATAATAAAAGCTTAGGAAATCAAGTTAATAACAAAATAATTTATAAAAACTATAAATCCTAGAATTAATTTTAGTTTTCTAAATTAGAACTATTGAACTTCTTAAATTAAATTTTTTTTAGAAAGTTATGGATTAACGTAGTATTTGATAAAAAACTTATACTTTTGCCAACTCATTTAATAAATGAACATGAAGAAAATAACACTTTTTACAATATCCGGTTTTTTTTTATTGACCACAGCATGTAAAAAAAAGACTACAGATGACAATACCACTAAATGTGCTGAGACTACTTCAAAAGCAAGTACCGCAGACTCTATCGCTTTAAGTCAATACATACTTCAAAATAACATTAATGCACAATATGACACTAATGGTTTTTATTACCGGATTATAACCCCCGGCAACGAAATAAAGCCTTATCAATGTGGCACTGCAAGAATTGATTATGTAGGAAAGTTTAAAAACGATGCAGTTTTTGACTCCAGAAACAATACAGAATTTTATATTGGCAATGCTATCCCCGGATTTAAAAAAGGAATCACCCATGTTGGTGAAGGTGGAGAAATAGAATTATACATTCCGCCTTCCTTAGGCTATGGCAATGATGATTACAATGGCATTCCGGGTGGTTCTATGTTAATTTTTAAAATTAAGGTACGTTCGGTTACACAAGAAGAGTAATAATAAAATCTCAAAAAAACAATAATAAAACACAAAACAAGATAATGAGAAAATACTTTTTAATTGCATCTCTCTTTTTTATTTTTCCTTTTTTAAATAGTTGTGGTAAGAAAGACGTTTGTGAGCAAGTGCCCACCCTACATCCCACACAAGAAGAATTAGATAATTTAAAAACTTTCGTGATGGGTATAGACAGCAATGCAATCTTTGACCCTAGAGGTTTTTATTATAGCATTACAAAACCTGGCTCAGCCAACAAACCGGGAATCTGTTCCGATATTTATGCCCGATATGAATGTTCTGATGGTAAAGATTTGGTCTATTATCCGGCTTCCGGGGGATCTGAGAAAATGGTATTTGATCTTTCTTTTCAAATCTATGCTTGGAAATATGCCTTCCCAATGATAGGAATGGATGGGGAAATAATTATTTATGTGCCACCCACATTAAGAGAAGGTTACGATCCAATAAAAGCATCGTTTCATAATACAGGTTTGCAATCTGTACCGGCAGATGCCAATGTGGTGTACAAACTTCAATTGATTAAATGGAATTAAATCCTAAAGTACAGGAACAAAATTCAGGAAACAAAAAGTGTAGTAGATGCGGGAATCACTTTGAATGCAATTCCAACAATATCCAAGCATGCCATTGTAGTAAGGTGAAAATTAATGATTTCAAAAAACAATACCTTCAAAAACACTATCAAGACTGCCTTTGCGAAGTTTGTCTGAAAACAATTTTTGAAACAAACGATAAAGAGATGGAATAAAAATCCATCTCTTTATTTTTTAAATTCAAAATTAATTTTTTTCTAAAAGCTTTATCAACAACACTTCTTCAGTTGTTATTTTTCCTTTATTAAATAAATAAAAGTAGGAAAATGGTCACTATAGCCATCTATCCACATATTATTAGAAAAGGAACGGTGTGGATAACCTTTAAATTTACCAAAGTTACTTATTAAATAAGAGGGCTTAAATACCTCTGCCTTGTAAAACTGCCAGCCTCCAGCATTCTTATTGATAAAACCATAAGAAAGGATTATTTGGTCAAATAAATTCCAAGAGTCTCCATAGCCTAAGGTTCCTAATCCCTTATTGTAGAAACTCATGAATGGGTTATACATTTCTCCGGGTCTTACCTTCGATGCTTCTCCTTTTGCTCCTAAAACCTTAGCCACAGAAGGGCTTACAGGGTCATCATTTAAATCGCCCATTAAAATAATCTTACTATTTTTATGCTCTTTAATCTTTTGGTCTATTATTTCTTTTGCCACACCTGCAGCCTTTTGTCTTTTCCAAGCACTTGCAGCCTCTCCACCTCTACGGGAAGGCCAGTGGTTAACAAAAACAGTAACAGTATCACCTGCCAAAATTCCATTCACATATAAAACATCACGAGTATATTCTCTCTTGCCATTTTCAATTATTTCAACCGGTAAAGCTTTAGCATCTAGGACTCTGAAATATTTAGGATTATACAACAAGCCCACATCTATACCCCTTAAATCAGGAGATTCAAAATGAACAACTTTCCAGTTTCTTTCTTTTAAACCAGGTTCATTAACTAAGTCTTGCAATACTTTTTCGTTTTCTACCTCTGCTACGCCTACCATAGCCGGACCATCAGGCACTTTTTCGGTAGCAATTTCTGATAATACTCTTGAAAGATTCTTTAATTTCTTCTGATAAACTTGTTCTGTATATCTATTGGCACCATTCGGCGTAAACTCCTCATCAAACTTTTTAGGGTCATCTATGGTATCAAATAGATTTTCAAGATTATAAAAAGCAACAGCATTGATTAAATATTCTTTTTTTTGAGCAAAAGTGTTTTGTCCTATAAAAAATGCAAGTATTCCGGTAAATAATATTTTTTTCATTTATTTATAATGTTTAATATAGCAATATTATTTTGCAAAAAAAGCCAAAAGAATCCACTTAAGAAAATATTTATTTCAAAAATTCCCTTTACTTTTGAGCCATGAATTATACTGACTTAGATTTAGCTGGAGCCAAAATCATAGACATGAACACTTTCATAGATAATAGAGGCAGTTTTACCAAAACTTTTAACCAGTCTTTATTTAAGGAAATTGATATAGATTTTGAATTGAAAGAAAGTTATTTCTCTTATTCTCGTAAAGCGGTAATCAGAGGAATGCATTTTCAATTACCTCCTCATGAACATTCAAAAATTGTCTTTTGTCCTAAAGGTGCTATTTTAGATGTGATAGTTGATTTAAGAAAAGCATCTAAAACTTTTGGGCAATACCATAGTCAAATATTAAGTGCTGATAACAATAAAGCTTTTTATATTCCTAAAGGCTTTGCCCATGGATTTAAAGCTTTAGAAGACCATTCTATTACCTATTATTTAGTCTCTTCAGAATATCATAAAGAAAGCGATACCGGCATCCTATGGGATAGCTTTGGACTTGATTGGGAAGAGCCTCTTCCTATTATTTCAGAAAGAGATAGTAGCTTTTTAAGTTTAAACGAATTTATTTCTCCATTTTAACAAAAAAAACAAAATATGCGAATTGCCTTATTTCCCGGAACTTTTGACCCTATTACCCTAGGTCATGTGGATGTGATCAATAGAGCCCTACCCTTATTTGACAAGATTATTGTGGGAATAGGTATTAATACCAACAAAAAACCCATGTTCTCGATAGAACAAAGATTAGATTGGATAGCTAAAATATTTGAAGGAAACCCCAAAGTTGAGGGCTATGCTTATGAAGGTCTTACAATAGAGCATTGCAAAAAATTAAATGCACAATTCATTTTAAGGGGAATAAGGTATGTAAGTGATTTTGAATACGAAAAAGGCATTGCAGACATGAACCGGATGTTAAGCAAAAGCATTGAAACTATATTCTTGACCAGCTCTCCAGAGTACTCCACAGTATCTTCAACTTTAGTTAGGGATGTAATTCGTTACAATGGAGATGTCAGTCAATTTATTCCTCCGCAGGTGAAATGGTAAACGTTAAATATTAAAAATAATATTCAGTTTGTTTGTCCATCTGTGATAAAATGAATTAACTTTGCCATTCAAAAATTAAAAATCAATTTTTTTATGTTTACAAATGTTTTGTTACAAGGTGCAGCAGCTCCAGGAGGCGGAAGTGCAGGTTTGTTTATTATGATTGGTATGATAGTGGTAATGTATTTCTTTATGATTCGCCCACAACAAAAGAAAGCAAAAGAACAAAGAGCATTTGCTGATTCTTTAGGAACAGGTGAAAAAATAGTTACTACCTCCGGTATTCATGGTCGTATTACCCGCACCAATGATGACGGGACTTTAGCCTTAGAAATCGACAGAAACACTACTATTACCGTAGAACGTCAAGCCGTAAGTATGGAAATGACACAGGCTTACAATAAAAGAACCAATAACAGTACCACTGTTGCTACTACAGAAAAAGCATAGGTATTAATAAAAAGACACACATCAAAGAGACTACTTCTAAGAGTAGTCTTTTTTTATTATACCATATCTTCCCCACTGAAATATTGGGAAATATTTCAGGATAACAAAAGAGGCTGCACTTGAAGTACAACCTCTTTTTTATATTCTAAATTCTAATTATCCTTCTTGATGGAAAGGGTATCTGTAATTGGTTACAGGCACAAAATTCTCTTTAATAGTTCTAGCACTTAACCAGCGATAAAGATTCAAAGCAGAACCTGCTTTATCATTAGTTCCGGATGCTCTGGCACCTCCAAATGGTTGCTGACCGACTACAGCACCAGTAGGCTTATCATTAATGTAAAAGTTACCCGCAGTATGCACCAAACGTTTTGTCAAGTATTCAATAGTTTGTCTGTCATGAGCAAAAATAGCACCTGTTAAGGCATAAGGTGAAGTGGCATCTAAAACATCAATGGTCTTATCCCAATCTTGCTCTTGATAAACATAAATGGTTAATACCGGCCCAAACAACTCTTCACACATCGTTGCATAGTCTGCTTGTGTAGTTTCAATTATTGTAGGCTCAATAAAATAGCCTTTTTCTTTACTATATCCACCACCGGCAATTATCTTAGCTACTTTACTCTCTTTGACATTATCAATATATTTTGCTAATTTATCAAAAGATTTTTCATCAATTACGGCATTAATAAAATTGGTAAAATCGTCAACAGGCCCCATTTTCAAAGTCTTCATTTCTGCAAGTACCTTAGATTTGATGGCTTCTGCAAGATTTGAAGGTAAATACACACGAGAGGCAGCAGAACATTTTTGACCTTGATATTCAAAAGCTCCTCTTATAATATTTGCCGCAACAGCATCCACATCGGCAGAAGGGTGAACAAAAATATAGTCTTTACCACCGGTTTCTCCTACAATACGCGGATAAGATTTGTAATGAGGCGTATTTTTACCTATGGTCTCCCACATAGAGTTAAACACTCCTGTAGAACCGGTAAAATGCACTCCTGCAAAATCTCTATGCTTAAAACAAATATCACCAATAGTAGGACCACTAGCATATACTAAATTGATAACACCATCAGGTAATCCAGCTTCTTTTAAAATTTCCATAAAGACACTTGCCGAATATACTTGGGTATTGGCAGGCTTCCACACTACTACATTTCCACACATAGCAGGAGCAGTAGGTAAATTACCGCCAATAGCCGTAAAGTTAAACGGAGTAATCGCTAAAACAAAACCTTCCAAAGGTCGGTACTCTGTACGGTTATTCATTCCTGCATCGGAAATAGGCTGTTGCTTATAAATTTCAGAAAGGAAATGAACATTGAATCTCAAAAAATCGATAAGTTCACAAGCACTATCAATTTCGGCTTGATAGGCATTCTTGCTTTGCCCTAACATAGTAGCAGCATTCATCTTGAAGCGGTATTTGCCGGCTAATAAATCTGCAGCTTTCAAAAAGACTGACGCTCTGTGCTCCCAACTGGTAGCAGCCCAAGCTTCTTGAGCTTTTAATGCAGCCTCTATGGCACTGTTGATATGACTTTCGTCACCCATACTGAACTGTCCTAACAAATGTGCAGTTTCATGAGGAGGATAAATATTTACTTTCTTGTCGGTATGCACTTCTTTCCCATTAATGTACATTGGGATATCTCTCTTCTGTCCTTTTAAATCTGCAATGGCAGCATGCAAATTCAAGGCATCTTCACTGCCGGGAGCATAAGAACGCACAGGTTCATTTTTTGGCATCGGAAACGAAAAATAAGCGTTATTCATAATTTATATAAGATTTTTTAAAATTGTTGCAAAGTTACTAATTGTTACTTGAATAGTAAAGTTAAATAAATAGAGGAAATAGTGCGATTAAAGGCAATGATGCAGTTTATTTTCTAGGAAATCATCATTAAAAAAAGTCTCTGCAAATGAACAAAGACTCTTTTTTTTTCTTTAATAAAAACAGTTTGTTTCCAACTATTGTTTTACAATTTTTATAGATTGTTTTATAATGCCATCTTGGTATTGCAACAAATATACTCCATTATTGAAAGCTTCCATATTGATACCAAATTCACTTTGGGTAACTTTCTTTTTATACAAGACCCTTCCTATAACATCAACTAATGTTACAATTCCATTTTCTGAAAGTTGTCCCTGAATATTTACGTTTAAGTGGGAGTTCACCGGATTGGGAATAGCTGTAAGCACAAAATTTTGATTAATAGAATTATTCAATTTCACAATGGAAGAATAGGTTGATTTGTCGTCGAAACTTTCAAGGCGTAGGCGATAAAAATTATCTCCTTCCAATGGAAGTTCATCAATATATTGATAGCTGGTGCCATTTTTATTTTTGGCATTAACACTTAAAATCATTTTAAAATCTTTTCCATTTGAAGAACGCTCCAATATATATTTATCAGCATTTTTCTCGATTCCGGATTTCCAATTAAGATAATTTTTGGTTTTTTGGCTATATCCTTTAAAATATTCAAGATGAATAGGTGCTGGAGCAGAAACATTTAAAGTATAGTCCTCTGCTTGACCCCATCCGTTTGCATTGCAAGGTGTAGCTTCAGTACTATATTTTTTCATTACTCGCATTCGGGTAATTCCAATTAAACTTGAATTAGGAATAGTAATATTGCCATTTGCCATTTTGGTATCTAAACCCGTAGAATTAACAATATCTCCAATAAAGTATTTTTCGTTGATAGGATCAAAAGTGCCATCTTGATTCCAATCTATAAAGACTGTAATTTTATTGGTATAATTCCCATCTGTATTGCCTTTAACTGTTATTGGATAAGTGCTTCCTTGAGTAACATTGGCAACTAAACTTTTAAAATCTTCCAAAGGTGGGGTTCCATTTATAGTTGCACTTGAGCTATTATTAATTCCTTCGAAATTCACCAAAGTAATAGGTTCTACACCATTAGGGAAACTTACAGTACAATAATTAAGAACAATAGTAGCAGAGTCAATAGTTGAGAACACACTAATACCACTAGTAAGGCAAGTAACCTTTAACTTCCACCTTATTACATCACCTGCAACTCCGGTGGAAGTTGCAGCATAGGCTTGAAAGTAATTTGAGGCGGCACCTTGGTTCACCCATGAACCATTATTAGTTTGGGATTGCCATTGAAACTCTAAGTTAACATTATTACTATAACCAGAAGAAATTACAGTATATGGTGAATTCGGGCTTACTGTATGTGGAACAGATACCGTTCCGGCATTAGGAGTACCGGCACAGGGGGGTGGCATAATTAAACCTACATTGCTGACTGCCAAAGCAAAATCTTGATCTAAGGCATAGCCATTTCCAGGCACACCATCTCCTGCAATATTTGTCGCTTTTATTTTAATCGATATTGTTCCGGAAGTTCCTGCTGGTAAAAACACACTCTCTACATTATTTTTGACATCTGCCACACCACCGGTTATAGATAATGAACCTGTAAATACATTTCCTTTATAGGTAATTCCATTTACAGTAACTTCTAAATCTAAATTATTCACATAGGCATTTCCGGTGGTAGAGCCTGGAGCATCTGTATATGCAAGTGTTATTCTTACAGGAATTGATGTATTATCTACATAAAAAGTTTTAACTAATTCTTGTCCGGAGGCTGTAAAAATATCTTGAGTAAGTTGATCTCTTAATTCATTAGGGTTATCCATCATCTGAAAATAATTATCCATACTCACTCTACCCATACCCTGATTTTTTGAATACAAATTATCATTAGCCCCTACTCCGGTCATATATGCAGTAGTATTCAACATTACAGCTTTTGTCATTGCTGGACTTGGAGGATTCAAGCCTTTATTGATAAAATTTTGCCTAACTAAGGCAGCAAACCCAGCTATTGCAGGACAAGAGTGGCTGGTACCGGAGGAGGCGGTGTACCATTCCTGCCCATTTGAAGGCCAAAAAGTGGAACCACTTATACCACCACAAACCCCAGTTCCATCAAAACAAGCATCGGCTGTACCGGAACCTGTCAATGGATTAGAAATAGAAGATGGAAAAACCCCACCAATCACATGTGTGCCCACCGTCATAATATCCGGTTTAATACGACCATCTGTACAGGGACCACGACTCGAAAAGCTTATTACATCGTTGGCATTGTCGGCTCCATTATTATCAATCCCACAACCATCTGCTCCATTAAAAAGATTCACTCCTTCAGTAGCTCCAACCGTTATCACATTTTTTGAAGAACCAGGAGAACCAATTGTTCCTGTCCCACTCCCACTATTCCCAGCTGAAAAAACGATAACCATTTCCTGGTTTCCGGAAAGAGGGTAAGTAGAACTTGAAAGCTGGGCATCTCTCACTAAATAATCATAAGTCTGGGCAGTTGCGGTATAACTGCCATTGACAGGTGCTCCCCAGCTGTTGGAGCTTATCCTTCCTCCATTTTGATAAGAATAGGCTTCTAAATTTGAAAAATTAGGGCCAGCACTGCTGCCATCTATTTTAAACATGGTAGAATTTCCTAGTTTAACAAAAGGTGCTATTCCCAGACCATATCTATACCCATCCACATCATGATGATTCGCATTTAAAAGTAAGGCATCCGGCACAAACCCTCCAATAATATGAGTATTGATATTCCCATGCCCAGCACAACCTTTGGTATCTGCATCCGTTGCTGTACCTGTCTTTTGTATAAATGCCACTCTTGATGTTAAAGCAGTATTTCCACTTTTATATAAACCAAAATGCCGCATCGTATTCATCACTCCACCAACAGAACCGGCATCCAAACCATCATCTGTAACGTTCACCACAAAGCCAGAGGCATCAAACTGAGCTTGGGTAAATCCATGACTTGCCAAATAAGTCAAATAGTTGCTCGGATTAGGAATGTTACCATTTAAATTCCCGGTCATAATGATAGCTTGCTTTTCATCATTTTTTGTAGGAGCAATATAAGGTTGGATAGAAATAACATCATTTTGTGCTGCCAATTCTTTTAAAGCATGTAAATCTAAACTAACCACTAAGTTTACATAATGTGCTATGCCTTGCTGTTCTATAGAAGTGCCCTTCTTTTTTATTCTATTTAATAAGGAAAGGGTGTTACTGTTGGCAGCATCATCTTTCACCAATTGCACTTCAAACGCTTCATGACCTAAAGCATTCCAAATAATATTACCATTAGCATTCTTTTGATATACTTGTGGAGCTATTTTATATTCAGAAATATAAGCTCCTATCCATTTTATGGGTGATTCTTTTATTGTAGATTGTTGGATTATTTGATTAATACTACTCTGATCTGAATAAACCAAATATGCATAATTTGGGATATAATCAACTATCTGAGCTCCTGCATTTGTCAGCATTTGATACCATTTGTTTTGGATGGGGCCAGCAAATTTCACCAAAAACATTTTCTTATCATTAAAATTTAATGACTGTTTTATTTTCTTCGAAATTACTCCAGGCTCCCCTAGCTTAATATGGGTGGCATTTAGGTAAATTACATCTGTTTGATCCTGTCCGGGATAATAAGTAGGTGAGAAATCTTCGGTATTACTGGAAGCATTTTCTGAAAATTTTTCAAATTGCTTTTGCCCCGAAACATCCCATGCCAACAGCAGGATAAAGCCTAACATGATGTTTCTTCCTATTTCTAGAAATAAGCAAGAATTCCCTTTTTTATTGATTGGTTTTGGATAGGTCTTTTTCATGAGTTTTGTATTTTAAAAAAATTACACATTAAAGGTTTTGAGTTTCATTTTCATTGACAAATTTACATTTTTTCAATAAATAATAATAATTTAATTTTAAAAAAAATACCCAAACTTTTAGTTCCAACCAATAAAATCCTGAAAAACTAAAAAGTAATTTCTCGAAAAATCACCCATAATTTCTTTCATTATTAATTTTCACTATCTTTGCATTAATAAAATCTATAATTAAAAATTTTGATTATCATGGCTAATTTTAAATTTTCAATAATGAAGACCATAACCTTTGTATGCTTCATTCTTTATTCGATTTCAATATTATCTTCTTGTAAAAAGAAAGAACAACATAATGAACCCATACCCTACCTCCCCTTCTCGGTATATGTAGCAGAAGAGGATGAAGGAGGAATTTCAGTAATTGACCCTATTGAAAACAAAGTTATTGGCACTATCAACATTAGTGAGGATCACTCTTCAATGGCACTCATGCCCCATAACGTGCAAGTAGCCCCGGATGGCAAATCCATCTGGGTTTCGGCTATGGCTCATGAAGATGGGGGCATGGAACAACTAATAGTATTAGATCCGGTGAACAATCATAAAATCATTAAAAGAATTGATATAGGGACACACCAACACCTTGGACATGTAGTGCTTGACGATCAATCCAACTATGCATTTGTTACGGCAGGAGATGCAAATCAGGTTATACAAGTGGATGCACACTCTTACAATGTGGTAAAAAGATTTGATTTGGGAGCAGCTCACGGGCCTCATGGTTTAAGATATCATAACGGCAAGCTATACGTTGCCAATATGGAGGCCAAAAGCATGTCAATTATCAATATCGAAAATGGACTGATTACTGATGTCCCTCTAGGTGGCATGGGCGTTCAAACAGCTATCGGTCCCGACGGGCAATCGGTTTACGTTTCCTTGTATGATACAAAAGAAGTGGCAAAATATGACCTTCAAAGTCAAACGCTATCTAAAATAGCACTTCCTGCAGGAGCATTAGGTCCTATTCAAATGTATCCTACTCCAGACAATAAATATTTATACATCTGTGATCAAGGAGCAGTTGAAGGAGACCCTATTTCTAATAAAGTATATGTATTGGATATAGCAAGCTCAACTATCAACCATACCATTATTGCCGGTGAAGCAACCCATGGTGTGGTGGTGAGCAATGATGGACAAAAAGCATTTGTAACCAACACCCTCAGTAATACAGTTTCGATAATTGATGTAGCCTCCCAATCTGTTACCCATACCATTAATGTGGGTAAAGGTCCCAATGGAATCAGTTTTAGATATCCATCCGGAGGGATGAAATAATAAGCTTTAAAGTATTCATACGATAAGAGGGGAAATAAAAACTCCCCTTTTATTATTTATATCATTTCTGCAACACCATTTCAACCCTAACTACTCCCTATTTGGTTAAGCATTTTACCACATTGACAAATAGGTTTTTGAAAATAATTTAGAGTTCTCGCTTTAGTAGCATTGCTTTCACAATAGCTTAAAGAATAAATGCGAACGCCATGTGTAAAAATAATTTGATGTCTTATTTTTATATTACTTTTTACAAGGAATAGCAATATCTTTGTTTCACCTTAAAATAACACAAATTATGGATAGAAGAAGTTTTATTAAATCCGGTTCACTCGTTGGGTTAGGGGCATTAATACTACCCAACTCTGTTTTTAGTGGTACCTTATTTGACTCTAAAAAACAAAAAGTAAAAATAGGTTTGATCGCCGTGGGCATGCGGGGTCAGGTGCATCTTGATGAACTGCTCAAGCGAAATGATGTAGAAGTCGTAGCAATTGCCGACCCGGAACCGAGAATGATTGCTATGGCATAAAAAATATTTGCTAAACATGGCAAACCCCAACCAAAGGTGTTTAACAATGGCGATTATGACTACCGTAATATTTTAAAAATGAAAAATATCGATGCGGTAATCATTTCTACCCCTTGGGAATGGCATTCTGTTCAAACCTTAGACGCTATGGATGCAGGTAAAATCGTAGGGCTTGAAGTGTGTGGTGCACTAAATTTAAAAGAATGCTGGCAATATGTGGACAAATATGAAGCCACCAAAATACCTATTTTTATCATGGAAAATGTTTGCTATCGCCGTGATATTATGTCGGTATTCAACATGGTTCGCCAAGGTAAATTTGGACAAATTGTTCATGGACAAGGTGGCTATCAACATGACTTAAGAAACGTATTGTTTAATGATGGTGTAAGAGCCTATGGTGGAGGAGTAGAATTTGGAGCAAAAGGATTTTCAGAAGCCCAATGGCGCACCAACCATTATGTAAACAGAAATGGAGAGTTGTATCCTACTCATGGTTTAGGTCCGGTAGCAACCATGATGGACGTAAACAGAGGCAATCGCATCACCCATCTAAGTTCAATGGCAAGCAAACAAGCCGGACTTACCGATTATATTGTCACTTTAGGAGGTAAAGACCATCCAAATGCAAAAATAAATTTCAAACAAGGAGATATCGTTCAAACAATGTTGAAATGTGAAAATGGCGAATCTATCTTACTTACCCATGACACTTCATTACAAAGACCTTATAATTTAGGATTTAGAATCCAAGGAACAGACGGTATTTGGCAAGACATTGGTTCTGGTGGCTTCAATCAAGGATTCCTTTATTTTGAGGACGAAATGCAACATAATCACCACTGGCAAGATTCCAAAAACTATTTAACCCAATATGACCACCCACTCTGGAAAAAGCACGAGAAAAAGGCAGAAGGTGCCGGACATGGTGGTATGGACTATTTTTTAATCAATGACTTTGTAGAATGTATTAAATCCAATAAAGAATTCCCATTCGATGTTTATGATTTGGCTACCTGGTATGCGGTACCCCCTTTAAGTGAGCAGTCTATTATCGAGAATGGAAGTGCCCAGGAAATGCCGGACTTCACCAGAGGAAAGTACAAAACCAGAAAACCAGTATTTGGATTTGATTATTATGAATAATGCAACTTTATTAATCTTAGCTGCCGGGATGGGCAGCCGCTACCAAGGACAAAAACAAATAGAAGCAGTAGGCTCAAAAGGTGAATGTATAATGGAATTCACTATTTTTGATGCTCTGAAATTAGGTATTCGGAAATTTGTTTTAATAGTAAATACCCAATTTCCTATTGAATTTAAAAACAAATTAATTGAAATATCAGAAAAACAGCACTTTGAAATCCATTTTATTACACAAACTATCGATAAATTTATCCCAAAATCATATTTAAATAAATTAGACAAAAGGATCAAACCATTGGGTACTGCCCATGCCGTATATTGTGCTAAAGACCTTATTGACGAACCCTTTATTACCGTAAATGCAGATGATTATTATGGCAATAATAGTTTAGAAATGGCAATGCAACTCCTCCACAACAAACAAATTGATTCTAATAATTTTGGAATAGTAGCTTTTATGTTACAAAATACATTGAGCGAAAACGGCCCAGTATCAAGAGGAATATGCAGGATTCAAAACCATCAATTAAAAGATGTAGAAGAGTTTTCCAATATTTTGAAAGTTGGGTCATCCATTACAGGGGTACAAACAAATAGAATAACAGAAATTTTGAATGCTACCGATTATGTTTCAATGAACCTTTGGGTGCTTCATCCTTCTTTTTTCAAATTTGCAGAACAGGATTTAGAAACTTTTCTCAAACAATCAGATTTGTCCAATAAAGAATTTTACTTACCCAATGTGATTGACAGTGCCATCAAAAAACAAACCTTAAAAGTATGGGCAAAGCTGTCTTCAGAAAAATGGGTTGGCTTAACCTATAAAGCCGACAAATCGATGGTTGTAGATACCATTGCTCAAAAAAGGCTACAAAATTTTTATCCGAAATATTTATGGGAAAAATAAAATCATGAAAACAGCAACAAAGACTACAACGCTCGAAATCCAAAATGCCTTCAATAATTTTGAACAAATTGCAGCTGATTTTAAGGCTACCCAATTGACATCCGGACATATCAATCAAACGTTCAAGGTGCATAATCACCAAAAAGATTATATTCTACAAAAGGTAAACACCGATGTTTTTAATAATTTGGAAGGTATCACATTAAACATTCACAGTATATCTCAACACTTAAAATCTAATGGCTATCCTCAACCAATATTAACTCCAATAAATTTCCAATCAGGCAGTTTTCTGCATGAAGAAAAATGGCGATTGTTCAACTACTTTGAAGACATCCAGAGCTTTGAAAAAGTGCAAAATCAAGAACAGGCTTTTGAAGCTGCCAAATTCTTGGGGGAATTTCATTTCTATTTAAAAGATTTTGACGCAGATTCTTTGAAGGAATCAATCAAAGGTTTCACCAATTTTGAAGCAAGAATACTTCAATTTAAAGAAAGTTTAAATACCGCTTCTCCTGAACGCTTGGACCTTGCACGCAAAGAAATATCTTTCTTATTGGCTCAAACTTCCATCATTGACCAATGGCAAAAAATAGTACAGAAAACACCCAAAAGATTGATTCATGCAGACCCTAAAATCAGCAACTTCCTCTTTAATAAAAACACTTCTACCCAAATAAAAGCCATCATAGATTGGGACACCATCATGTGCGGTACTATTTTATACGATTTTGGAGATATGGTACGCTCTTTTACAAATTTAAAAGAAGAAGACGACAGCAAAATAGGCAATAATTTTAATTATGATTATTATAAAGCGATAAAGCAAGGCTTTTTACATCATTTAGCATCCGAATTAAAATCAATAGAAATAGACAACCTAGACTTAGCAGCTAAGACAGTAGTATTAATTCAGGCTATCCGTTTTCTAACAGACTATTTAAATAATGATACATATTATGCCACCAAATATCCAAATCATAACTTATTAAGGGCCAAAAACCAACTTAATTTATTTTCAGAAATAGTAGAACATACTTAGAGCTATGCTCAAAACACATCACATTCTAAATACACTTTGAAAAAATTATTCATTAATGAAAATTATTGTCAAACTATTTCAACACCTCCTCTATCACATTCCCAATACAAGCACTGGGAACTTGAATTTTCAATAATGCCGCAATGGTAGGGGCAATGTCGGTCATATTATAAGTCTTAAAACTTTGCCCTTTTTTTATTCCCCAACCGTAAAACAGCAATGGGATACGTGTGTCGTAAGGGTTCCAGCTGCCATGGGTAGTCCCGGTTTGTGCATAACCTGAATAATATCCCGGTTTCAGAATTACCAAAAGCTCTCCACTCCTCTTTGGATTGTATCCATTAATAGCCTTTTCTCGAATCAGAGCATTCAGGCTACTTTTATCCAAACGACTCATATCCAAAGCTATTTCTACCTCATCCATATTCATAAAATGCTCCAGCACAAAATCCGCAACCTGTTGACGGTTCAATTTCAATTGTTTGATTTTTTCATGGCTTAAATAAACCTGATAATTAGTAAAATATGCCAAGGAATCTGTACCAAATTGACTTTTTAAGCTATCGTTCAACAACTTATTGATCTTCTTTGCACTCACATTTCCACCACATATTCTATGCTCATTCAAGAAATTCACATTATGAGCTCCTCCATGATCTGCAGTGAGGAATAAGGTATAATTATCTTTACCAATCTCTTTATCTAAAAACTTCATAAACAGAGCCAACTCTCTGTCCATTCTCAAATAACAATCCTCAACTTCTATAGAATTTGGGGCAAAAGTATGACCAATATAATCGGTAGAAGAAAAGCTTACCGCAAAAAAATCGGTAACATTATGTTTACCTAATGCTTCCCCCTGAATAGCAGCCTCAGCCATCAGCCGGGTGAGGGTATTGCCCCAGGCAGTTGTACGTATTACTCCTTTATCGTTTTGAATATATTGTTTCAATTTATGAGGGAAAGTAGGCGTTTGTTCCCCTTTTAATTTACTTTCAAAATTATTATCATCCACCGTACTTTGAAGATAACTTTCTATTGGAAATAAAGTAGTCCAATTTATATTCAATAAGCTATCGGTAACTTTTCTTTTATTAAATTGCTGCAACCATAAAGGCAGCTCCTGCATATAAAAGGTAGAGCTAATAAAGTTGCCCGTCTTACTATCAAACCAGAACGCAGCATCAGCACTATGTCCGGCTGGAAGTATAGCTCCACGATCTTTTAAAGAGACCCCTACTACTTTCGAATGGAAATTAGTAGCCAATTTTAATTCATCTGTAATGGTAGTTGCCAAAAGGTTTTTGGGGCTCATCTTTCCCCCATTTCCATTACCACCCACGGCTTCCACCGCATCATCTTGGGTGCAATACATTTCTTGCCAGCTTTTTGCTTCTAACCAGTCATTAGCAGCTATACCATGCAATGCCGGCACAGAGCCTGTATAAATAGAGGCATGCCCCGGAGCGGTATAAGAAGGCAAATAATTAATATAAGTTTGCTGACAATTAAATCCATCTTTCATTAAGCGTTTAAAACCGTCTTCACCATACCTGTCATAATACCGATACAAATAATCCCAACGCATTTGATCCAGAACGACACCTACCACAAGCTTGGGTCTTTCTACTTGGGCAATGGAGATAAAAGGAATCAAAGTCCAAAGTACACCAATGAGTAATTTCTTCATTTTCAAATTATTTTAGAAGCCAAAGTTCCTAATTTCTTTTCAATGAAATACTTATTTCGACAACATTTCTCAATTTTCTTCACTCGGATATTGTAATGCTTTAGTAAAAATTTATTTTCTTAAAAATTGAATAACATATACTATCTAAAAAAATCATTAGCTTTGATGAAATCATTAATTTAATTAAAAATGAAAGCAATATTATTATCCGCGGCCCTATCTGTTTTTTCAATTGCAAGTTTTGCCCAATCAGCAACTAAGGCACAACCGGATCCTAAAAAGAAAATAATGAAGGTGGAAGCCTCATGTGGGGAATGCAACTTTGGACTTCCCGGAGAGTCTTGTGACTTAGCCGTAAAAATAGATGGCAAGGCCTATTATGTGGACGGTGCCAATATCATGGATTATGGCCATCCTCACGACAAAGGAGGCTTTTGTGTAGCCGTAAGAAAAGCTGAAGTGCAGGGAGAAGTGGTGGACGGCAGGTTCAAAGCCAGCTATTTCAAACTATTAAAAGAAAAGAATATTAAAAGCAAGAAAAGCAAACATTAGAACCTAAGAAATTTCATAATTTAAAAAGCCAAAATACATAAAGTATCTTGGCTTTTTTGTAATTCAATTTTGAATTATCTTACATAAAACCTAATTCTAATTTAGCTTCTTCGCTCATTTTCTCCATAGTCCACTGAGGTTCAAATGTTAACTGAACATTAGCTTCTTTCACTCCCGGCACTTGCTGTACCTTATTTTGAACATCAAAAACAATATCTCCGGCAACCGGACAGGCAGGAGCCGTTAGTGTCATTAATATTTCTACTGAATTATCCTCCTTGATATCAATATTGTAAATCAAGCCTAAATCATAAACATTTACAGGAATTTCAGGGTCATACACTTCATGTAATGCTTCAATAATTTGAAATTCTAATACTTTTTCCATTTTTTCTCTTTATTTATTTAATAAGGCTACTGCATACATTTTCATTTGTTTCAGCATAGACAACAATCCATTGGCACGAGTGGGAGACAAATGATTTTTCAATCCAATTTTATCGATAAAATATATATCGGTCTCAGCTATTTCCTTTGGAGTATGCCCACTCAACACTTCAACCATCAAGGCAACCAAACCTTTGGTAATGATGGCATCACTATCAGCTGTAAACAGCACCAAACCATCCTTATATTCGGCATGTAACCACACTCTAGACTGACAACCTTTAATCAAATACTCCTCTTTTTTATATTGCTCATCAATCAAAGGTAAATCTTTACCCAAGCTAATAAGGTACTCATATTTCTCCATCCACTCTTCATAAAAGCTAAATTCCTCTATTATTTGCTCTTGCGATTCATTAATTGTCATGCTTTCATTAAACTTTAATAGGCAAAACTAATCTAATTTAACTAATTTAGACGATTGAAAGCAAATAAGAAAATCTTAATTTAATAATTAATGACAATTTAATGACAAGCTTACAATAAATTTTAGCAATAAAGTGATATTATGATTAAACCTTTAAGTATTTTAATACTATCGATAATAGGGGCTTTCAGCTGCACAGCCCAAAGTCCGAAATATTCTTATAATCCTCAAAAGAACGAGAGCCGTCCCAGCCTTGAAGTTAAAGTAGGAGCAGAGCAATATTCACAATATCTGCCCTTACTCAAAAACAAAAATATTGCCTTACTCGTCAATCAAACCTCTGTTGTAAACGAACAATTATTACCGGATTTTTTATTAGAAAAAGGAGTACAGGTAAAAACTATTTTCTCGCCAGAACATGGATTTAGAGGCACAGCAGATGCAGGAGCACATGTGGCTAATGGCAAAGATTCCCGAACCGGACTTCCGGTAATTTCTCTATATGGAAACAACAAAAAACCAACCGCCGAGCAGCTTAAAAATATAGATGTGGTAGTGTATGACCTTCAAGATGTAGGTGTACGCTTTTATACCTATATCTCTTCATTGCAATATGTAATGGAAGCCTGTGCCGAAAACAATAAGGAATTAATCATCCTTGACAGGCCTAACCCTTTGGGCAATTATGTGGATGGACCGGTATTAGACAAACAAAACAAATCATTTGTGGGCATGCAAGCCATTCCGATAATCTATGGAATGACTCCCGGAGAATATGCCCAAATGCTTTTAGGAGAAAAATGGATTACTAATACAAATTTAAAGCTTACCGTTATTCCATGCGAAAACTATACACATCAAACATTATACAGATTACCAATAAGCCCTTCTCCCAATTTGAAAAACATGGTAGCCATTTACCTCTATCCATCACTTTGCTTGTTTGAAGGTACCGTAATCAGCTTAGGAAGAGGTACCGACAAGCCCTTTCAACAATTTGGACATCCTGATTTAAAAGCTTACAGCTATAGCTTTACCCCTAAAAGTATAGCAGGAGCTACCAATCCGCCTTTAAAAGATAAAAAATGCTATGGTGCCTTGATTGCTTCCGATGCCAATACCGCATATAGAATTGTGGACAATCAATTACAATTAAAATGGCTCATAGCTGCCTATAAAGCCTTCCCTGACAAGGATAAATTTTTCAATACATTCTTTATAAAACTAGCCGGTACAGCCGATTTGAAAGCACAAATAATAGCCGGTAAGTCGGAAGCTGAAATAAGAAAAAGTTGGGAACCGGAATTAAGTGAGTTCAAAAAAGTCCGAAAGAAGTACTTGATTTATGAAGAATAAAAACAAACATTCAAGTAATAAAGTAGTACTCTTGACAGTTTTTTGTTTAATTATGTTTATTTTGAAATTTTTAAAAATTAAGGTTCATTAAAAGTACCATCCACCCAAATACTATCCAATGGATTGTTAGGATTTACCATACGAACTGAATCTACTTTGAATTGAGCTTTTCCATTTATTTCGCTTGCTCTTACCATTGCGGTATTATTGTTTGTTACTAAATAGCAAACGGTGTCAAAACAAATACTCAATCTTGCATAATCAGGATTATTTGTGGGAAAATAAGCTAAAGGATATTCACCGTTTTCTGGAAATTCACCAATACTAAAACTAATACTAAATCTTATTTTATCCTGACAACTAATACGACTAATCGGCTTCATATAACCTTCTTTTGCTGTTACATTATTCGAACTGTATTCTACTCCATTTACTTTCCAGTAAGAATATTGTTTTTTATTTTTTTTGCCACAAGAGGTTAAAAGGATAATAGTCGCTAGGGTAATAATAATTCTGTTCATAATAATATGTTTTAAGGTTTATTAAAAGACTAAAGGTACATTTTTTCTCGGAGGGTCTTTGTTTTTATTATGTTTGTTACAGAGGCATAAATACCATTTAAAAAAGGGTCTTAGTATCGGTTTACGATGATGGTATTGATAGAAAGCCAATGAGTGCTATCTAAAGCATTGCCATCAAAATCATCAAACAGTACCAATTTGTAAAGTGATAGCAATTTTGCGAAACGAATCAATAACGCAAACTCAATTTACAATCTAAACAACATATAGCGTAGGTTTGAATAATTACCAAATTTTGGTAACTTTACAAAAAAGTTTACAAAAAATGAAAAATACATCAATATCTCTTGGTAATTATTTTGACCAATTTGTGAATAGACAAGTAATGGCAGGACGTTATAAAAATGTCAGTGAAGTCATTCGTGCTGGTCTAAGGCTTTTAGAGGACGAAGAGAGTAAAGTTATTGCTCTGAGGAATGCAATTCAAAAAGGTATTGACAGTGGAATTGCACACGATTTTGACCCAGAGAAACATCTTCAAGAATTAAAAGCAAAAAAACGAAACAATGGCAAAGTACGTATTGACCAATGAAGCCGTTGAAGATTTGACTAAAATTTGGGATTATACGTTTGACAAGTGGTCTGAAAAGCAAGCTGACAAATATTATGAAATATTACTTGAAAACTGCCAACGCATAGCAGATGACCCTAACATAGGAAAAAATTACAAAGAAGTCACAGATGGTCTTCTTGGACTAAAAGTTAACCGACACATTATTTTTTATAGAAAGTTGAACAATAGACCAATTGAGATAATAAGAATTTTACACGAACGAATGGACTTAAAAAACAGACTGAATGAATAATAAACAGCCACTAATAATCAAATTGGCAAAATAGCTGGATAAGTACATCTATTGAACTGATGTGCTATATTGTAGTTACATCGCAAACTTGCCGAACCATTATCACATATATTTTTTTGTGGGAAATTTACAGGAGGTAATTGAGCCTGAGTAGTTTTGTATAATAATAGCCATAATGCTATTAATAAGTAATATTGTATTTTCATTTTGTTTATTTTGAAATTTTTAAAAATTAAGGTTCATTAAATATGCCTTCAATTAAAATACTATCATTTGAATTGTTATAGTTAATAAACCAGGTAGGTTCTAAACTATATTGAGCTTTCCCATTCTGCTCAGATGCTTTTAAGAAAGTTTTAAAACTTTCAGCAATGATAAAACAAGTAGTATCAAAACAGAAACCAACACCTACCCAATTTGGATTTTGAGAAGCATTACCAAATTGTATAGGAAAATTTCCATTATGAGGTAAATCTCCTCTATTAAAAGATATACTAAATCTTATTTTATCCTGACAACTAATATGACTAATCGGCCTCATATAACCTTCTATTGCTGTTACATTATTCGAGCTATATTCCACTCCATTTACTTTCCAGTAGGAGTATTGTTTTTTATTTTTTTTGCCACAAGAGGCTAAAAGGGCAATAATCGCTGTGGTAATGATAATTCTGTTCATAAAAATATGTATTAAGGTTTATTAAAAACTAAAGGTACATTTTTTTTGGAGGGTCTTTGTTTTTATTATGTTTGTTACAGAGGCATAAATACCATTTAAAAAAGGGTCTTAGAGTTGATTTACGATAATAGTATTGATAGAAAGACAATAAGTACTTTTCAAGGTATTGCCATCAAAATCATCAAACAGCACCAATTTTAAAGTTAGGCGACATCGCATTCCAGCAAACTGCACAAAGAAATTTGATTATTACGTAATAAATATTTAATTTCACACGTAATAAAGAACAGTAAGATGAATACGAAACTGACATTAAACTTGAATAAAAACATAATCGAAAATGCAAAAGATTATGCCAAAAATCATAAAATAAGTTTGTCTCAACTCATAGAAAATTACCTAAATTCTTTGACGAAAAGAGAGGATAAAGATTTTAAAGTCAGTCCTCTTGTTGAGAGTTTGACTGGTGTAATTCCGAATGAAGACAAGGATTATAAAAAAGAATACTACGACTATTTAAACAAAAAATACTCGTAAATTATGGAAAAACTTTTCGTTGATACAAATATCGTTATTGACCTTTTACAGAAAAGAGAAGAATTTTATGAAGAAGCTCAAGGATTATTTACTTTGGCTGATAAGAAAAAAGTGAAATTATTCATTTCATCGCTGACTATTGCTAATACTCATTTTTTACTTTCAAAACATTACAATTCTAATGAAGCAAGAAAAATACTTTCTAAATTCAAAGTATTAGTGGAAGTCTTGCCTTTGGATAACAAAATAATCGATTTAGCTTTGACTTTGACCTTGAAAGATTTCGAAGACGCCATTCAGTTTTTTACAGCTATTGAACATAATACAGACATAATTATTACTAGAAATAAAAAGGATTTCAAAAAACAAAATATTCCAATTTTAACAGCTAAGGAGTATCTAAACCGAAAATAAAAGCGATGTCACCTAACAAGGTGTGCTATCATATGCGGAAAATTTACAGGAGGTAGGCTTTGAGCCTGAGTGGTTCTGCATAAGAGGAATAAGAATGCCACGAATAAAAAACTTAATAAATTTTTCATTTTGTTTAATTTTAAAATTTTTAAAAATTAAGGTTCATTAAATATGCCTTCAATCAAGATACTATCATTTGAATTATTATAGTTAAAAAACCAGGTAGGTTCTAAACTATATTGAGCTTTCCCATTTTGTTCAGATGCATATAATTTAACTATATTGCCTTCCTTAACACCATAAGGAATGGTATCAAAATAAAATCCACATGATACAAAATCTGGGTTTTGAATGGTGTAATTGATCGTAAATTCTCCCGAACTTGGAAGAACCCAAAGGTAGAATGTTATATCGAATCGAATTTTATCTCTACTGAAAATCGAGCTAATTGGACTTCTAGTGCCTTCAGATTTAATTACATTATTCGAACTGTATTCCACTCCATTTACTTTCCAGTAGGAGTATTGTTTTTTATTTTTTTGCCACAAGAGGTTAAAAGGGCAATTGCCATTGTGGTAATAATAATTCTGTTCATAAAAAATTTGGAAATAAAATTAAGGAATAAAAATAAAAAAATAAAGTTACTATAAATTTAAAATCTCTTGGTCGAGCTTTTCAAAATCCTCCTTATCAAATGAGGTGGAAACACTCTCACTTTTGAGGAAGATAATTTTATCGCAATTCCTTTTTAAAGCTATTAAATCATGAGATGAAATTAAAATAATTTTATTATCATGTTTTAATTGTTTTATTATTTCTTCAATTTTATTCTTTCCAAACATATCAATTCCATTAAAGGGTTCATCTAAAATAAACATTTCATTATTTTGCAACAATATTGCTGTAAGAGCTAGCTTTTTTTTCATCCCTAAAGAATAATTAATAGCAAATTCATTTAATGGCAATTTAAAAATATTAAATTTTTCAATATCTTTTATTTTTACCCCTCTAGCTGAACAAAGAAGATGAACATATTCTTCTCCTGTTATTCTATTCAAAATAAAAGGATCAGCTAATAATAGACCAATTTTATTTTTCAAAGGTGAAAACTCCGATTGAATTGAACCTTCAAATGTTTCTAATCCTGAAATACATTTAAAAAGAGTCGTTTTACCCACTCCGTTTTGTCCCCAAAAACCATATACCATTCCTGGTTGGAAGGAAAAATTAAGATTCTCTAATATTATTTTCCCTTCGAATTTTTTTGTTAGATTTGAAATAATTATCATTATAAATAATTTTTTAATTTTTGCTTAGATTTAATAAAAAGATAGGGAAGAAATACAATAAGAATAGGCGGAAAAAAAATACACATAACCAATATTACTCCTTCAAGAATGTGATTTTCATTCGGATATGTACTGTATTTCAATAAGATTATTATAAATAAAAAAAACATTCCTATTCCTAATAAAATAAATAATGATTGCAATGAAAAGTCAAAAAATAAAACTTCAATTAAAACAAAAGGAACGATTATTAAAGTAGCATTACCTATTGCATGGCTAAATTTTAGAAACAAAAACTCTATTGGAGTTAATGCATAAACCCAAACATAAAATGGAGGTTCGGGGTTGAGATAATAAGAACTGAAAATAAGAAATAAAAATCCAATAAGCAAAAATAAGAAATTGTCATTATCCAAAACTTGCCCTATTACTAGGAAAACCAAAAGTAAAGGTATCCAGTAAAATGAGTTTCGAAATCCAACAATAAACTCAAAAGAATTTCTCAAAAAAGGAATTTTTAGTTTTTGAGATTTTTTAATTCTAAAATTAAAAAAAGACAAAAAAACACTTCCCAACAATAGCAACCCACCAACAAATATAAAATTCTTAAAAAATAGAAAAAAAACAAAAGGAAAGACAATAATAATATTTTGTAATATTTTTATTGCGAGAAACTCTTTTTTTGAATAAATTGACTTAAAAAATGCTGTTTCATTTTCATTATTTGTTTTTAACAGGAAAACAAATGGAATAATAGTATAAATATAAGCTGCATTTATTTTTGTGTTCTGAAACAATAAAAAAGAGAATAAAAGGAAAACAATGATTAGAATTAAAACCCCTAGCCAAGGATTAATTCCATAATCTTTCATCCTTCTTGCAAAAATTCTCTTTTTTAATTCAAAATAAAAATAAATATTCATACGTTAAATACTAAATAGGGTTTGCTGTTAAACTCAATCAAAAGATACTTCTTTATATTTTTTATTTTATAAAATATAACTTACTAATATAAAATATTTAAGTTGCATTTAAATATTTTAATATGGCTTTGTTTCAAGGATATGAAATAATCCTGTATTTTATTCTGCAATACATTGAAACGCTTTTATTACATTTGAGCTAATTTAGGCTTGCATTAAACTTGATAATTTCTTCTTATAATCTATTGACTAACAAACAAATAATAGTTAATCAGCAGACCCTAAATAGCAACATAATATTTTAAATAAAGTATTTTCAAGCAGCAATAGCAAGAAATGAAAAATAACAAAATAATTGCAATTAAGCTTATGATTGGATCATGAAATTTTGGATAAAAAACAGTGTTATTCATTAAAATCCACATTAGAGTAGTAATTATTCCAGAGCAAATAATGGCAATTGGGATAAAGATTCCTGATAAAACTTTTATCCTTGATTTCTCTTTTGGTAAAACAAAAAAAGCATTACTTAATTTAATATTATTTCCGGTTAAAAAAAAAGCAACAAATCGGCTAAAGCTTAAATTTTTTTCATGGGGGAAACATTTAACAAAAGAAAACAATGCATAATACAACATCATTATTGCCATTAATAATATAGCAATTTGAACTATTAGTAAGCCTCCCCAATTAAATCCCATTTTTGAAACAAGGGGATTCCATTCTACCTCTAAATTTGGTGTATATTTCCATGTTGAATAGACATCAAAAAAACGAGATATTATCATCATAAAAGACACTGTCCAAAAGAATACGTATTTTTTCATAAAAAAGAATAAAGATAGGATTTTAAAAAATTCCTATCTTTATTTTAAAAACTATATTAATGTGCTTTTTTAGGAGTACAAACTATTACTACAACTATTATAACAACAACTATAATTATTCCTGCAATTTCAGTTGTATCAGCAGGGAAAGTATCTCCTAACCCTATAGGTCCAGTTTCATTTAGATTTACAGCTGTTTGAGATTGAACCACACTTCCATCATTAAGGGTAAACTCTACAATAGCTTCATTATCGGAAATATAATTTATATTTGTAATTGTTGCAGAGGAAATATTTTGTTCCCCCATGGCATTTAACTCTTCCATTTGAATTGAACTCTGATGTGCAAAAGAATTAAAGGGTTTTAACAAACCTAAACTTGCAACTAAACATGAAATTGTTGCAAGTTTTTTACATCTATTTGAATGAAAAATATTATACATGAATAAAAACTTTAAAGATTATTAATCCCCAATAAAATATGATTAAAGAAAACAACAAAATATTTGGGTTTATTGTATTTTGCCTTCTAAAGTTTTCTTCTATGGTTAAATTTGCAGACTAAAGCCTGCTACCAATCATCATAATTTAATTCAATATAAAATCTTTTTTTCTGGCTATTAAGAAAGAAGAAGGGAAAACACGAAAAATATTTAATAAAATAAAGTAAAAGTAACGATTCAAATGAACGC
>DAOMPL010000011.1:0-38520 GCA_035444785.1 Edaphocola sp. | reverse complement strand
TTGAACGCTTGAACGCTTGAACGCTTGAACGCTTGAACGCTTGAACGCTTGAACGCTTGAACGATATTTGTTTAAAATTTTCATTTACTTTAGTAACTTGGAAGTAAAGCTAAGGAATAAAAACAATAATACCAATTTTTTTTTAAAATTTAAAAAATATTTTTAGATAATTTTTTAGTCCATTAGATTTTAAGGTGGATTCAAGAAATAAAAAAACAGGAATTCAAAAATTCCTGTTTTTGCAAAATTTATTAATAAAAGAAAATTGAGAATAGACTATCTACTATTTTTTTAATTTTAAAACTCAAACCCTATATCTTTTCTGTAATAATGATTGGAAAATGAAATCATCGAAGCACTTGTATAAGATTGAGCTAAGGCTTCTTTAATAGTTTTTCCATAAGAAGTGACCGCCAAAACCCGTCCTCCATTAGTTAGAATTTTATCCTCTTCCTTTTTTGTTCCGGCATGAAAAACCAAGCTATCTTTTACTTGGTCCAATCCGAAAATTGTATCTCCTTTTTTATAAGCTTCGGGATATCCTCCTGCCACCATCATTACAGTGCAAGCTGCTTCCGGCTTATGTTTTACGGCTACTGTATTTAAAGATTTACTGCTCAAGTGCTGTACCATTTCTAATAAATCATTTTCAAGTCTTGGCATTACTACCTCTGTCTCAGGATCGCCCATACGGCAATTATACTCTATCACATAAGGTTCCTCATCAACATTAATCAATCCAAAGAAAATAAACCCTTGATAGATGATACCATCTTGTTTCAATCCCTCTACTGTTGGTTTCACAATCCGATTCATCACTTTATCCATAAAGGCCCCTTGTGCAAATGGCACCGGAGAAACAGCTCCCATGCCTCCGGTATTCAACCCGGTATCACCCTCTCCTATTCTTTTATAATCTTTGGCTTCCGGCAAGATGACAAAATTGTCACCATCGGTAAAAGCAAAAACAGACAACTCCACACCACTTAGAAACTGCTCTATCACCACTCTGGCACCGGCTTCGCCAAACTGCCCCCCTTTAATCATGTTGGTAAAAACTTGCTTCGCCTCTTCCCTATCTTCGGTAATCACCACTCCTTTACCGGCTGCCAAACCATCAGCTTTTAACACAATTGGCGTAGTATGACTATCGATATAATTTAATCCTTTTTCAAAATTGTTAGTATCAAAGGTAGCATAAGCAGCTGTAAGAATTTGATGTTTTTGCATAAACTCCTTAGCAAAATCTTTACTTCCTTCCAATGCTGCTCCGGCTTTTGAAGGTCCCACTACAGTAATATGCTTTAATTGTTCATCGGCCTTAAAAAAATCGTAAATACCATTTACTAAAGGATCCTCGGAACCGGGGAATAAAACATCTATTTGCTCCTTAATGCAGAAATCTTTTATTGCTTCAAAATCATTAATGGAAATAGAAAGGTTGGCTCCATACTGTGCTGTTCCGGCATTGCCGGGAGCTATAAACAAGGCCTCACACAAATGGGATTGTTTCATCTTCCAAGACAAGGCTGACTCACGACCACCAGAACCTAATAATAATACTCTCATTGATTTTACGATTTTTAAACAATTTGCAAAGCTACATCAATTTTTGAATTGGATTGGCTTTTATCCTTTATCTTTGCTTAGAAATAATCAATAAAATAATGCGAAAATTACTTCTTTTTTTATTTTCATTTACTTTTTTGGCAGTAACTGCTGTCAGTTTTAACGCCTGTAAGTCTAAGGCAAAGATTGCAAAAACAATCACTGCCAAACAAAAGAAAAACATGAAGGCTATATACAAAGAACTTAAAGAACGAGTGGCTGAAGCAAAGATTGAATTAGAAGACGACAAAGTAAAACTAACTTTACCGGAGGCTCTATTGTTTCAAGTATATTCGACCGAAATCAATCCTGAATATTTACCTACATTACAAAAAATAGCACATATTGTCAATAAATACCCAAAGACCAGTATTTTGATAATGGGATACACTGATACCACCGGTACAGAAGACTTAAACAAGAAGCTGTCATGGGGGAGAGCAGAAAGTGTAAAAAAAGCGTTGATTGAAAATGACACAAAAACCCGAAGACTTTATACTTGGGGATTTGGCTCTAAAAACCCTATTGCAGACAATAAAACCGTTGAAGGCAGGAAACAAAACAGAAGAGTAGAATTTGTTATTTTATATGACTATCAAGACAAAGCCAATAATAAAAATAACTAATTGAATTGAAATCCTTTTGCCATGACTATATCATCTGCTTTTAGGCTCTTAATATTAATAGCTACTCTTTTTGGCGGGGTATCTTGTTCGGTAAACAAAAACTTTAATACCCGTGAATTACAGCTTATCCATGAAGGATCAGCATCAGAAAGAATGCACCTCACCACGATTGCACAGCCAAAGGATAGTATTATCCTAAGGACAAAATCTATAGACATTAAAACAATAAAAAACAATAAAGCTCTTCAAATTCTTTTAAAAAGAATGCTGGTAACCATGATAGCCGAAGAAGGAATTGGTATTGCCGCTCCACAGGTTGGCATCAACAGAAACATTTTTTTGTTTACAAAGTTTGAAGGCGATAAAGAGCAGGTACAAGTAGCCATTAACCCAAAAATCATTAAACATTCTGAAAACAAGGTCTGCTTTCAAAGAGATGGTTGCCTTTCTGTACCCGACAAAAGAGGCAATTCGCTCCGCTATGAGTGGATAGAAGTTACTTATTATAATGAAGAAGGAAAGCTAATCAAAGAAAGACTTACCGGATACCACCGCCCTAATGACTTTAGCAATATCATCTTCCAACATGAGTTTGACCATATCAACGGGAAATTGTATATTGATAAATTATGTAATCATTAATTATCACTTTAGCCAAAGTATAAAAACATTGCTGAGCCAAGTGTTAAACCCATACCTTACCCAAAAAGATTGCATCCACCATGCAGGAGTGCACCACATTGAAACTCTGATATTTTGAATTGGAATACAAAAAAATGGATAAGCTTATATCAGAATTATCCATTTTTTTGTGATTAAAAACATTCGTTTTAAACAGTAAAAGGGTGTTATGACTACAGCATTCGCATTTAAAAAACTATGTGAGATTTTTTTTTCTATGATATCTTCCTATCATTGTCTTACTCAAAAATTGTCTATCTATATGGTTAATCATTTTACCACATAATCACATAGTTTTTGGATAATAATCAAGAGCGTTAGATACAGAAGCTTTGCTTTCTCAATAGCTGAAAAATTAAATGCGAACGCCGTGAGTTTGCCCCCCCTAGCCTAAATCAAATATCCATTCCTAATGTGGTAGTTTTTCTCTAAAGAACCCATAAACCCAAGTACCTGCGATTGCACTTAATAATGTAATTAGGATAACTGTGGCTCCAGTCCCTATTTGTGCAAATAATGGTCCAGGGCAAGCACCTGTAATAGCCCATCCAAAGCCAAAAATCAAACCTCCATAAATTTGACTTTTTTGAAAAGTCTTAGGTGCTATTTTTATCGTTTCGCCATAAATTGTTTTTACATTAAATTTCTTTATAATAAATACAGAAAGCATGCCTACAGCTACTGCAGAACCGATCAAACCATACATGTGAAAGGACTGTAATCTAAACATTTCCTGAATCCGAAACCAACTAATAACCTCAGCTTTTACAAAAACAATCCCAAATAAAATCCCAACAATCAGGTATTTCAATTGATGAAACCATTTGTGTTCCAATTGGCTTTCATTAACACACATGGCATCCAACTCTCTTTTTTGTAAATCGTCTTCTTGTATTGCTATTTGTTCTTCAAGTATTGATATATTTTCTTGTTTCATGATTTTTTTACATTTTTATAGTGAAAGAATTAAAGGAAGTAAAGTATTTGCCATAATTAATCCTCCTACCATAAAGCTAATGGTGGCTATTAAAGAAGGAAGTTGCAAGTTAGACAAACCCATAATAGCATGACCACTAGTACATCCACCTGCATAGCGAGTACCAAACCCAACAAGAAAACCACCGAGAACAATCATTATAAAGCCTCTCAACGTAAAGAGAGATTCCCAATTAAAAATAGCTTCAGGAACTAATTGATTAGTAGCAATGATACCAAAAGAGGCTAATTCTTCCGTCAAATCAGGATGAATGGTTATTGGATTAGGATTAGATACAAAGGTAATAGCTACAAAGCCACCCACAAAAACTCCCAATACAAATATCAAATTCCAAATTTCTTTTTTCCAGTTATAATTAAAAAATGGAATTTTCGCAGGCATACAGGATGCACAAATATGCCGAAGTGAGGAACTAATGCCAAAAGATTTATTGCCTAAAATTAATAATGCCGGCACTGTTAAACCTATTAGAGGTCCGGCAACATACCATGGCCAAGGTTGTTTGATAATTTCAATCATTTGTTTTTATTTTTTTTATTTTAATTTTATTAATTTACAAAAAGAATAACAAGCTAGTCTTGTTTAACAACTCAACCAGCCCGAGTATTTAAAAATTATTGAAAGCTAAGTCTTTATTTTTTAATTGCTACAATCCGGACTAATGCTGCATCGCCTATGTGATAACATCCTTCATTTAGATGACTAACGGTTTCATAAGCTTCAAGAAAAGTAAAGTCTTCAAAATCTGACTTTAAGGAATCCAAACAATAAAGCATTTTTTCAGTTTGCGGCCCTCCTGATTGTGGATTTCGTTGTTGCATTTGAATTTGAGTCTTACTAAAAGCTTCTAAAATCAAAATACCTCCTTTCTTTAATTTTGAACTCAGTATGCGATGATACTTTGCCCGCTCTTCCTCCTGAAAGTGGATAAAAACCAATGCCATAGCATCAAAATAACTATCAGGATAATTGATACTTTCCACAGATGCAAGCTGATAATCAATTGAAACCTGATTTCTTAAGGCAAATTGCTCAGCTTTCTTTTTCCCTTCTTTACTGATATCAAATGCATCAACAGTCCATCCTAATTTTGCTGCATATACGCTATTCCTTCCTTCGCCATCACCAGGAAATAAAACTTTACCCGGGGCTAAGTTTCCTAATTTGGATTGCAAATACTCATTTGGACTTTCACCGTATGCAAATCCTTCTTGAATATATCTTTCATCCCAAAATTTTTTCATTCTATTTTTTTAAACGATTAAAAACACTTTGCATTTCAATAATTAATATATAATAATTCTGCTTCATAATACTGCCTGCCGACAATTCGGCAGGCAGTATATATCATCTATCGGTATATCTTTTACTTGAAAAGATATTTGTTTTAACTGCAAGCTTATGCCAAAACAGTATCCATTAAAACCTTTTCATTTTTTCCTTTCCATTCAGCCATTCCTCCGACATAGTTTTTTACATTTTCAAAACCATGCTTTTTAAGTAGAGAATAACCAATTGCAGACCGGTCTCCGGCTTGACAATGGACAACAATTTGTTTATTTTTATCCAATTTATCCAAATTGCTTTCTAATGTTCCTACAAAAATATGATCTGCACCTTCTAAATGGCCAGCATTGTATTCTGTAGCACCTCTTAGATCTACAATTTGTACATCATCTTGAAGTCTCAACTTTTTAAATTCTTGAATATCAATTACATTTCCAGTTATCAATGCTTCATCCAAGGAAGAGATATCAGTAACAAAGCCATAAATATTATCTAAGCCAATTCGCATAAGTTTTCTTGTTATTTCTTCCATTTCATTTTCTTTGGCGATAATTACAAATTGCTCTTCATAGTTCAATAACCATCCAGCCCAGGTGGAAAGCGCGTTATTATTTTGAATATTAATACTATTTTGTATATATCCATTTGCAAAATCAAACTTGTTTCTCGTATCAATTACTTTTAAGCCCTTATTATACGCTGCAGTAAATTGCTCTTTTGTCAAAACCGGATGCTTAGGTACCTCAACCAATAAAGACCTATTCACCTTATTGAGGTGCTTCATCATTGCAAAATACTTAGGTGGTTCTGGTTGATCCGCTAATAGGTATTCTGTAAAGTTTTTTTCATCCTCACCATATTGGAAAGCCCAGTTTCTTATTTTTTCATATCCTACCGTAGAGCTATGAACAGCTCCTAAAGCCTTTCCACAAGCTGAGCCGGCACCATGAGCAGACCATACTTGCACATACTCTGGAAGAGCTGCAAAACGCTTTAGAGATTGGAACATTTGTTTTGCTCCGGCCTCTTTGGTACCAATAAGACCCGCTGCTTTCTCCAATAAATCCGGACGGCCAATATCGCCCACAAAAACAAAATCACCAGTGAATACCATTACAGGTTTGTCTGTTGCCGGATGATCTCTTAATAAAAAACTGATACTTTCCGGCGTATGTCCAGGCGTATGCATTACTTCTAAGGTTAAATTACCTACTTTAATAATACTTCCATCTTTTAATCCAATATGATTAAATTCGTATTGCCAATCCGGGCCTCCTTCATCAGATAAATACATTTGAGCACCGGTTACACTTGCCAATTCTCTTGAACCACAAAGAAAATCTGCATGGATATGCGTTTCGGTGATATGAGTGATGTTTAATTTGTTTTGCTTGGCAATTTCCAAATACACATCAATATCCCTTTGTGCATCTATTACGATGGCTTCTCCGGTTGCTTGGCAACCTACTACATAACTTCCTTGAGCTAGACTCTTGTCATAAACGTGTTGAAAAAACATAATTTTTAAGTTTTAAATTATTAAAATGATTTGTTGATTATTATTTTATTTTTTTTCTTTAATATGGTAAAGGTCGCATAGAAACACTTATCATACAGCTACTTATGTTACATAAGAAAAATATTATCCCTCTATTATCTTATTTTTAACACCCATAAACGAGTAGCTGTTGTATTCATATTCAAATGTGCCTTTGCTTTTTATGGTTTTCAGAAATAGCTTCATTAAAATTAAAAGACAATACCCTCCTTTAATTTTTAAAAAACAACTCTTTAATAATAATATAAATGCCCATTACCAGGACGAACCATCCAAAAGCCGGTTTTAATTTTGCACCATCAATCTTTTTAGACAAGGCCATCCCAATAAAAATTCCAACAATGGCAAAAGCGGATATTTTTAATAAAAAGAACCAATCAAAAGCGACACTAAAATCATCTCCTAAAAATCCAATTAAAGATTTTGCTGCAATAATTACCAAAGAGGTTCCTACAGCTTCCTTCATAGGCAATTTACTCAGTACCACCAAGGCCGGAATAATTAAAAAGCCACCTCCTGCACCTACTAATCCGGTGAGCACGCCTACAATGGAACCTTCAACAAGAATAAGGGGGTAGTTAAATTTTTGCTTTTCTTGAATAAAGTCACCTGCTTGTTTTTTACTTTTTTTTATCATGCTATATGAAGCAAAAATCATTAAGATAGCAAATAGAACCATTAAGAAGATATTTTTGCTGATATTGATATCGCCTAATGTAAAAACATTATCAGGGATAGCAGGAACAATATAGGCACGTGTTAAAAAAACGGCAATAATGGAGGGAATACCAAAAATAATGGCAGTCCGTATATTAACTAAACCTTTTTTAAAATACGAGAAAGAACCAATGACACTTGTTGAACCAACAATGAAAAGAGAATAAGCTGTGGCTAAAACAGCATCAACACTAAATAAATAAACCAACACCGGGACGGTCAAAATACTACCACCACCACCAATAAGCCCTAATGATATTCCGATTAATACAGAAGCTAAGTAGCCAATAATTTCCATAACTAAATAAATATTTTTTATTTTGCAAAGATGTATCTATAAAAAACAACAATAAGCTACTTTTGTTACATTAGCCTATATTTTAATTAAATAAAAAAAGCTGCCCCCGAGGACAGCTAAAAATTTATCAAATCTATTATTATTTCAACACTTTTATTATTAATATCTTAATCTCATGGGTAGATCAAAGTTATGATTATCAATAGTCGGTTTACTTTCTAATCTAAAACTAATTGGAACAGTCATATAACTTCTAACGGGTTTCCCATCTTTTATCCCCGGTTTCCATTTGGGTGAATTTTTTATAACTCTAATCGCTTCCTTTGGAATTCCATATCCTATCTCATTATTTTTTACAATTCTTACATTGGTGATAGAACCATCTTTTTCAACAACGAATTTAACCAAAACCCGCCCTTCAATTTCATTCTGCCATGCCTCTCTGGGATAGCTCACGTTTTTTGACATATACTTAGCCCAATCAAAACCGGGTTCCGGCCTCTGGTCTAAATTGGTAAAAACATCTTCCTCTCCTTCTACGGGAGCAACAATCGTCGAGGAGCCCGGCACATCAGAATTTTGAGTATTACCTATTGTAGTAGCCCCCTCCATTTTAAAAGTAATAGGTACGGACATAAAACTGCTAACTGCTTTTCCATTAAGTCTTCCAGGTTTCCAATCAGGACTAAATTGAACTACTCTTATGGCTTCCTCGTCTAATCCATAGCCTAACTTTTCATTTGTGGTGGTAATATTGGTAATCTTACCATCTTTTTGAACTTCAAATTTCAAGAGGACGCTTCCTTGTTTTTCCGCATCTCGGGCTGCAATGGGATATTTCAAATTTTTCAAAATATAATTACTCCAATCAAAACCCGGTTGTGCCCTAATAGTGCCAGTGTCACCCAAATAAATATTTTCTTGGGCTTGATCCATAGGTTTTTTTATCTCTAAATTACCCCAAATGGCATCATTTGGATTAATATTCTGAGGAAGAAAAGAATAACCCATATAAAATTTATTCTGCCTAAAAATCCCAACCTCTATTAAGCCTTCTTCATCTATTTCTATACCAAAACCAGATTTTTCTTTAACCTCATCTTTCCCTTTAAACTGACCAATATATTTTGAATGTGCTTCTTGAGTCACTTTAAGATTTTTGACTTCCAATTTTATGGGCACTTCATCTTGACCATTAGGTTTGTATTGAATGATTGTCCAATCGTCAGTTTCCTTTTTTAATTCAAAACCTTCTTTAAACTCATTTTTTTGAAAGTAGCCTATTAAGATGCCACCATCACTTTTTTTCAATACGCCATGCCCCTCTATTCCTTTAGTATTCAAAAAACCTTCATATTGATTACAATTTTTAAAATAAACTCTTCCATACTCTATTTTTTTATCTTTGAAAATAGCTTCAATTGTATCCTTATTCTTTTGAACTTGTCTGCCATAACCATTTTCACAATTTCCAACTAAGCATTCTTGAGCATTGACATTTTGAAAAGCTACCAACAAAAGCACCGAAAAAATTATTTTATTAAACATATTTATATTACAATGGGTTCTAAAAAATTGATGCAAACTTACATGATTGTTTTAACATTTTAACAATATTTCTTAGTATTTTTTTAACTATTTACCTCTAAATAGGGTTTACTGAAAAAAAATATTGAATTGATTCTCATATTTTTACAAAAGACAAAACTACTATTACATATAGGGTTTCTTTTTCTGGATTGCTTCGCTTATAGTTCGCAATGACGGTTTGTGACTCCCAATATTAGAATTCGTTTTTCTCGTCTTTGCGAGGGCTTTGCCCGAAGCAATCCAGTAGCTCAATCCCCAACACTCAACCCTCAATCCTTTTGGATTAATTTCTAAATTGCTTGCACTACAGGGTTTCTTTTTTCTGGATTGCTTCGCTTTTAGCTCGCAATGACGGAAAGGGTATGAGCCTCGGAAAATATGCCTTTGGCTCGCTTTTTTCTTTCTTTTTTTGCTTCACCAAAATAGAAACAAAAAAGTAAATAATACTTGCTCTTATTGATTTAGGTAGCTAACTGTGGAAGCCAATATGTTTGCCGGCATTTGAACAGCAAGTTCGACCTAAGGGAATCCAAGTATTTGCCCAAAACTAGATATATTAAAAAAAGCTACTAAAAAGTAGCTTTTTTTTCCTTACAAAATTAAGATTATTTCAACAAGGTAACATTACCCGATTTTCTAAACCTCTGATTGGTATCTTTACAGAAAGCATCTACCTCCCAAACATACACGCCTAACTCACACTCAACACCTTTTTTATCTCTACCATTCCATTTCACTTTAGGGTCGGTGGTGGCAAACACTTCTTTACCCCAACGGTCATAAATTCTGAAATAGTTCACTTGGGTCAATTGTAAATTCAACAAGCCAAAAGTTCCTTTATTCAATACAAAAGCATTAGGCAAATGAATATCATCACATGGCACACCTACCCAAACAGAATCAATGGCATTACATCCTGAAGGAGCTGTTACGGTCAAATAATAAGTCATGTTTTGAGGCGGACGTGCGGTAGCATGGGCTTTATTATTGGGGGTTTCGAGATAAACATTTGGTGTCCATTCAAAAGTATAACCTTGTGTCAAACTTGTATTTGGACCACCTAAAACCGTAGGAGCACCATCCACAATGGTTCTATCCCTTCCGGCATCGGCAACCACTTTATCCACTCTGATATTGAAATCTTTTTTAACAATACAGTTTGGTGCAAAATTATAGGTTACGGTATATTGTTTAGAATACTCCGGCCAAACAGTTACAAAATTTCCAAACAAAGTATCAATATTATAATCAGGACTCCACACTATAGAATCGGTACCAAAAGTCAACGCATGCATTCTGATAGAATCTCCACTACAAATTAATGTATCTTGAGTGGTCAAATTAATAGAAGGATATTCCTCAACCGTAATTGGCAAGCAAAAGCTTCTTTCGGTGCTTAGACCTTGGTCTAAAACCAAACTTACCGAATATACACCAGTTTTATTATATTTCACTGCCGGTGGAATGGCATCATTAGAACCCGGTACAGAAGCATTAGTACAGCTCTCATAGATAATTCTTGCCATCGCATTATTTGAATTTATGGCATGTAAATACACTCTTCCTTTATCTCTTACCGGATTGGAAACAACGGTAGGCAACAATAAATGAGCTCCCAAATCATGAATTTTTACGGTAGGGGTATCAGCGATAGAGGCCGGCCAATGTAAAACTGCCCATTGTGCATTATTTTTATTGGTAACAAAGCCATAGTAATCATTACAATTTTTTATAACTGCAATACCGGATGGAACGGCTATTTTATCTTTTAGTGTTCCCCAATTGACTGCAAAAGGGGTATTCATATAGGAATTACCAAAAGTAACATGAGCGATGGTATTATCGCCTTCGTTACTTACAATAAAATGGAAATTATCCAATTCTTTCACGGCAGCAATACCACTTACTTTATCAAAAGCACCACCCATGGTTCCAAAGTTCTTTACATTAATCACAGAACTCAAGCTGGACGGAAAATCTAAGCGTTTTAAGGAATCGTTATCAAAGGTAAAGGCTCTTAATGAATCGTTAGACATCACCAAATATAATTCTCTTGGATTGGTAAGAAGATTGTTTACATTGTAATTTTGGATGCCTGTAACCGGATAGTTTAGACCATCTCCAAAATCTACTCTTGCCAATTGACTTTGACCTAATGATGTTTTTCCTATTACAAATACATGCCATCCTTTATAAGTCTTCAAAACATAAAGCCCGGTAGGGTTAGCAGGCAGCTGATACTGAAAATGTCCGAAATCTGTGGTAACAGGATCGTTTTCCATGCCATCAACATATTGATAACGGTATAATCTACCTAAATTATTTGCAGTAAAGCTATAAAAAAACTCACCGTCATTTACAGTAACGAGGTTATTATTCACGTTTAACAGCATCGTCGGATCTATCATATCCTCTGCTGTTGGGATTTCATTCAACAAAGGAGGACAAAAAGTCCAACTGTAAGACTGGGCACCTGTTGCTAACAGGTTGGGCTTAAATTCAGAATCCTTACAAATGGTATCATGCTCCAATTCAAACAAGGGTGCATCAAGCTGTGCACTAGCCTTTTGAGCCGCTCCTACAAGACACAACATGGATAAAGATAACAGTATTTTCTTAATCATAAACTAATTGGGTATAAAAATATAGCCTTAAAATTATTATTTTCTTTCCGTATTTCAGACAAAAATCCGAAATTTTTGGCTAATGTAATAATAATATTGGAGAAATTCATAAAAAATCATTAATTTTATTTTTTACTATTATAAATTTTTATGCAGAAAACAATTATTTCAGGACTATTTACACTTGGTTTGCTTAGTTTTTCACTATTTTCAAAAGCTGATGAGGGCATGTGGAGACCCGCAGATTTAAAGCAACAAGAAGCCTTACTGAAAAAGGCAGGATTAAAAATTCCTATTACAGATTTATACAATGACGGTAAACCCGCACTTAACGATGCCGTAGTTATTTTTGGTGGAGGCTGTACCGGCGAAGTAGTTTCGGCACAAGGATTGATTTTCACCAATCATCATTGTGGTTATGGTTCCGTTCAAAGTGTGAGTACCCCTGAAAATAATTATTTAATTAATGGTTTTTGGGCAAAAAGCAATAAGGAAGAAATTCCAATTCCAGGATTAAGTGTAACTTTTGTTAGGAAAATTGAAAATGTAACTGCTACCATCCTAAAAACTGTTACCGATGATATGACAGAAGAACAAAGAGAAAAAGCAATTCAAGAACAAATCAAATATTTGGAAAGAGCTTATAAAAACCTGAGCCATCAAGATGCACAAATAAAACCTTTTTATAATGGCAATGAATACTGGGCTACTATTACCCAAAAATATGAAGATGTCCGCTTGGTAGGTTTTCCGCCAAACGGCATTGGAAAGTTTGGAGGTGATGAGGACAACTGGATGTGGCCAAGACAAACAGGAGATTTTGGAATTTTTAGAGTGTATGCAGGTAACAATAACCAACCTGCTGCTTATAACATTAATAACAAACCCTACAAAGCAGAAAAATTCTTTGCCATCAACACTTCCAGAGTAAAAGAAAATGACTTTTCTATGGTTTATGGTTTTCCTTATGTCACCAGGGAATACATTACTGCCAGTCAATTGGAACAGGTTATTAATATTATTGACCCTATAAGAATTGAAGCAAGAAGACTTAAATTAGCTGTTTGGGACGAGGCTATGCGTCAAGATGCAAATGTATTTTTAAAATATGCGTCTAAACAATCCTCAGTAAGTAATGGCTATAAAAAATGGCAAGGAGAATTAAGAGGTTTAAAAATAAATGATGCTGTCAATAAAAAGAAAGAATATGAAAAGCGACTAATGGAAAAGACCGCCATGGACACTTCCAACACCAGTCCGCAAATGATTTTAACACAAATAAATATTGCAGTAGAAGCTAACAATAACGACCTCAGAACTATTGAAAGCACTAACGAAACAGTAATGGGTATCGAAATTATCAATAAAGCATCCGAACTGCAAAAGATAATCAATATCCACAGAAAAGGAATCACGGGAAGTGCCTTAACCGATACGCTTCAAAAATTAAAAAAAGGAATGCAGGCTTTTTATAAAAACTATGAACCAGCCTTAGACAAAAAAGTATTTGAAGCTTTAATGCCCTACTATTTTCAACAACCGGGCAATACTGTTCCTATCGGTATAAAGAAAATGTATGCAGAAAATGGTAAAAATTTTGAAAAATGGGCCAATAATGTTTACAACAAAAGTGCTTTAACCCTGGCACCGGTTTTATTTCATTATTATGATGAACCTAATGCAAAAGACACTTTAGAAATCAAAAACGATCCTGCTTATATGATATATGCTACAGTAAAAGAAGCTTTGGACAAAAAAGTACTTCCACAAATGAAAGCCTACCAACAAAGAATGAACGGACTCGAAAGGACTTATATGAAACAACAACTCGATTACATGAGTTTTGACCGAAATTTCTATCCTGATGCCAACCAAACATTAAGAATAACTTATGGCCCGATAAAAGGCATACAACCCCAGGGAAGCGAAGTTTATTCCTTTAGCAGCACCTTGGACGATATGATAAAAAAACACAACCCTAATGTGGAAGAGTTTAATATCCCCTCAAAACTGAGAGACCTTTACCAAAGAAAGGATTATGGCAAATGGGCTTCCAACGGAAGTGTACCGGTATGTTTCACAGCTATGAACCACACTAGTGGAGGCAATTCCGGCAGTCCGGTATTGAATGGCAAAGGAGAATTAATAGGCATCAACTTTGACCGTATCTGGGATGGCACCATGAGCGATTTATACTACGACCCTAAACTTTGTAGGAATATTTCTGTTGATATTAGATATGTATTATTTATTATCGAAAAATATGGCAACGCCTCCTGGCTATTTAAAGAGATGAAATTGGTAAAATAAAAAAAAGAGCTGCTCCAAAAAAAGAGTAGCTCTTTTTCTTTTGTTAATATTTGTAGATTAAAAATCTAAACTTTCTTCACGCCCACTTACTACAATTGAATCTTTATTATTTTTAAAATTTTGTAAAAAATCAAAAAAACAGCCTCAAACAGCAACCCTTACCAAGCTCATAAAGTTATTGTTATGTTAAGACAAACTAACTACTTGATTATACATATATATATATATATATATCATTGCATTAATTTTTAACATTTTAAACAAAATAAAATTAAGAGTATTCAAAACATTAAACTTTCATTGTTAGGATTAACGATTGGAATGAGTATATTTGGATGTCAAAAACCAAATAATAAAGAAAACTTTAAGGATAATATAAAAAAGATTAATTCAGAAGGATTAACTTATTTGCCAGACTCAACAGAGAATGCCGTTACCCAAAGTATTATTGCCATGCATCAGAAGCTAAAAGACATAAAGAATAACGACTATATTTATACCGGTACTACATCAATAGATACTTTTGAGTTTTATTTGGAAGGTATATTCAATTATAATATATCTCAACCTAATTTTGACGACAATCCTATAATTTCAAAATTTGAGTTTCCGGTATCTTTGAATAACGGAGCTATTAATTATTCTGAATTTTCAAAAACTTTTTATCAGATTAAGGATAGCATTGTAGCCAAACTAAACTCAATTTCCGGCAATAAAAAAGGAGTAGGAGGCTTAAATGTATCTTTAAAAGAAAAAACTTCAAGTTTGGTGACTTTGTCCGTTGATATTAGTTTTTGGTCAAGTTTAACTGGAAGTATTTTTAGCTGTGACGAAAAATTATTTATTGCTAAAGACTTTGAAACTACTGAACCTGCCTTTGTAGTAGGAACTGCCTATGACTTTAATACCGGAATAATTGGACCTTCAAAAGGGGAAGGGACTATGAATCATAATACTAAATCTATAACCAATATTGATAACACCAAGCCAGGGGCATTATATTATCTTCGTAGGCTTGGAGTAGGCAATTACAATCATTGGTATTGCAACTTATTAGAAAATCCATGTGGAGGGTATTTTGTTGATGTCAAAGATAATGGATATTCCTATAGTTCTAGTGCAAATGCAATAAAACTAAGCTCTCCAATATCAAATTATAAAATGAGAAATATCCCTTCCTATGAAAACAATGAAGACATGTTCCTTTCTTTTATATTCTACAGTAATCCAAGTACTGTAAACGACCCATATTTGGTCTATAAAGGATGGCTAACCAAACCTATGATAAATTTTTATGTGAAAAGAATACCTTATCATATAAATAAAGCAATAAATTATATAGATTTGAGCTATCCACCTATTATTAGTTTACCCGGTATTCCTGTACCTACAAGAACTCTAATGAATTTAAATTTTGAAGAACTTACTTGTGCTACTTGTGCTATTTCCTATCATCCAGAACAAAATTCTCATGGAAGATATCGTGAATTAAACTATCTAATAACAGCAGGTATATTCATTCGCAATAATTGTAATGATCAAAAAGTGCCACTTTCAAACTTATAAAAATAAGAAATTATGTTCAAATTATAATTCTTAATATTAGCAATTTTTATCTCATCGGTAGGTTTTGCACAAGAAAATTTTTTTCTTAAAACCGGACATGATAATTTTTATTATTATCCACAAGGGGAATCAGGAAATCACCTATATCTAATACGGGAATTTATTCAGCCCAACAACGAGAAAAAATTAGTATTGTGTAAATATGATAAACAAACAGCAACACTGACAGATACCATAACACTTACAAAAGATTTGCCTGATAATCCTTATAAATTAACAGTATTTTATCCTAGAGTTATAACTGTGGATAAAGAAAAAATACATATAATTGTTTCTAGGACATTTTTTGACAGTCTAAACAATAATCAATCCTTTCAGATTAGTGCTATGTCCTTAGATACCCAAATGAATTGGGTGATGAATGAAATGGTATTACCTTTTCCTCCAAAGGTTTTAAATATTAGACAGTTAATCGTTGACCATAATCATAATAATCTGATAGCTTTTGCAGATGTACAAAAAGACTATTCCTGGGCAAGATACTCTTCCTTTATACGGTATGATATCAATGGCATTATTCTACAATCGGGCTATATGCCTTATGGTCAGAACAATTTAGACCAGTACATTATGGACATTTCATTATTTAAAAAAAAATCATTTCTAATAATCGGAGACAGAATACCGTTTAATGGAGGTGGCTCTTCAGGTGGCTTATTTTATCCTGATCATGCACAACCAGCAGTAATTACAGATAGCCAACTTAATTTTGCAACTCCATTTTTTATTAGGAATGCCGCAATACTTGATTATGTTAGAGCTGCTTTTAATGGCATAGCTATTCCGTCCGGTAGTGTTTTTGTGGCTGGTGAATGCAATAGAGCAATAGACTCAATAGGTCCGTTTATTGCAAAGCATAATCCAGATCAAAATTTGGAACGGACAGACAGTATCTGTTTTTCGGGTTTAGACGCATTGGATAAAGCACATACAAGACAAATGGTTTTTCACAGTTTAGCATATAACCCTAAAGACAATTTACTCTATTATGTCTCCAAAAGCCATGTAAGATATCAAGGTGATATTGATTGCAGTGATATTACAAATTATTCTTATTTGGATATTATTTGCGTAGATACTAATTTGAATCTAAATTGGCGAAAAAGTATTCCTTTTGGTTATACAGAAGAGGCTAATAGATGTTTTATGTCAACAAATTTTTTCCCTGATTTAACAAATGGAGGAGTATGGGTGGCTGGTTGGAATAGAAATACTTCTGACAGCTTCAATAATTACCTTTTCTACGTCACAGACACCACAACTATAAGACCATTAATTATACCACCAACTACTGGAATCACAGATAAAGATGAACTAAAAGAAATCGGCATTTATCCCAATCCTGCTCACTATTATTTGTATATTCACTCCAAAGCAATTAGTGATATTAAAGAGGTTGAATTTATAAATGTTATAGGTAATATACAGAAAATCTCTTTTAACATGAATTCAGAAAAAATAAAAATTAATATAAGCCAAATACCTGATGGAATTTATTTGATACGAATTCGGTCTAAAAATGGGGAAACAGTCACAAAAAAGGTAATGATAAAACATTAACTCTTTTCAGAGGTAATATCAATAAGCAATTCGGAAGAATTGAACCTAAATAATTTATTATGATACACAATTCAAAAGAGTTATTATATGGTAACGCCTCCTGGCTTTTTAAAGAGATGAAATTGGTGAAATAAAAAAGAGCTGCTCAAAAAAACAGAGCAGCTCTTTTTTTTATTTTGATGAAGCAGGGAGTTTAGCTTTTCCTTTCCCAAACTTGAAAGGTAAAAGAATACTGATGATTGGCATCTTTATCATGTCGCTCCTCCAAAATCAAATTCCAATCTGCCTCTAAGAAGTGAGGAAAAAAAGCATCAGCATCAGGAAAAACACCATCAATTCTTGATAGCTCCATCCTATCTGCCCTGTTCAGTACTTCCTGAAAAATATGACCACCGCCTATCACATAAACATCCGTACTATCACCGGCTTTTTGCAAAGCTTCTTCAAGACTGTGGGTCACTATTATTCCTTTCCTCTTATAATTCGGTTGGGAGGTAAGCACAATATTCAAACTTCCATCAATGGGACCATCCATAGCATCAAAAGATTTCCGACCAATAACTATGGGATGATTTTTTATAGATGCTAAAAACCTATTATATTCATCCGGCAAATTCCATAAGGGAGCTGCTCCATTTTTTCCTAATTCATTATTTTTGCCAAAGGCTGCCGCTAAAATTATCTTCATAAATATTATTTGTAAGGTATATTAATCAATTATTGTTCCGGTTCAAAATCCAAACTAACAGCATTCATACAATACCGTTTACCGGTTGGAGCCGGACCATCATCAAAGATATGACCTAAATGGCTCTCACATCGGGCACATAAGACTTCTATTCTATGCATGCCAAAAGAATTATCCTCCCGATAAATCATATTATTTGCTTTTAAAGGTTCAAAAAAACTGGGCCATCCACAACTACTTGTAAATTTGGAGGTGGACTTAAACAAATGATTGCCACAAACAGCACAATAGTAATCACCTTTTCGTTCATCTTCCCACATAGTCCCGTTGAAAGACCTCTGAGTGGCCGCCTCTCTGGCAACACTATACAATTCAGGGTCTAAAATAGTTTTCCAAATGCTATTATCCACATTCAATTTAGAAGTGTCTGTTCTGGAATAATAAGGATTCTTTTTCATCTTAATATTTTGTTGTGCATGATTGTTTTGACAGCTAAAAAAAGCAAGGCTAATAATCAAAACAGATTTAATAAAATTGGAATTTAAAAAGTTCATGATTCTATACATTTATGAACAATTACAAAGTTAAATAAATAAATCCTTCTAATCACACTCCTAAAAAACAACTATATTTGTTTTTATTTTTTAAAAACCCGATTATAATGACAATTATTAAAAATACCAGCTTAGCAATTTTAATATTCCTATTTTCTTTTGCACCATTTATTTCATGTAAATCCTTAACCTCTATAGAAACTTCCCAAAAAACTGAATATTACACACTTAAGCATCCATTATCTTGGAAATCCACTGAAGTAACCACGACTGGAGGTGTCAATTTTCAACTTCTACATCTTAGTCCAGGCTTTAAAAATAAAGAGAACTTTTTAGGATTTACGATTCTTCTTACTGATGCTATACAGAAAAACTCCCCCAATTCCTTAGAAGATGCCACCACTACATTTATCCAAAAATTCAGAAATGCCGCAAATGAAAACGCCTTGAATTATTTAGGTTTTTCTTCGACTCCACCCAGTTTTCGACCTCAACAATTCAAAGGTAAAAATGGAATCGAATGGACAGAAAGAGAAAGCTCCATTACCACTGTGAATAATGAAAAGCCCATCAAAAAAGAATTATTAAAGACTTATTTTGCTTATACAGAAAATCATAAGCTTATTATCATTCAATACCAATACAATACTCAAAACGCAAAAAGTAACCAAACCGCCATTGAAGAAGTGCTTAAAGGACTGACACTTCATAATCCTTAGAAAAAAAGAAACAGGATTAGCCATATCCAGCCGCACCAAAAGCAAACTTGGAAAATCATTTTAACCCATCAGGGGTAAGGAAAATTTTAAAAAATACAAAAATTTGAATTATTAGTAAGTGATTGACTTAATAAGAAATAGGCATAAAAATGTGTTATTAAAATAGAAAATTATTGGAGATTTCTCCACTACGAAAGTGATGCTCCATTGCATTTCGAACCTCTTTCTCCGGTCGAAATGACGGAGTGAAGTCGCCGGTCGTGAAGACGGAAAGAGCACGCCGTCATCGCGACTAAGTAAAACCCAAATTTCGTAGAAATTTGAAAAGGTTTTTCGCACGGAGAGATCTCCCAATATAAGCGACTATAATAAGGAGAAAATCCATTTCCGACATTTCATAAAAAATAAAAAATCAGCCGGAAACATATCCGACTGATTTTTCCTATCCTCTACAAACTAATTATTCTTCCTTTGAATCGCCTGCACCCTTGAACCGACTACTTTTCTTAGGCACAGATGGTTTAACAATACTAAAAACTATTTTTCCGCTTTCTTCATCAAAATCGGCATTAGCAGTATCGCCTTCATTTAAATTTTTATTGAGCAACTCTTCAGCCAATGGATCTTCAATATATTTTTGAATGGCTCTATGCAGTGGTCTTGCCCCAAATTGTTGGTCGTATCCTTTCTCCACCAAAAACTTACGAGCAGTTTCACTAATATTTAAAGAGAATCCTAAATTTTTCATACGTTTCAACACCCCTTTCATGATGATATCTATAATCACATTAATATCGGCTTCAGTCAAGGAATTGAAAATAATAACATCATCAATACGATTTAAAAATTCAGGACTAAAAGTACGCTTCAAAGCCTTTTCAATCACCGCCCTGTTATTCTCATCGGTATTAGAAGTTTTGGCAGCTGTAGCAAAACCCACCCCATCACCAAACTCTTTCAACTGGCGTGCACCGATATTGGAGGTCATGATAATGATAGTATTTTTAAAATCAACTTTCCTACCCAATCCATCGGTCAATTGACCATCATCTAACACTTGCAATAATATATTGAAAATATCAGGGTGTGCCTTTTCTATTTCATCCAAAAGCACTACCGCATAAGGCTTTCTACGGATTTTTTCGGTTAGCTGTCCGCCTTCTTCATATCCTACATATCCCGGAGGGGCACCTATCAAACGGCTCAAAGAAAACTTCTCCATATACTCACTCATATCCACACGAATCAAAGCTTCATCGCTATCAAATAGCTGTCTGGCAAGACAACGAGCTAATTCTGTTTTTCCCACACCTGTTGGCCCTAAGAATATAAAAGAACCAATAGGTTTTTTAGGATCCTTCAACCCTACCCTATTTCTTTGAATAGCTTTAACCACCTTAACTACTGCTTCATCCTGACCTACTACTTCTTTCTCTAGGTTCTCTGCCATTCTTCTCAACTTTTCTGATTCAGCTTCCACCATTCTCATCACCGGAATGCCGGTCATCATACTCACCACCTCCGCAATATCTTCTTCAGTAATTGGATAACGCTTATTTTTTACCTCTTCTTCCCAAGCTTGTTTGGCTTGTTCTAATTCTTCTCCTAACTTTTTCTCTTTATCCCTGAAAGCCGCAGCCTCTTCAAACTGTTGACTTTTTACAACTTTATTTTTCTCTAATTTTATTTGTTCAATCTTTTCTTCTAAATCTAATACTGTCTTAGGCACATTGATATTTTTCAAGTGCACCCGGGCTCCTACTTCATCCAACACATCAATAGCTTTATCGGGCAATAACCTGTCGGTCATATATCGATCGCTTAATTTTACACAAGCCTCAATGGCTTCTTGGTCGTAACTTACATTATGAAACTCTTCATATTTAGGGCGAATATTATTCAAAATGGTAATCGCCTCCTCAATACTAGGTGGTTCTATTAATACTTTTTGAAAACGACGATCCAAAGCACCATCCTTTTCAATATTATTTCTATATTCATCCAAAGTAGAAGCACCTATACATTGCAGTTCTCCACGTGCCAATGCCGGTTTAAAGATATTTGAAGCATCCAAAGAACCGCTAGCACCACCGGCACCTACAATGGTATGAATTTCATCTATGAAAAGAATAACATCTCTGTTTTTTTCCAATTCACTCATGATGGCCTTCATACGTTCTTCGAACTGACCTCTGTATTTGGTTCCAGCCACCAATGCTGCCAAGTCTAAAGAAATCACACGCTTATCAAAAAGCACACGGCTCACTTTTCTTTGAACGATTCTTAATGCCAAACCCTCAACTATAGCGGTTTTACCTACACCGGGCTCCCCAATTAATATAGGATTATTCTTCTTTCTTCTGGAAAGGATTTGAGAGACTCTTTCTATTTCTTTTTCTCTTCCTACAATTGGGTCCAAGCTGCCCATCTCTGCAAGCCGGGTAATATCTCTACCGAAATTATCTAATACCGGGGTTTTAGATTTGCTGTTAATAGGATTGCTTGGTCTGGTTCCTGGATCATCACTTTCAAACTTAAAAGACCCTGAATCGTCATCGCCACCTTGATTTCGGGTATTGCCATTACCCATGATATGAGCCAATTCTTCAATAAATCGCTCATAAGTAACATTATAAGTTTTCAATACTTCTGTAGCAGCACAATCTTTTGTTTTTAATATAGAAAGCATTAAATGCTCTGCCTCTACAGTTGAACTTTTTAGAACTTTTGCCTCCAAGATAGCAAATCGAATTACCTTTTCGGCCTGTCTGGTTAAAGGTAAATTATTTGATGGTTTAGTTATGGCATCTGTCTCTCTAACCAAGCCTTCCACATCTGTCTTTAGGCTACCTAAATCAACCTGCATATTAGCAAGAATGAAAGTAGCAGTACCTTCACCCTCTCTTAATATTCCTAATAAGAAATGCTCAATTCCTATGTAAGCATTTCCTAACCTTACAGCTTCTTCTCTGCTGTAAGAAATTATATCTTTTACTCTTTGTGAGAAATTTGAATCCATTTTTTCTTTAGTTTTAATGTTTAATACCTTAATCTAAAATTTCAAATGATAAGCTTTTTGCTAAGGTATCTAATAATATTATACAAAAACTATACTATCACTTAGTATTCGGTTTATACTGCCATTATGGCTTATTCTAAATAAGCTCCGGTAAGTTTTTTCCCATCCCAACTTACACTAATATGCTCTTGAAGTGTGGTAGCTACAGAGTAACCTATCACATCTGGAACAATAGGATATTGCTTATGCTTTCTGTCCACCAAAACCACTAATTGAATGCTTTTGGGCACCGAGGTAAGTAAAGGTTTCATGGCATACAACAAAGTCTTTCCGGAGTTGGCAACATCATCAACCAAAACTACATTTTTGCCTAACACTTCATTTTTCAGTTTAATTTCTGAACTTAAAGGATGCTCTTTGTCCATTGAAAAAGTTTCCAATTTCACTTTCAATGGCGACACCTTTGTCAGTACATTTTTCAAAGATTCTGCCAATACTGCTCCTCCATCTGCAATTCCTAAAATCACGATCTCTTCTTCCTTACTATGTTTTTCCCAAATCTCATAAGCCATTCGTTTTATGCGCTGACCTATTTGTTCTTGATTTAAAATGCTAACCTTCGATGTCATCTGCTATCATATTTTTATTACTATACCCAAAGTTAAAGAAAATACTTCTTAAAAAAACAATTTTATTTATAGTCTTTTGCTTTTAACCTATCATTAATCACCGAATTATATAAAACCTGAATAAAGGCCTTAGTAAAAACCTCTGATTCTTGAAATGATTTACTATTTTTGACTTGATGGATAATATTTTTTGTATCTCTAATATCCTCCGGAAAAGCATAGACTTCAACAAACTGGTTTCCTATTGTTTTTAGATGCAAGCCACTTCTTAATACGCTATAGTTTCCTGACAAATAATTAAAATTAAACCTTGAAATTTGCTTATTAAATGCGGAATTTCCTAAAGCAAAAAATGGTTTATTGTATCCTAAATAATCCAAAACAGTAGGCATAATATCCAACTGTTGCATTAAGGCTGTATCTTTTTTAGCATTGCCAATCTTCTGTGGATCAAAAATCATTATAGGAATTTGATACCTACCCAAACCATCTATATAAAAGTTTTCATCTGCCACAGGGCATCCATGATCTGCAGAAAAAACAAAAATCGTATGCTGATACCAAGCGGTCTTAGATACTTTTTCAAAGAACAATCTTAAAGCTTCATCTGTATAATTCATACTGCGTTCCACTTCATTTTTTGTATAGCTAACTGTTGGTACAAATCCTTTGGGAACATTAAAAGGCACATGAGAAGAAAGCGAAAAAACGCCAACACAAAAAGGCTGTTTCATGCTATTTATTTGTTCAAAGCTATACTGTAAAAAAGGAATATCCCAAACGCCCCAAGCACCATCATAATCTTTATTTGTCCCATATTCATTCCTACCAAAATAGGAAGAGAATCCGGCAGTTTCGGCATAGGTATCCAAACTCATAGTACCATTTTTTCCACCATGAAAAAAAGCAGTTTGATACCCTTCTTCCTTCAACAAGGAAGGGATAGAAGTAAAGCTATTATTACTATAAACAGAATTAATTACCGGCCCATCCATCATAGCAGGAATGCCAGAAAAGATAGAAGGGATACCTTCATTAGAACGCAAAGCATTGGCATAGGCATTGGAAAAAGTTAAACTCAAATTACTTAAACTATCAAAAAAGGGGGTAACACTGCTCTCCGGATTTTCCAAAGCTGTATATCTTTTTGACAAACTTTCCCAAACAATAAAAACCACATTTTTCTTTTCCCATTTTGAATTGGAAGCATGATATTGCTTTACCGGTTTTATGATGTTGAAAGCCAAAGAATCCTCCATAAAATGCTGCTCTTCCAAACGGCCACTTTCTGCCGAGGTAATAATGCTAAAAGGAGTGTTTAACACAATGGCAGCCTGATTTGCAGGTAAATATTCCACTGCATTTCTGGCATTAATGGGCACCAACTGCAAGCCTCCTCTCATCATCAAAATAAGAACTCCTATTATCAAAGCAAAAACTACAGGGAAACTAATTATAATCGACAGTCCTGATTTTTTAAATTTTAATTGTTCAAAAACTGCATAACGATCCGCATATTTGTTTTGTAATGTATTATACCCTTTGATAATAATTATGATAAAAGCTACCCCAATTAAAGGGACATACCAAAATTTCTGAACATAACTGGGCAGAAGGCTCAAAAAATCACCTTTAGAAAATATCAAATCAAAAATTTCGAAAGTGGCTCTTTTTCTATTAAAATTAAAATAAATCCAATCGCTAATTTCAAAAAGGAAGGCAACAATATTGGGAAATAAAAAGAAAAGGGCTATGGTAAACTTTAAAACCCTATTCTTTATATTTAAAGGGAAACACAATACCAGCAATACCCAAAAGGCATTTAAAAATGCGATTGCAGATAAATCGAACCTTAACCCACCCCTTAAAACATTGGGGAGTTGCTGCCAAGTAAGTGGCTCTACTTCATTAAGATTAAATACATAAAATAATATTCGAAAAAGAGTAAAAATAGCTAATAGCATTAAGAAATGCATTAAAATTTTTTCAACTTTCAGCCTTAAATAGGACATAGTATTGTTATAATTAAAAAACGTTGATAGTGCCTTATTATCAGTACTACCAACGCTTTACAAAATTTTTAAATTAAGGATGTAATTCTTTATATTTTTTTATCACTTCTTTTAGATGCTCTACAAATTTTGGAATTGAGGGATCATACTCATAACCCTTAGGGTGCAATTGAACCTCATTTTCATCTACAAAGAAATAGAATGGTTGCGTATTAGAATGAAACCTTGTAGCTTGAAAATCTTCATTCTTATCTCCTACCGTTTTCACAGTAGCTCCTAATATTTTAGAATAATATTGCTCTTCTTTAGGCAATTCTTCATTATCAAAATCACAATATAGGGAGGCCACCACAAAATCTTCTTTCAACATCCGCATTACTTCAGGGTCAGACCAAACCTTACCTTCCATTTTACGGCAATTGATACAAGTAATTCCAGTAAAGTCTAACATTATAGGGCGTTTCAATTGTTTAGCCGCTGCTTTTGCCTCTTCTAAATCAAAGTATGTTACCAAACCGTTTTTCTTAGCTATTTCCGGTTCATATATCATCAATTTGTCCACATATTTTACAGGCTTAGGTCCAGGGAAATCATTGTGGGCATTAGCTCCACCACCAGAACCTCCTACTCCCATGATAAAATCTTGTGTTCCCATAGGTGGCACAAAGGAACTTAGAGCTTTTAAAGGTGCACCCCACATTCCCGGAATCATATAAACTGCGAATGCCAAACTACTGATTGCCAACATTATTCTTGGTGTAGAAATATAAGATATTCCAAAGTGGTTTTTTGGTAATTCGCTATCATGGAAGAAGGTTAATTTGCCTAAAAGATATATTCCTAAAAGTATAAAGATTATCACCCAGATAGCAATAAACACCTCTCTGTCTAACAAACGCCATCCCATAGCTAAATCGGCATTGGATAAGAATTTCAAGGCTAATGCCAATTCTAAAAATCCTAAAGTAACTTTAAGGGCATTTTGCCAACCTCCGGGTTTTTCCAAGTTTTTCAAATAAGAAGGGAACAAGGCAAAAATAGCAAAAGGTAATGCAATACCTAATCCGAAACTTGAGAAGCCTACCAATGGCCCCATTCTTCCTCCTTTGCTTGCCAAAACTGCCAAGCCACCAATGAAGGCTGAAGTACAAGAGAAGGAGACGATTACTAATGTTAATGCCATGAAGAAAATGCCACCATAACTATTGGCATTTGATTTTGTTCCTAATTTATTGGTCCAACTGGAAGGCAAGGTTAATTCAAATGCTCCCAAGAAGGAGAAAGCAAACAATAAGAATATTGCAAAAAATATCAAGTTGGCTATCCAGTTGGTAGATAGGTTATTTAAGGCATTGGCTCCAAAAGCTGCGGTAATTCCTAATCCTAAAATAGTAAAAATCGCAATTATTGAAAAAGAATACACCAAGGCATTTTTTATACCTTGAGAGCGGGAAGCTACTTTTTTAGTAAAGAAGCTCACGGTAATAGGAATCATTGAATATATACAAGGCGTTAATACAGCCAACAATCCGGCACCTAAACCTGCCAAAAATATCATCCATAAAGAATTAGGTACTGTTTCCTCTGACTTACCTTTAGTATTATCGGTTGTGGCATCTGACCCTCCAGAAACGGCAACAGCTGCAATGAAGGCGGTATCTAAATTGTTTTCTGCTACTGCGGTATCAGCTTTTGCAGTATCCAAATTTTGGGCAACCACTACAGCGGTATCTGTTTTAGCGGTATCGGCTCCAGCAGCTACCACATCTTTAATCTCAAAACTAAAGGGTTTGGTTACCGGGCTTAAACAGCGGGCATCATCACAGGTTTGATAAATATGAGTACCTTTTACTGTTGTATTATTTTTCACTTCTACCGTTTGGGTATAAGTCACATTTCCTTCAAAAAAATGTTCATCCCCTGGCTCGCCATCAAAATCTTTAGAAATCTTTTTCCCTATTTCTTTTGTTTTTCCTACGAGCTTCACATCAGGATTTTTGCTGAAATCAAAACTTGGAGGAATTAATAAGCCATCACCTCCCGGTTCAAAAGACCATAAATGCCATCCTGTATTAAGTTTTACTTTAAAAACAAGATCATAAACATTATCTTTTTTCTTCTTTACCTCATAAGTCCAAGACGTTGGATCTTTAATGATTTGAGCTTGCGACCCTAACCCTAAAAACAGAATACTGATTAATAAAAGTACTATTTTCTTCATATTTAATTCTTATGTTCTATAAAATTGGAAATTTTTGCAATTTAAATTATTTCTTTTATTTTACCACTATTTTTTAGTAAGCCTATTCAATAAGGCAATAAATGTTTCATCTTTTGGATGCACAAAATAATATCCGGAAATAGCTCCCTTTTTATTTAATACCAGATATCTTGGAATCCAATTGAGATCGATATAGTTATTAAAACTATTTTTCCAGCCGGATTTAAACCAATAATTTTCTTCATTAGTAAGATGATATTTTTCTAATGCCTTATACCAAGCTGTATCTGAGCGGTCTAAAGACAAATAAATAAACTTCACATCCGGAAAACGTTCTTTTAATTTGTGGTTGTCTTCCATTACTGCCAAACAATCTTTACACCAAACCGCCCATAAGTCTAATACGACTACAGTGCCTCTATGTTGCTTCAAAACCTTTTTCACACTTAAAGAATCGCCATTTACTTTATACACCATTTGCGATAAAGCGGCTTTGCTAAACTTTGACTTATTAATTTCAGGAGCTTTTTGTCCAAAAACTAATCCTACCCAGAGGTTGCATAAAAACAATAAAGATAATGTTTTTTGAAAAAATCTCATAATATTCAATAAAATAAAGGTTTCAAAATTAAGACGAATAGTGTTAAGTAAAGACAAAGATTTAAATTTCAATTAATCCTCAATATTAGTGATTTAGCTAATAAAACAAAAATGTAAATAATTAAAATTTATAATATGTTTATTATTAATAATTTTCAAATTTAATTTTTATTAATTTCAAACAAATCAAGATTATTTTCATTTCAAAAATCATTTATCAAAGAAGATAATAATACCTTTGCATCATCAAATTTTAAAAAACAAATAAATTTAAAAAACAATATCATGGCAACAGAAAAAAATTTCGTTGAAACCGTATTAGAAGCTCAACAAAAATTTGTTGATAACGTAATTGAAAACACTAAAAACATGTCCAATAACAATGCTTTTGTAAACGAAAGTATGGAAAAAGGTCAAGATTTTTACAAAAACTGGTTAGAAAATCAAAAGAAAGCTTTTGCAGGTACAACTGAAAAAGTAGAAACAGCTACTAATTCTGCAAAAGAAAATTTTGAAAAAGCAGGAACTTTCTATCAAGAGTGGTTGAACAAGCAAGTTGAAATGGCAAAGAAAGGTTGGGAAACTAGTCAGAACTTCATCCAAAACAACATGAAAAACACTCCAAATATGAATACTACTAATCCAATGGAAATGTTCAACAACTGGAACAAATGGTACACCCAATTTCAAAATGCTAACAATTGGTCTAATATCATGAACCAAATGAACCCTACAAATTTTATGGATCAATTTAAGACTCAAAATGAGAATTACACTAAATTCTTCAATGAGTATCAAGATTTATTGAAAAAATCTTTTGGTCAATTGACAGAAAACATGAACAATCAAGACCAAAAAGATGTATTTGCTAATATGATGAGTGCTACTTCAGGATTTGCTAAGTTTTATGAAATGTGGATGCCATTTATGAAGTCTATTCAAGATAAAACTTTCAATATGGAGCAATTCAAAACCAGCTTCAACATGGATGCTTACAAAGATTTCATGAACAATTTCTTCGGTTTTAATACTGACGAAACCAGCAAATATATGCAACAGTTCACTGATATGTTTCAAAACTATGCTAAAGATGCCGCTACGCAAGGAAAAAATGCTTACCAACAAGCTAACGAAGCTTTCAAAAGCATGAATCCATTTGCAGGTATGAATATGTTTGAACAAGCTGCAAACACTTACAACAAAATGCAAGAAACTTTTGCAAATGCAGTATCTCCAATTGCTAAAATGGCTACTCCTAACCAATACACAAAAAGCTATGAAGAGTGGACAAACTTAATTGATAAGACTGCTATTTTCAATATCAAAAATGCAGAAATGCAATATATGGTATATCAGCAAGGTCAAAAAGTAATGGATGCATTGGTGGAAAACATCACTTCTAAAATGGAACAAGGTGTAGAAATCAACAACGTTACTGCTTTATACCAAGAGTGGTTAAACATTGGTGATAAAGTTTATGTTGAACTTTTTGAAAGCGATGAGTATAGCCAAATCATGGCAGAAGTAAGTGCTATGCAATTAAAATTACGTAAGGATTATGAATTGCAAATGGAAAAAATGATGAATGGTATTCCTGTAGCTACTAAATCTGACTTAGACGAATTGTACAAAACTATTTACGATCTTAAAAAAGAAGTTCGTCAATTAGAAAAAATGATGGAATTAACAGAAGTAGAATCTACTGAAAACAATACAGAAAAAACTGCTACTGCTAAGAAAACAACAACTACTACAACTACAAAGAAATAATCTTTAAGTAGTTAATAAATAAAAAGGTTCAAGTTTAGACTTGAACCTTTTTACATTTAACGACAATTAACATTATTACAATTGAAACAATGTTTTCAATTGGACTACTTTACCTCAAAATACTTATCACTATTACGTTCCACCTTTTGCACCTTAGGCCATTCCATCCTTTTTCCTGATTTAATATCTAAAGGCAAATCTGCTTTTCTTCTGCTAAACATACCGGGTTCTTCACAAGCCAAATACACCATAGTTGCTATTGTAATGGCGTTCCTTTTCATATCTTCCCACACAATTTTATCATAAGTATCTCTATTGGTATGCCAAGTATATTTTCCATAATTCCAATCGCTACTTATCAAAAAGAAGGAAGGCACATCGTATGGTAAGAAAGAAGCATAATCGGAACCACCACGTCCACCCGGATTTCCTGGAAAGTCGGTTTTGATTTCTTTTCTATTTTCTTCAGGCAAATAGGCAAACCATCGGTTAAAATAATCATAAGCATCTAAAAAGCCCAAACCGTTAATCCAATTGATTCTACCTGTGCCATTATCTTGATTAAAGGCAACTGATATTTTAGGCATTAAGTCGGCATGGTCAGCAGCAAAGGAACGAGAGCCCACAAGACCTTGCTCTTCTCCACCCCAATGACCCACAATAATTGAACGTTTTGGGTTTGGATAATACTTTTTCAATATACGCATTACCTCCATCATTAAAATAGTTCCGGTACCATTATCAGTTGCTCCTGTTGCCCCATCCCAGCTATCTAAATGAGCAGAGAGCATTACATATTCATCAGGATTCACCCTACTTTTTATTTCAGCTATAGTATTTTCGGCAGGCATTTCTTTTAGGAATTTTGAATTTGCCATTAATTTTATTTTAGGGTGTAAATCTCGTTTTACTAGGCGGTAAAGCATCAAATAATCCTCTAATTCCATATCAAAATGAACTATCTTTTCGGTCTTAGTACCAAAAATCTTATTGACACCCCAACCCTCGCTCCAATAACAGGAAACTAATGCTATAGCTCCAGCATCCTCCAATTGCTTTTGAAGCAGATTCACATTGGTTTTCATTCTTTTTAAACCTTCATTCCACTCTTGTTTCTTTTTATTCTTCAAAGACAAATAGTTGGTATAATCCTCTTCGAGGGCATGCTCTTTCCAGTCTTCATTAGGTCTTCCTGAAAGTTGGGGTTGAGAAACTAAAACTATTTTACCTTTTACATTAGGCAACCAATTAAGCCAACTAATAGAATCATTCAATAATGGAATCTCTATTACTTCTGCTTCTATAAATTTTCCTTTTGGAGTGGCAGGAGACCATGCCAATTGCTTTACATTTAGCTGTTGAAAGCGAGGAAAGGTCATCATGGCATGACTTTCGGCACGCTGCCACCCTTTCCAGGTACCATATTGTTCATTATGAGCCTGAATACCCCAACCTTTATAAGTATTCACAACCCATTCATTGGCACTTTTCTTCTCTGGAGTTCCCATCAACCTCGGCCCTATATCGTCCATCAATTGCTGGCCCAATTGTTCTAATTGTGAACGCTGGTTTACTTCGTTTTGGATATTATTTAAGATATTAGTATCCACCTGAGCAAAAGCAATTCCACTATTCAAAGCTAATACTAAACTTATTTTTATTAATTTTTTCATTTAATTTATTTTAGACTGCTAATATAAAAAGAATAAAATTAAAAAAGAAAGAGCGAAAAAGATTCCTTTTGGATACATACCTTCCGAACCTTTTAAACACCCAAAATTTGAAATAATATTATTTATTTACAAATTAACTTTTATCTTTACGCAAAATAAAACCTCAAAATCACATTCCAATGGACTTTAAACAAGTAGAAATCATAGGGGCGTCTATTTTATTATTAATATTTTTATTTTTTATTATCCTTTTCGCAGGTTTGGAGTTTGCCTATTTTGGTGCCAACCGGTTAAGTATAGAATTAAAAAGAAGACAAAAAGAAAAATCAGGAGTACTGTTAAATTCTTTCTTTGATGCTCCTGAACGTTTTTGGGCAGCAACGAGTATTTCTATATTTGTTTGCTTAATTGGTTTCTGCCTAAGCCTGCATGTGCTTTCCAGTAGCTTAATGGTATTACTACCAAGTGTTTTGCAAGAGTTTGAATATACTCAAATATTTTTTGATTGGATTTTGGCTACCATCATCCTTGTCAGTATGATAGGATATTTTGGTAAGAGAATATTTGAATCCAATCCTGAAAGGAGTCTAATGTTTTGGTCGGGCCTCATGGAAGTTTTCATCAATTTTACACAACCATTTGCAAAATTTTTTGTAAGATTCTCGGAGATTACCTTAAAATATTTATTCAACATCAAAGTGCCAAAAGAACAGACCATTTTTGAAAGAACTGATGCACAGTTATTCATCAGAAATTCTATTCAAGGTTTAAACAATGATGATCAAATCAACAAAAACCTTTTTGAAAAGGTAATCCACCTTTCGCAATTAAAAGCCAGAAAATGCCTGATTCCAAGAAATGAGATTGAAGCAGTAGAACTCCAAACAAACCTTGAAAAGGTGATGGAAGCCATTGTCAATTCGAAACAATCCAAAATGATAGTTTACGATAAAGACATTGACCATATTGTAGGTTATATTCACCAAATCGACATCGGTAAGCGTCCAAAATCATTAAAAGAAATATTACATTCTATACCCACCATCCCGGAAACGATGAATGCTATTGAAATTATTAATCTTTTCACCAAAGACCATAAAGGCATCGCATGGGTAGTGGATGAGTTTGGTGGCACTGCGGGCATCATCACCATGGAAGAAATATTAGAAGAAATATTTGGAGATATTGACGAAGATTATGATTTAAAGGAATACACTTCCAATCAAATCAGTCCCAATACTTATATGTTTTCCGGGCGTTTAAAATTAGAATTTATACGAAAAAAATACAATTTAACTATCGGGGAAGATGAAACCGAAACACTCTCCGGTTATATCATACGGCATTACAGAACTATTCCAAAGCAAGGTGTCAAAATCATTTTGGACCGTTACGAGTTTGAAATATTATTGGCAACACCTACAAAAATAGAAACTGTTAAAGTAAAAGTCTTGCAGGCATAAATTATAGCAATTATAATGGGAATATTACCTTAGCAAGGTAACGTTCCCTTGTTTTCTCACCTTGGATCCATCACCAAACACCACATCCAACACATAGGCATAAGCTTCCATTTCTTGAGGCTTGCCTTTGTAAGTGCCGTCCCAGCCAATATCTTGATTAATAGTTTCAAAAATCAACTCTCCCCAACGATTGAAAATTTTTAAAGACATCGTTTCTATTCCATAGCCTCTTACATAAAGCACATCGTTATTCCCATCACCATTAGGAGAGAATCCTGTAGGCACAGCCGCCAAAGGTTGTACAATGGCATCAATATCTTTACAAAGAACCGAAGAACAGCCATATTGGTTACTTGCGGTTAAGCATACATGAAACCTACCTGTTTTTTTATATTCATGAATCGGATTAATGTCTGAACTATGGGTACCATCTCCAAAATCCCATGAATAGGTGGTAGCCCCCGTGCTATTATTTGTAAAAGTAAAAGGCTTATTGGTCTCTGCCACAACCGGCATTACAGTAAAATCAGCTGTCGGTATAGGGTTTACCGTAATAGTAGTGCTTACCATATCAGTCTTATTACAACTAGCAGGATTAGAAACAGTTAAAGTAACGGTATAAATACCAGGTTGCAAATAAGTATGACTGGGATTGGGACTAGAGCTTCCTGTACCATCTCCAAAACTCCAACTGTAAGCGGTTGCATTGGTGGCATTACTGGAAAAATTAAATGCTGTTTGATCACAAGCATTTAAAGCAGGAAGACTACCGGCATCCACCATCACCGGATTAAAACTAAAGGTTTTCACCAGCGTATCGGGGCTGTTGCAAGCTCCGTTCATATTCATCGTTAATTTAGCCGTATAACTACCTGCTCCTGCAAAACTCTGAACAGGTGGTTGCACCGCAGTAGAGGTATTACCATTACTAAATTCCCAAAAATAGGTGGCAGCAACCGGTAAGGGACTTCCTCCAATGCCTGTGGAAACATTGGTAAAGCTCACCTTAAAATCATAACAACTATCTAAAATTGTATAATTAAAATTTGAATTTATGGTATCATTGGTAACAATAATGGTTACATAACTGGTATCATATACTTTACAAGCATCAGGATTATGGCCTATCAATTGCACCTGATATGTCCCGGCATTGGTATAAGTATGGGTTGGAGCTTGAAGGGAGCTGTTGCTTCCATCTCCAAAATTCCATTGCCAGCTGGTAGCATTAGTAGAGTTATCCTGAAAATTAATAGTTAATGGAGCACAGCCACTTGTGCTAGGCAATGCTTGTGCATTAGTGGTTACACTTCCAAGATTAAATGCTATTTTCACCACACCTAAATTACAATTATTGCTATTCTTTTGAGTAGCATAAGCACCGGGAGTAGCAGGATATAAAGACATATTACCACAACTAGCACAAATAGCCTGATACACTACTCCATTAGGGTCAAACCTGCTGGTACCGCCATCTACATGCTCTTGAATGCCCGAAGACCCAAAATAACTGGCATACAATAAACTTTGTAAATTTTTCTTTAATACAATAAAATAGAAATCAGAACCATCAGTAGTAGCTTGTATTGCATTGGGAGAAATGGGTAAGCCTTGAACAGAGGTTGGCGGTCCGGTAATGGTTAATCCCCCCCATCCGGAAATATAAATATTCTGGCAAGTATCTACCAAGAAAGCCACCGGTGAAATATTGACATTTGCCACCGGTCCGGAACCATAGACCGTAGAAAAAATCCCGGTGGATAAGGTGCTGTCTAATTTCATGATGAATTGACTGGAGCCGGGATTATTATACACTCCACTTGGGAATACCGGGAAAGCACCTTGGGTTTGCCCCATAATATATACCGAATTTTCCAAGTCTATTTGAACTCCAAAAATTTGATCATAAGCAGTTGTTCCGATGTATGATGTTCTCAATAAAGGATAAGATCCGGAGTTTTGTATTCTCATTACAAAACCATCAATAGCTCCACCATTACTCGTTTGATAAGCTCCGACCGTACTACTGCTGTGAAAATCTGTACTGGCTGTACCTCCGGTTAGATACACATAATTATTTGAAGTATCCAATGCAATGCTATAAGCTCCATCTACATCAGAACCTCCAAGCAAAGTACCATAAATAAGATTGGTCAAATTAGGGTCGAATTTTAAGAATAATCCATCCTGAGCTCCGCCCAAAGTAGTTTTCATAGCTGTTGATGGCCAAACAATATCATTGGAACGGGTACAACCAGCCATATAAATATTCCCATTTTTATCCACTACTACCTCACTTCGTGCATCGTCTCCATAATTATGTTTTAAGGAGTTCTGAACTGAGAAATTTGCCGAAATATTAACACCATCGTCTCCTGTTCCTCCAAAAAAGGTAGAACCCATTAAAGCCGTACCGGAAGCATTTATTTTTGAAACCACAATATCAAAACCACCACCAAAGCTATTATCATAAGCATTTGTGGTAGTAGGATAATTGCTTGAGCAAGTTTTTCCGGCAATGATTAAATTATTATTGGCATCCACCACCAGACTATGAGGCATCTCATTACAACTTCCTCCGATATAGGTAGAAAACAAAAGAGCATTTCCAACGGCATTAAATTTAGATATTGAAATATCACAATCTATCCCCAAATTGCTTCCACCGGTACCTCCTCCATAGGTAGCCTGCAATGCTCCTAAAATGATAGGATACCCTGCACCTCTAACAATACCTCCGGCATACAAGTTTCCGGATGGGTCATAAGTTGCAGTAAAGCCCCAATTATCGGCATAAGAACCGGTCAAAGAAGCAAACACCACTTGAGGATCGATAACCAACTCCTTTGTTTTATCATAACCTTTAGGTAAGCTAAAACTTAAAATATTATTTTTTAATACGTAATGGCAAGGTACTTCAACTTTTTTGTAATCCTTAATCTGATAGGCATAAGGTTTTTGCTCTATTATAGTTCCTACAGAAGTTATTATTTTCAAATTTCCATTCTCTAATATTACATTATCTACACCTTCATATTGAAGTTGAATATTTTCTAACCGGGCATTAGGGCTTAAAATAATATCATATTTAAGACCGGCAGCTTCTGAATAAAAATGAAAATCGATACCGTCATATATTTCTTTATAATTCAATTTATTAAAAATAGGAATATCCCCTTTCCATCTCTCCGGATTATCTCCTAAAAAATAATTATTATAATGAGCTTCTGCCATTTCTCCTTGAACTTCTGGCTGCTCATTTCCCCCTAACCAACTAATGGCATAAGCATGAAAGCGAAATTGAGGATAGTGTTCTGTTTTACCCATTTTATAATCCTCAAAAATTTTATCATTTTCTGATGCACCAACTAATACCCTTAATCCTTTACGTTCAAAGTAGATATCTGCATTTTTTGAAATTCCTTTAAACATAAAGTCGTGCTCCCATTGTCCCTTATTGGGAATAAATTGAACCTTGCTACCTCCTACTCCATCTTCATGGGCAAACAAAGAGATACTGAGAAAGCAATAAACTAGAACTAATAAATATTTCAAAAAGGATTGTTTCATGTGATAGACAATTGGCTTTCATCCACCAAAATAGGGGATGGATTAGGGTTAAATAAATTTATTCATTTTTGCTGTTTTAATGGCATCTTCTTTAGAATGCACTTCCAATTTTGCATAGATATTTTTCATATGAGATTTTACAGTTTCAGGATCAATAAAAAGTTCATCGGCAATTTTTCTTCTCGTCTTTCCGGCAACGATTAATTCTAATATTTCGGTCTCTCTTCTGGTTAATGGACTTTCGGTACTTTTTCTAAAAGAATTAACTACCATTTTGGCTATATGTGCAGACATAGGACCTCCACCCAACATCACTTCTTTAATGGCTTCAATTATCTTTTCAGGGTGTGTATTTTTGGTTAAATAACCGGAAGCTCCGTTTGCAAGGGCATTAAAAACAGCATCTTGATGTTCATTTACAGAAAGCATAATGATGGCAGCCTCTGGAACCACTTCTTTTAATTTTGGCAAAGCCTCTATTCCAGTTATACCTGGGAGTTGTATATCTAAAAGAATTACATCCGGGTTATATTTTTTTATATTTTGAATGGCATCTATTGCATTTGAAAAAGTTTTTTCAACTGCATATCCCTCTTCTGCATTCAAAAGAAATTCAAAACTCTCTCTGATTACCTCATCATCCTCAATAAGGACAATTTGAATATCTGTTTCTTTTTTTATCAAAATATTATACCATTAGTAATTAACTAACAAATATAAGATTTATTTTGAAAAATTAATGATAATAATTATTATTAGAACTTGTTGAAGAAAGAGAAAATAAAAGAGCATTATGATATTTCCTTTGGAAAAACCCATCCTTTTATTATCTATTATTTTACCCTCGGCATTCGCATTTAAATTTTAAGCTATTTTGAAAGTAATGCTTCAATGAAAAGAATTCTATTGAATAATTCAAAAACCTATGTAAAATGTGGTAAAAATATTAAATAACATAGATTTATAGGCTTTTTTAAGTGAAATAATGAATCCAAGGTATCATAGAAAATAAAATTTTTACATAGTTTTTTTTAAAAGTGATTGCACTGTAAAAGTCTCTTATACTAATCGAAAATCTTGGGAATATTTTTTTGGGATTGTATCAAAGGCTTTGAATCATTTAAAAATTGCTCTTAAATGCCCAATAATCGACAATGATACACCTCTTAGGGGGGATAATATTTTATTAAAATTCTACATAAAACTCCCCATTTTCGATGTTTAAAGTATCCGGATAAAGATATTTAGCAGGTGTGGAAGGATTTTTAACCATTACCAAATTAAAATTACCCCAAACTTTTTTATAGTCATGCTCCTGCTTGGTAATTTCTATCCAATTTTGGTCTAAATGGTTACTATCCACAAAAAAATAGGTGACGTCTAAATTTTCATTTATTGTGAAAAACATTGGAGTTGGAGGCAAGTCTATAACGGGAGTTTGGTTTAATTTGGCTAAAGTCATGCTTTGAAAATATTGCCTTCCTATTTTTTTTTGAATAGCTCCAAAACGAAGGTTTTCACGACAGTAGGCAATATTCTTTCCTTTAGGATATTTAACTTCTTTTTTTTCATGTATCATTACGATTTCTTTGCCATAATAAAAAGAAAAAATATTGTCATTATTGTAAAAATTGTAAGGATCAGCATTTTCGTGCATAGTTCTATCACTTTTCCAAAAAACATTGTTTATATTAAATTGAGCATAGCTTTTATAATATTTACTGTTCTTTCTACAAGAAAAAGCGGTAAATACAACCACAAAAATTATGCTCAAAGCAATTATATATTTCATTTTCATAAAAATGTATATTAAGCCTTCATTAATTAGAATTAAAATTCAACATAAAATTCACCGGATTTTATTGTAATATTTTCCGGATAAATATAAATATTATTCCATTCAGGGTCTTTTGTCATTACCAAATTAAAATTACCCCATATTTTTTTAAAATCTTGCTCTTGCTTGGTAATTTCTATCCAACATTGGTCTAAATGATTGCTATCCACAAAAAACTCTTCTACAGTTATTTCTTCTTTGTTAGTTGAGAGTCTTACTAATGGAGGTATAGGGAGTTTTTTTGTAGCAATGTCGCTAAGAATTTTCGATGACATTTTTGGAA